>JBBSOC010000145.1:0-1590 GCA_038260095.1 Mycobacteriales bacterium | reverse complement strand
CCAGCTGGTGAATCAGTGGGGGCCGGCAGGGCGCCTGGCGTTGCCGCTGCTGACCAGGGCTGGGGGTTTCCTCGAGCGGTTGTTGGGCGGTGCGCGGTCGGTGCGGACTCGGCTCGCGGCGCTCGGCTCTGAGCAGCGCGTTGAGGATTTTCGTGTCGAGCAGGTCATGTGGGGTGTGCTTGGCGGGCTGGGTGGGTTACTGACCGCAGTGCTGATATCGGTGGCGACAGTTTCGATCAATCTGTTGGCCGCGGTGGCACTTATTGGCGTCGGTATGGTGAGTGGAGTGCTGGGGCGGGACTGGTGGCTCACGGTCTCGGTGCGGCGCCGAGAACGCTCCATGGTGCAGGAGCTTCCGGTGGTCGCCGAGTTGCTGGCGTTGTCGGTGGCAGCTGGAGAGTCACCGGTTGCCGCATTGCAGCGGGTGTGTCGGTTGTGCCGCGGAGAGCTTTCGATAGAGCTGCATCGAGCGTTATCGGAGGCACGGTCGGGCGCTTCGTTGATCTCTTCGCTGCAGGGGGTTGCCAACCGTACCAGTTTGGACGTCCTCGCTCGGTTCATCGACGGCATGGTGATCGCGCTGGAACGCGGCACGCCGTTGGCCGAAGTGCTGCGGGCGCAGGCAGTTGATGTGCGGGAGGCCGGCAAGCGGGCGTTGCTGGCCTCCGGGGGTCAGCGCGAGATTGCGATGATGTTTCCGGTGGTGTTTTTGCTGCTACCGATCACTGTGCTATTTGCGCTGTATCCGGGGCTAGTCAACATTACGCTGCTCACCGGTTAGCGCCCCCTTATGCCATGCACTCCACGGCGTTTTCAGGGAAAACGTCCATGGAGGCGCGGTTACGGCGTCGACGTTATCCACAGATTGCGCACGGAGTGTTTTCCAGCCGGTTATTGCATTACGCTGGCCCGATGGTAGGCGTGTGCCGCAGGTTGTGGTCTGCGGCATTGCCCAAGTATGGGAGAGAAGAATGATCAAGCGTATACGGCAGCGATGGAGCCGACTCCCGTTCTGGGTTAACCGGTTCGCTCTGGGTGACGTGCAGCGTGGCGATGTGCCGGGCTGGGTGTTGGTGACAGTGATGTCGGCCGGCCTGGTGGTGGCGATCTTCGCCGCGTTCAAGGGCAAGATCGTGGACGCGGTAACTCACGCGATCGACAACGTGGTCTCGGGTTCTGGCGGGTAGCGACGGTGGTCGAGCTTGGGCTGGACGGCTTCTTGCGTCGCAGACGTAGGGCTGCGCGCGGTGACACAGGTGCGGCGGTACCCGAGTTTTTGATGGTGAGCATCGTGTTGCTGTTTTTGACTTTGCTGATCGTGCAGGCGGCATTGTATTTATATGTGCGCAATGTGGCAACGGAGTCGGCTGCTAGCGGTGCCCGTTATGCAGCAAATGCAAACGCTGTTCCGGCAGCGGGGGCGGGTAAAGCTTCGGAACTGTTGGCACGTGGCACTAGCCGGTCGGTAGCTGACCGAGTGTCTTGCACGGGCAGCGAGGAAGCCGGTGAGGGCGGCGCAACGGTGACAGTAGTTCACTGCTCCGGCAAGATACCGGCGCTGTTTCTTCCAGGCGCGGGTGTGTTGCCGAT
>JBBSOC010000144.1:0-1740 GCA_038260095.1 Mycobacteriales bacterium | reverse complement strand
GACAAACACCTACACGTGGGCAATGATGGCACCAGAACTCCTGGTCAGATCGGGTCTCAACAACCATCGATCTACCAGGAGTTCTCCAACACCCAAAGCCACCACACCGCCCAACCATCCAGTTTCAAAACACGCTCTTAGCGCAGAGCCGTCTATATAGCCCTCGGCTAGGGGAACCTCAGTCGGCTACCCAGAGCAAGACTCGCGGAGCCTGCTTGCTCAGTCGGCTGTGCGCCTGATTGCTCGCGCGGCGAAGCTATCAAGTGCCGCGAGAACCTCCTGTGACTGCCACATCCGGTTACGGGCAAAGCCCGTGAACTCCGTCAGTACACCCGCCCGAACCAAGGGGGTGATCGGTCGCGCAGCGTTATCTGGTGAGATGCCCAGTTCTGCGGCAACCATTGCGGTATCCACAACTGGTTGACGCAGCAATAGTTCAGCTAGCCGCCACACCATAGCCCCACGGCGAGCCTTTACCCGGTCGTTCCAACTAGCGCGTACATCATGCAGCTCGGTGACAAGCCGGCGACCGTTATCGATCGCAGCGAATGAGGCGTTAGCCATCATGGCCACGATCGGCTCCAGATCTCCGTTTCGGTACGCCGTGAGAGCGTGAAAATACGTGTTCGTATCGCCCAAGAGTCCAGCCGAGACCGGTACGGTGACCTTCCGTGTCAAACCGTGACCACGCAGCATCGCGTGAACCAGAGCGCGGCCGGTGCGGCCGTTGCCATCGCTAAAAGGGTGAATGGTCTCAAACTGGGCGTGAGCAATAGCGGCGTGGGTGAGTAGCGGCAAATCAGTCCGTCGAGTAAAGGCCACAAGATCGTCAATCAGGTGAGCTATATGGTCGTGATGCGGCGGAACGAACATCGCGCCATGTGGTCCAACGCAGTCCCCGCCGATCCAGACCTGCTGCCGACGCCATTTTCCGGCGATATCCGAGGCGTAGTTGCGCATCAACGCGTCGTGCATAGCGAGGATGGCCGCGGCGTCGAGCCGGTCGGCCAGGTTGATTGCTGCCTTCATAGCAGCCACGTTGCCGACGATCTCGGTAGCATTATGCTTGTCGCGGCTGCCCATTTCAGCCAGCACAATGGCCTTGGTGCCCGACGTAAGGTTCTCGATCATCGACGATGCCGCCGATTCCGATCTCAGCAGCACTGTCGCGAAGGGCGCAACCTCTGCACCAACTTCGGCGTCGAAACGCGCGATCGCAGCCGACGCCTCAGCGGCGAGCGCAGCAACAGCATTCGGCAGGTACGGGTGCGCATCAGCGATCCTCGCAACGAGGGCGGCCCGATAGTGCCCCTGATGACGCTTATGCGCTCTGCGCGAGAGCGCATCGGAAGAGACCGAGGGCGTCCAGCTGCGGGATTCCCAGCTGACACATGGCCAAGCACTGGACTCGGCTGGTACTGAAGGCATAAAAAATCTTACCATCATTCGTGCAGTAGATGACGGTAAGGGAAGGACCAAAGCTTCACTTCCATTTTCTCTGCGATAGCGTCAACTACCGAACGACGCTCCTCGGGCGTAGCTTTCGCGGCTCACCGAAGGGCATACCTCCAGCATCGTCGATGAGCAGCCTTGCCTTTTTCGTAACTGGTCAGGTCCTCAGCGTGTCGAGTTGATCTTCACGGTCGGGTGTTGATGATGGTGTGGTGCCCGCCGATCGTCGTCTGTCCTATGAGGAAATCGCGGCGCTGGCTATGCGGCAGGCTGAGCAGATCGAGCAGT
>JBBSOC010000143.1:0-1754 GCA_038260095.1 Mycobacteriales bacterium | reverse complement strand
CACGTTCTGTTGGTTGTGGCGGCTGTCGTACTAGTCCTCCAGCTCCATTCGGGGCGCAAGCTCGCTTAGGTCTCGATAATCCGTGCAATGCGTGTCCTCAAGGCCGGAGTCTGAGTTCACATGACCGGCGGCGCACGCGCTCACCACGCTTCTGCGGCCCAACTGGCAAAGGCCTCGTCAGCAGAAATCGTGGGTAAATGTTGGCTCGGGAAGCGCGCCGAGGCTGTGATATAGGGCGATTTCTATGGCCTCATAGGTGCGAAAGCCATAGGATTTTCTGGTGGTGAGTTTTACTTTGTTGTTCAGTCCCTCTACCACGCCAGCGGAAATCATGCCCTTCGCCCGGAACCAGTTCAGGATCAACGGCTGATGGCGGCGCAGCATGCCGGCCACTTTCTTCATCGGCTCGATCCGGCTGCGCATCGTGCGGGTGCACCACTCCTTCAGGAACTTGCCGGCCCAGGCGACCGAGCGGTACTCCCAAAACCGTTGAAAGTCCTCCCGCAGGAGATGACTCCGCACCGACTGCAGGTTGTACTGCATCAGTTCCGAGAGCTTCACGGTCTGCTTGTGGGTTAAGTTCTGCTTCCGCTTCAACAGGCACCAGCGGGAGTGCTTGAGCACCGGTTCGTAGCCGTCCGCTTTTAACTGCCGGGTTTCTGCCGCGCGAACTTCGTCGATCGCCTGGTTGAATTGCTTCATGATGTGGAAGCGGTCCAGCACGTGTATGGCCTGGCTGGCGAATTCCGCTAGCACCGTCAAGTACGGCTTCCACATGTCGCTACAGACATAGCTGAGGTTCGCCAGACTCTTATCGGGAAACACACGGGCGAAGCCCCGTAGGCTGTCTTCCGTTCGGTCCCGCGCCACGTACAGCAGCCGCCGACAGCCTTCGTCGATCTGATAGACCAGGGTCAGGTACTTGTGGCCCCGCTGCCACTGCACCTCATCCACGCCAATCGCCTCGATTTCATGAAGATTACGGTGCACCAGCCCCCATCGCACGGCGTGCTCGACCGCGCGATACACGGTATCCCAACTGGTGTGGAACACCCGGGCCGTTTCCTGCCACGACAGGCGTCGCGCCCAACGCGCCAAGAACCACTGGAAGGTGATCGTCAGGTGGGCCTTGCCGTCGCTCCAGGGAACTTGCTCCACGGTCACACCACAGGTGCGACAGTCGACACGCCGCATCCGATAGACAAGGAACACGGCGATGCCCCATAGCGGTACAAACTCGAACGATCGCGGCGGCAATCGGTCGTAGCCTGGCTGGCGTCGTTTGCAGCCAGAGCAGGTCGGCTGCCCGTTGGCCCGTGGTTCGACCGCGATCTCCAGCGTAGGCTTTTTGGCAGTTCCGCCCAAAGTGGCGTCGCCATAGACAAAGGACTTGTGCTTTTCCACACGATTCAGGATCGTCTTAAGTTGCATCCTTCAGCGAGCTCCGGCGGGAAAGAAGTTTGGTAACTCCATCCTGATCCGAACGCCGCTGGAGGATGCATTCTTATCTGCCACGAGAACCGTGAGACCCTTCCGCCTCGCCGTCGCATCGGCCCCTCACGCGCGACCGCGCAGCGGCGTGGGGGGCGCTGCGACACGAGGCGGCAACGGGGGTACCCGTGTGCTGGGGTCGGGCTGATGGTGGCCCCGCCCTACGCCGCGCTCGACGACATCGAGCCGCTGGTGGGTGCCAAGCTGCTGGTGCAGAACCTCGCTGGCTTCTCCGGGTCGTTCGGGTTCCGGCAGGCCTGGCT
>JBBSOC010000142.1:0-1817 GCA_038260095.1 Mycobacteriales bacterium | reverse complement strand
GTCGGCGGGGGCGAGCTGCTGGCCTCCTACCTGCTGTTGATTGGGGTAGTAGCGCTCATCGGTACCGCCACAGCCATAGCTACCACCAGCTGGGCGGCGGCTCTCGCATACAGCGTTACTTTGGAGGTGAGCGCGGGGATCGGCGCGCTGGTCGCGGTCATGCTCTCGCTTACAAGCCCGCTGGGGTGTGCCCTGATGGTCACCATCTTGGCGGCGCTGCTTGCCGCGATCGCACTACGCGAGTCCCGGCGAGCGGCCATCTGGTGGGCGCTCGGCCTTGGGGTATTGGCCGTGGGGCTGTGGCTTCGAGCGGCCCAGATACATACCGTCGAGGGCTACACCATTCCACTCGCGCTGGCGCTGGTGCTCGTCGGGCTGCTCTCTCAGCGGAATAAGCCTGAGAAATCGTCGTGGGTCACTTTCGGGCCCGCGCTGCTGATGGGAATCGTGCCGACGTTGGCCGTAGTGCTGTTTGGCTCATCCGAGCCGCTGCGAGCGCTCATCCTTGGAACGGTGGCGCTGCTACTTATCGGCCTCGGAGCGATCAGTGGGCGACAAGCACCATTCATACTGGGCGTGCTCACCGTAGCCGCCGTCGCGGCACGGGTCGGATCCCCGCTGCTCCCCCGGATCACCGCGGAGCTCCCAGTCTGGGTGCCACTTGCCGTTGCTGGTGCCACACTGCTGGTCGTTGGTGCCGGCTACGAACGCGGACGGCGTGATGTGCGGCGGCTAGTCGGCGCCATCCGAAAAATGGAGTAAGAGCGTCACCAACTGGTCCCTGCCGGCGTTCTCGTCGCCTTGCCTACTTTTCTCGTAGGCGGCGGCTCCTGCGGCCTTGGCAGAACCCAGTTGGTGACGCTCTACGAACTCGTGCGCAGCACGGCGCTTTTCTTAGCTATCGTGCGGGCTGGCTTAAAGCCCACCTTGCCGGTTGCTTTGCCGTTTGACACGTCGGCAAGCGACTCTTGGAAGTCTTGCATCTGGCGACTAAGTTGCGTACCGATAGCGTCAGGCGAGCTAGCCAAGATTCGCACCGCGAGCAGACCAGCGTTACGCGCCCCCGCGATGCTCACGGTAGCCACCGGAACCCCAGCCGGCATCTGCACAATGGACAACAGCGAATCCATCCCGTCCAGATACGTCAGCGGCACTGGTACACCAATCACCGGCAGCACAGTTGCCGCCGCCACCATGCCTGGCAAGTGAGCCGCCCCTCCAGCCCCGGCGATGATGACGCGTAGCCCGCGCGCCGCGGCACCTTCGGCGTATTCGAGCATCGCCCGAGGTGTCCGGTGAGCTGAGACCACCCTCACCTCGTGCGGTATCCCGAACTCTTCCAGGGCATCGGCCGCAGCCGACATTGTGGATAGATCAGAGTCGCTACCCATGATCACTCCGACCAACGGCGCCTCGGACTGCGCCACGTGCAGCGATCGAACATTCGAGTCAGCGCTCATATACAAACCTTTATCACCAATCGGAACTAGCAGCCGAGCACCACGATGAATCAGACACGCGGAGCAACGACGCACACATCCATCGAAACGTGTGTCACGTCGTCCTTTCGGATGCAACGTGATGGCGCAACAGGTTACTTTACCGCGCTCGACCTATCGCAGGCGGTCACCGCGAACCTAAGTTGGGTGTACACCCCCAACGAAGTGAGCTTAATCATGATGTCGAACCTTATGGACATGAGTAAGTTATCCGCGTTAGTGGCAGCCGTAGTTGCCGCGGCGATGGCCAACCAGGGCCCCTCCCACTCCAGCGAACCCCCAGATTCTCTTACTCCAGTGACCGCGGTGAGCTCAGAT
>JBBSOC010000141.1:0-1855 GCA_038260095.1 Mycobacteriales bacterium | reverse complement strand
TGACACTCGGCGGTGTTAGTTCGGATGTAACCGACGCCAGACTTGCCGGGTCGCCGGAGAGCGGTTCAGCGTGATGAAGTGCAGCCCGGGCGCGCCCTCGGCGAGTAGCCGCTGTGACAGCGCAGTGGCTACATCTACCCCGATGGCCTCAACCGCCGCCGGATCGTGCTCCACCGCGTGCAACCGGCGCGCCAGCTCAGGTGGAAATGCCGCGCCAGACAGTTCCGTCATTCGTTCAATCTGCCGCACGTTAGTCACTGGCATGACGCCGGGCACAATCGGGACATCGCATCCGGCGCGTACCACCGCATCCCGGAGTCGTGTGTAGCGTTGCCAGTCAAAAAAGAATTGCGTGATCGCGAATTGTGCACCAGCGCGGCATTTGGCAACGAAGTGCTCGACGTCGCTAGCCAAATTGAGCGAACGCGGGTGTACATCGGGAAAAGCAGCGGCACCCACCACGAAGTCGCCGCTGCTGGCGATCAGCTCCACCAACTCGCTCGCGTAGCGCAAGCCCTCTGGGTGCTCCACCCATTTCCCAGCCGGATTTCCTGGCGGATCTCCTCGTAGCGCCAGCACATTCCTTACGCCAACATCGGCGTAATGTCCAATCACGTGGCGCAGCTGCGCAACTGAGTGATTCACCGCTGTCAGATGAGCCATCGGCAGCAAGGTGGTTTCAGCGGCAATCCGGCCGGTCAACGCAACTGTGCGGTCCCGCGAGGAGCCGCCCGCGCCATAGGTGATGGACACAAAAGACGGATTCAGAGATTCCAGCTCGCGGATCGTTTGCCACAACGTTGTCTCCCCGGCATCGGTTTTCGGCGGAAAGAACTCAAACGAAACACTCGGGCGCGGAGCATTGATCAGGTCCGCGACGCTAGCCTGTTTACCAGGCATAACAGAGGCAGCACCTAAACCCACGAAAATATGCTCCTCATCCTCGCGGGCGTACCAACGAGTGGATAGGCGGCTCAATAGGCGTTGACCTATGCAGACGGACAATAGGTTAGCGTGCCAACGTGGAGCTCTCAGCGCAGCAGGCCAACATACGTAGCGATGTCCAGTCAGCACTACGCAGCTTTTTCGCGCTGCGTGCACAACAACTCGCGAACATCAGCGGCGAACTGCCCTCAGTCATAGAAGAACTTTCCCAGCTCGTACTTAGTGGCGGAAAGCGCCTGCGACCAACGTTTGCCTACTGGGGCTGGCGTGGCGCTGGTGGTGGAGATATCGACCGCGAGGCGGCCGTGGCGGCCGCGGCAAGTCTAGAGCTGATCCAGGCGTGTGCGCTGATCCACGACGACGTTATGGACGGCTCGCTCACTCGCCGGGGTAAGCCCGCGATGCATCGACGTTTCGCGGCGCTGCACCGCGAAGGCTTCGGACGAGGCGACGCCGACTCCCACGGTGTGGCAGTGGCCATCTTGCTGGGTGACTTCGCGTTAGCCTGGGCCGACGAGCTACTGCGTGGGTCAGGCTTTAGCGATAGCCAGTTGTCTGCCGCATGGCCGATCTTTGAACGGATGCGCACGGAGCTGATGGCGGGCCAGTATCTCGATTTGGCAAGCCAGGCGTATGGCGATCATTGCGTGGCTCGCGCCAGGCAAGTTGCGGTGTTCAAATCAGCGAAATACACCATCGAACGCCCGCTTCACTTGGGTGCCGCGCTGGCTGCTGGCAGCCAAGACACTATGCGCGCCTACACCAAATATGGCATTCCGCTCGGCGAAGCGTTTCAGCTCCGCGACGATGTGCTCGGCATCTTTGGCGACCCAGCAAAAACCGGAAAGCCAGCCGGCGACGACCTGCGAGAGGGCAAACGAACGGTGCTGGTGGCGGCGGCTTTTGAACG
>JBBSOC010000140.1:0-1881 GCA_038260095.1 Mycobacteriales bacterium | reverse complement strand
GTCATTGAAGCGGTCGGAGGGGCCGGTGTGCGCGTAGTTTCCCAGTGCCTCTTGACCGGAGTGCCCCAAGTACGGCCCGACCACCAGAATCACCGGCACCTGCTCACCTGCGGCCAGTCCTTCGGGCAGAAGCACATCGGCGTGCAGTTCAACGTTGGAGCCGTCCGAGGACGGAAAGTAGTGCTGCGTCCAGGCCGCGCCTTGGGGAACGCGGTCGTTCTCGGCGTGCGTGACCGCGTCCTCAGCGGTGGCAACCGCAGCAGTTACGGTCGCCGCTGGCGTGGGCGGCTGCGTGGCTGTCGGCTGCTGCGCGGGGGCAGGCTGCTCCATGCCAGCGGCAACCGCGGCAGGCGCGGTCGCCGCTGGCGTGGATGGCTGCGTCGCGGGCGGAGCAGCGGTTTGCGGGGATGCGAACTGGCCGCAGGCACTGAGGACAAGCAGCAGTGTCCCGGTTAAGAGTGAGCTTCGGATAGACATCATAGCAAACATCATTCTTCTCCTTGTGGAAATTGTTGGCTTTGGATCGCTGTGGATAGTTCGTCGTTGCTGCTCTGCGATCGGTATCGCCTCGTTACGATTTTTTGTACTCTGTGCTCGTACGGTGAAGGATCCTTGTTGCTGTAGCCGTACGTTGCTCCAATCATTTGCATGCAACCCGACCCTGTGGATTGTCGCTCTCCGACAGTGCCGCTACGGCTCGTGGCCAGGCCTGGTCATTGGGGTCGAGTGTGCTGCGGAGGTAGGCCCAGGACAGCCGTTGAACCGCAGCGACGCGATCAGGATTCTCGTCTGTCGTCTCGGCCGCTTCGTAGCCCGGAATGCCGCCAAATGCGTGCTCGCCTCCCCACACGGTAAATACGCACTTGGGACCCGGGCTCATCACGTACGCATCCGCCCACCAGTCGGGGCCGCGCGTCGTCATACGACCATAATCGTGGTCGCCGGCGACCACCAGCGTTGGCGTTGTCATGTGGGAGAAGTCGGGGTGCATGAACGGAAAATGCTTGGCCGCGAATGGGCTCAGGTCATTGCCGCCCTGACCAGGCACGGCAAACAGCACGCCCGCCTTGACGCGGTCATCGAACATGTTCACAACCGATCCATCCTCGGGATTGGGATGCCGCGCGCCCAATAGCATACTCGCCGTCTGCCCGCCCCACGAGTGCCCGGCTACCGCGATGCGGCTGCGGTCGAGGCGCCCCGTGATTACGGGAACCGCCTCTTCGATACCGTCGAGCTGATCGAGGACGCGCTTCACATCCTCAACGCGGGAGCGCCACAGCAAGGAGCGCCGGGGATCGTCCTGACCGAGGCGGAGCGTCCGCGAGTCGAGGTGGGTAGGTTGGATCACGACAAAGCCGTGCGCCGCCCAGAAATGGGCCAGCGGCCCGTACCCATACATCGACTGTCCGTTGCCGTGTGAGAAGACAATGATCGGGAGGCCGTGTCCCGTGGCAGGCGCGGAAACGCGCAGGGACATATCCACGCCGCGACTCGGCACCGACAGCACAACTGGCGTGAAAGAAACGACCGGAGCCGGCGCGCTGGCAGCTTCAGTTCCAGCAGTTCCCCACGCTGTTTGCGTATCGATGGTTGATACGTTACTTGGTGCATTCATACTCTTTCCTCCTCAGAGCGTATGGTATCGTTGTACAATCCACTACAACTTCAACGACCGCTGAATCGCGCTGATCTGGGTGCGCGCAGCCGCTGCACCCTGCTGCGCACCAGCTTCGTTCAGGATCGCAACCTCGGTTCGGCTGTAGGATGCCACCGAAACACCTCCTTCACCATGTCAACCGTGTTCCACGTGAAACCAGTGTAGCCCGTGTACTTCGCGCTGTCATAAGCACAGGCTCCCGATCGAGTCGGGAGATTGCC
>JBBSOC010000139.1:0-1971 GCA_038260095.1 Mycobacteriales bacterium | reverse complement strand
TTCCATCAGACCTTTGGTTTCTGATTTAAAAATGCGCAGCGAACGCCCGATAGCGCGGGCGCCGTCTGGTAGCCGCTTGGCGCCGAACAACACCAATATAACGACAACCAGAACAATGATGTGCCACGGCTTGATCCCCATGGTGGGTCTGCCCTTCGGTAACGGCTGCGCATTTCCTACTACTGCCCCAGCCTAACCTGTGTACTGTGCCAGTGCGGCACGGGCATGCTGGCGAACATCGTCGGCGAGCTCTATCGGACTCAGTACCTCTACATCCGGACCGCATCCCATCACTAGGCGGCGCGCCCAGCCCAGATTATTCGCGAGCAGCGAGATGACCCAGCGGTCAGTTCCGTCCGAACGCACATGTTCGCAGGGGTAGTACTCGGCTATCCATCGCGAAGCGGGGCCGACGCGCAGCCTCACCAGCGTCGCATCGGCCGCCGGAGCGAAGACCCCGTCGCTAAAGCGCGGCTGCCCAGTCGGCTCATGAGACACGGCTGGCGTGGTGAGTTCCTCCGCTCGCTCCATACGGTCAAGCCGAAACAATCGCTCAGCTTCAGTGTCGCGGCACCATGCCTGCAGGTAGGCCGTACCCGAAACCAACAAGAGGCGGATGGGATCCACCGTGCGGTCAGAGATCACATCCCGCCCGGCGGTGTAGTAGCGCAGACGCAGCACGCGTCCTCGCTCCAGCGCCCCGCCCACGACCTGCATGGTGTTCTCGTCCGTGTGACTTGGCGCCACACTCACCATTGGGGTAGCGCTGAGCCCAGCCGCGGCTTCCAAAGTTGCTAGAGCGCGCAGTACGACATCTTTCGCCGCCAACCCTGGCACATCAGCCAAGGCCCGCAACGCCACAACCAGCGCTGTCGCCTCGTCCCCGGTTAAACGCAAGGGTCGACTGATTCCAGCATCGTAGGTAATGGTGACCGCATCATCAACGATGGTCATGTCGATCAAATCGCCAGGGCCATATCCTGGGAGTCCGCACATGAACAGCAGTTGCAGGTCTTCGCGAAGCTGAGACTCGCTGACTTCTAGCTCAGTCGCGGCTGCGACTAGTCGCATCCCGGGTCGAGCGAGAAAGTATGGCACAAGCAGCAGCAGCCGGCTCAGCCGATCATCTGGGCTCATTCAATGCTTCCCGCCGCCTCGTTGCTGATTCCGACAAGCTGCCGATTGCCGTACCCAGGCGGTTCGTCAGCCAGCGCACGCAGTCTCGCTATGACAGCCTCACGTAACTCCGGAGGCTCAAGCACCGTAACGGAAGCACCGTAACTGGTTAAGCGTGTCGCGAACCAGTCACAGCGCTCGTAGCGCAGCGTGAGCACATCGGTGGCAGTAGCGTCCTCTCCTGGCTCTTGCGTGACCGACTCCGCGTAGCGGCGCAAACCTGCCGCACCATGGCGGGAGACTCTGACGTATGCGAGATTGCAACGCTCGACTGGTGCAAACCGCACTACATGGGAGAGTAGGTCCACGTTGTCAGGAACAATGTAGGCATCGGGCTTGCCAATCAGCGCTACCTGCGAATTCACGCGAGAGAGCCGGAAACAGCGTGGAGCGTTCCGGTGCAGGTCGTGGCCAACCACATACCAACGACCCCGCCATGCCACCGCGCCCCACACCTGAAGCTCTCGCCATACCAGCTTATTGTCGCGATCTGGAGTAACCGACGAATCGCCTGATGCATGCTGAACAGTCTGCCGATAGCTAAACCGCGCCACTCTGTGCTCGCGTGCCGCGGTGAGAAACGATTCAAGCGTTGGCTCATGACGTGCCACGGGAGCAAGCTCCACCGTACGCGATAGAACTCCTTCGCCCGGCTGCACAATTTCACCGAACGCCCCGGCGGCTCGCAATTTGCGTAAACCAGAAGTAGCAGCTGAGCTCAAACTCGCGTTCTGCCACAATCGCGCCGCAAGACCAAGAGCCGCGGCTGCCGCCGGATCCAGCTCGATCGGCGGT
>JBBSOC010000138.1:0-2025 GCA_038260095.1 Mycobacteriales bacterium | reverse complement strand
GCAGTAGCGAGGGTGTCCAAATCGACGTCCATGACGGGTCTCCAAAATTCGACATTGGGTTAACAACGCCGATCCTGGACACCCCCGCCCTCAAACCCCAGCAGCCACACCGACAACACCCCTTGGAATCAACCATCTAGTGATCGGAGTCATGCCTGAATCCGATGCGGCAGAAGCATCCGACGGAGTGGACGTTGCCATCGTGACTGGAATGGGTAGCGCCCGCAACTACATCAATGTGTTGTCCAGCGACGTCGTAATCGCCTGCGGCAACGCCGAGGGCGGGACGCTTTCAGAAATCGCCTTGGCGTTAAAAGCGAAGAAACAAGTGGTTCTGCTCACCGAAGATGATGAAGCGCGCCAGTTCCTCCAGCGGATCGGGCGCGGGCTGCTTCATGTCGCTAGCAGCCCCGAAGAGGCGGTAGCGCTAACCCGCCGGCTCCTCGAAGACACCGTGCAGTGCTGAGGGTCGGACTCTGAAGGCTCATCCCGATTTGTTGGCACGCAACGCATACAGCAGCGGCACCCGTGGTTCGGCGTCAGGAAGCCGCCACCACCCATTGCCTGCTGGGATCATCCGCTCCCAGCATCGCCATGGGAGCAGCTCTGTTTCCCGCAACTTGGTGATGCGTAAACCCGCGTCGGCCAGAACGCTGATGACCTCTCCAAGACTGTGAACCCATTGGTAGCTCACTGTCTCTCCCCGTAGAGCTGGACCATCGGTATAGGTGTATGCCACGTCATTCTCATCGGCGCCGCGGCCTTCCAGATAGTCGTGGCGCAACAGCAGCCCTTTGCCAGCCTCCTGCGGCTCGGGGCCAAGCGCGTTCAGCATGGGATGAAACTCCACCAGATACAGGTGACCGCCCGGCCGCAGTAACTCAGCCACCAGCGCTGCCCAGCGGTTCATGTCGGGCAGGTGGTCCAGGGCGCCTTTGCCCGTGTAGACCACGTCGAACCGGCCGCCGCCAAGGACCTCCACCGCGTCGTAGACGTTGGACTTCACGTACTCGACTTCCACTCCAGCCTTCTCGGCGATCCGCTTCGCCTGAGTTATTGCCTCGCTGGAGAAATCCAGGCCAACTGTGTGAGCACCCTTGCGGGCGAAGGCAATGGTCTCCGTACCGAGATGGCACTGCAGGTGCAGCACGTCACGCCCGTTCAGCTCCCCGAGGTCCTCCCACTCGAACTCGGTGAACCAGTCGAACGCGTCCATCGTTCCGTCCAGGCCGTAGAACTTACTGGCGACGTGCACCTGAGTTCTCGCGTCCCAGTTGGCCTCGTTTGTCTGCATCATGGCTTGCGTCGTGGCGTCGAATCCAAAAGTCATGACGCTATTGAAGCCAGCTGCCACTGCAAAAGTCTAGCAACCGCGCTTTGATCGGAGCAGTGCCGCGAGCCCTCTCTGGTCTGATATTTCCTCAGCCTCTACCCTCCGTGTATGCCCTCGCCGAAGGCGGCCCGAATCTGGGGCGGCCGCTGGTGGACACCCTTATCGGCTCAAAGATTCAGAATCTGAAAGAACTGCGCCCAGGAACGGTACGGATTCTGTTCGTTTTCGATCCTTGGCGGTCCAGTATTTTGTTAGCTGCGGGAGATAAAGCCGGTGAGTGGAATGCTTGGTATCGGAGCGCTATCCCACTTGCTGAACAACGCTATAAGGCCTATCTGAAACAACGGCAGGCAGAACAGGAGGATCAGCAATGACCAGCTATGTGCGATGGAAAAATATCCGTGCTGCACACGTTAAACGTGCTGGCGGTGAAGAAGCTGTTGAAGCGGGTAAGCAGGAACTGCTCGCTACAGTTCGTGGCCATCGTCTAGCTGAAATCCGACGCAGCTACGGTCTGACACAACAAGAGGTCGGCGATCGCATGGGTGTCACTAAGAGCGTGTTTTGAAACTGGATGGTTGGGCGGTGTGGTGGCTTTGGGTGTTGGAGAACTCCTGGTAGATCGATGGTTGTTGAGACCCGATCTGACCAGGAGTTCTGGTGCCATCATTGCCCACGTGTAGGTGTTTGTC
>JBBSOC010000137.1:0-2142 GCA_038260095.1 Mycobacteriales bacterium | reverse complement strand
CGACTCACGCGAGGACCTGGTAGCAAAGATGATGAACTTCATCAACCACCACAGCGCCACCGCCACGCCGTTCAAGTGGGTCTACGACGCCAAGCACACCGCCTGACCCACATTCAAGACACTTCCGCGCGGAACCACTAGGGAGCCTTAGCTATCTTCTGCTAGAGCTTCAGGTCCTGGTCATCTGTCAAACGCTCAGGTGTTCCGCGCCCCGAACGACGCCATCGCCGACCTGCATTGTCGACGAAAAAAACATCGAGTGGAATCCAGTAAGGCATACTCGGACACCCGGGACCCACATGCCGCAGATACCAGTCAGATGGTGCATCGAGCCATCCGTTGAGCTCTGAAGCGAGAGGGTCCACGCGCTCATACAACAGTGGCATGTGTTCGCGATCGGGAAGAGGTACTTGGACGTCCCAAATCGGTTCATCGCTGTGATTGTGAACTCGCACGTAAACCGAGGAGCCATCTCCGTTCGCCTGATCTGGATTCTGATCTAGGTTTGCAACTACCAACCTTGCCTGGCGGCTTTCATCGTCTCGCCGCTCAGCATCCCGGCGTTCGTTAGCTTCACGGATCTGTCGCCCATCCCTACGCAAAACCAGCAAGGTCCCGCCGAAGGCAAGTGCAGTCGAAATGCCGCCGACCACTGAACCAATGGCATTAATTTCCTCCCATGACATAACGTCCATCCTCGTATACAGGCGTAGGTTTGCAAGGCAAAAAGGGTAGTGTCATCTGACGACAACCGCGACGACATCCGGGCAATCAGAGCACGTTATTTCAGGGGCCGCTGTCAGGGTTTTCCTGCGCAAACATGTTTCCGCAAGTTTCTGGCAGTGTGAGGGTCAGGGGTTCGAGTCCCCTCAGCTCCACCAGTTTGAACTGGGAAAACGCTTGGGTTTTTGTCCGATGTCGGCGTGACCAAATACTTTCACCACTGCTCGAAGTGAATCACCTAGCGACAACAAGAACCAAGCGCCGTAGGCTCTGCTTGTGCTGCTTACGTACGTGGACGAATCTTACACTGATGACTGGTTCGCCATGGCGGCTTTGTTGGTCGATGGGCCGGAAGCGGTCACGTTGACCGATGAGCTCAACCGAGTTGCGACTGCTGCAGCGAAGGCCTATGACTTGGATGTCGGAGTGGAGCTTCACGGGCACGAGATTTTCCATGCTGGCGGGGCGTGGAAAGGAGTGCCGGTTCGTGCGCGGGTCGGCGTATTCGATGATGTTATCGAGGCGGCCGCCGCGCGGGATGTCAGGGTGATCGCCCGTGCCATGGACGTGGTGGGTCAGCGTGCTCGCTACGGTGTGCCTGACCCGGCTCATACGGTGGTGCTGCAGCACCTTTTGGAGCGGGTAGACGAGTGTGTCACCAGTCTCGGCGATTATGCGCTGGTGATCGCCGATGAGGTAGAGGGCCAGGCTAGACACCGTGCTGATTTGTCGAGCTATCGGGAAGTAGGCACCACCGGATACCGACACCGCAAGCTAAACCGAATCGTCGACACGTTGCATTTCGCTCCGAGCCACGCTAGCCGCCTAGTCCAAGCCGCTGACGTGATCACTTTTCTGTATCGGCGAGCGTTCACCCACCAGGAGACCGATGATCGGTCCCGCAAGGCGAAGATTGCTATGTGGAACAGATTGGGGCCGCGGGTGCATCATCAGCTCTGCTGGTTTCCATCAACAAAGGGCCAGGGGCAGCAGCATCTGTGGGAACAAGACTTCCGCTAGATGCACAAAGAGCCCGCAGGGCGGGCTCTGAGGCTGTGCAGGAGATCCGAGGAGTTCCCGCGGGAGTTACTTTAGCACTCAGAGCAATTTATTGCCAACGTGCGCGTTGCCACGCCTTTCTGGCATACGCAACATCCGGCTGCGCACCGGTACCAGCGCTCTGGGTCAGCAACGGGGGCGGAACCGGGCGTGGTAGTCGAGCCAGGTAGCCGACCCGATCGGCTGCGGCCGACCAGCCATCCCGGTCGTAGCGGAACCGTGAGGTGTGTTGGGTTTTCCAGACGGTGTGTCCGCTAAAGTTTCTTGTCTGGAGGTTCTTGTGAAGCGTAAAGTATATACTCCCGAGTTTCGGGATGAGGCTGTGAAAATGTTTCTCGGTTCGGGTAAGCCGATTGCCGG
>JBBSOC010000136.1:0-2215 GCA_038260095.1 Mycobacteriales bacterium | reverse complement strand
CCTGTCCACCGAACACATCAAGGACCTGGTGGAGCGGATGCTCAAATACAGCGGCCGCCGGGTGGATCTTTCTACCCCATTTGTGGATGCGACGCTTCCGGATGGTTCCCGTCTGCATGTGGTAATCCCCGACATCACCCGTGAGCACTGGGCAGTGAACATCCGCAAATTTGTGCTTCGTGCGCACACCCTGGACCAGCTCGTTGCTTTGAGAACCTTGACTCCAGCGGCGAGCCGATTCCTGGAAGCTGCCGTGGCTGCCGGACTCAACATCATCGTGGCGGGTGGGACTCAGGCGGGGAAGACCACGATGCTGAGTTGCCTTGCCTCGGCGATTCCAGCCACCCAGCGTGTGGTGAGCTGCGAAGAAGTGTTCGAGCTGCAGCTTGGCCTGCCCGATTGGGTCGCCATGCAGACGCGGCAGCCGAACCTGGAAGGCGCCGGCGAGATCCCACTCCGCCGATTAGTGGTCGAGGCGTTGCGGATGCGTCCATCTCGGATCCTGGTCGGTGAGGTTCGGCAGGCTGAGGCGCTGGACATGCTGATCGCGCTCAACAGCGGCCTACCCGGCATGTGTTCGCTGCATGCCAACTCCGCGCGTGAGGCCGTGACTAAGCTGTGCACCCTGCCGTTGCTGGCTGGAGAAAACATCTCAGCGAGTTTTGTGGTGCCGACTGTGGCAACGAGTGTCGACCTGATCGTGCATGTGGCGTTAGAGGCATCCGGGCGCCGCCGTGTGACGGAAATTGTTGCGTTACCGGGCCGAGTTGAGGGTCAGATCATCGAGACTGCTGACATTTTCATCACATCCCGGGGTGCGCTCGTGCGGGCGGGGGGATTCCCGCCGCACCCACAGCGATTCGGCTATGCCGGCTATGATCTTGCCGCGCTGCTTGCCCAAGGTGCTGCCCCCGAGCGCAGCCGCCGCTCGACCCACGCCCACGATTCGGGTGAGTCCCCAGCTGTCAGAAGCCAGGCCAGAGCGGCCGCGACGGTTCTTGAGCCGGCCTTCGCGCCAGGAGCAGGTGATTAACCGTGGGGCTGTTTTTGGGTCTACTCGTGGGCCTCGGCGGGCTGCTGATGTGGCTTGGTTATACGGGAACCCGGACGAAGCCGCCGGAGGCCGTGTCCTTGGTGACACGGTGGGTGCGACGTCGCGAGCAGCTGTTGCGCCAAGCCGAAGTGCGTGGTGTTTCAGCGTGGCAGCTACTCGCGGTGCAGGTGGGTGCCGCGTTGGCGGCAACATTTTTGGTTGTGGTGCTGACCCGCAGCATTTCGGTGGCGGTGTGCTTTGGAATCTTTGGCTTCCTGGCACCGATCGCAGCGGTGCGGGGGATGCGGAACCGTCGGCTGCGGGAGCTGCGAGATGTCTGGCCGGAGGTGGTCGACAACCTTGCCTCGGGAGTGCGGGCCGGTCTGTCGCTACCCGAGGCCGTGGCGGCGTTGGCTACGCGCGGACCCGAGCCGTTGCGGCCCGCTTTCAGCACGTTCGCCGCCGACTATCGGGTTACGGGGCGTTTCGCTGAAAGCTTGGACGATCTCAAGGATGAACTGAGCGACCCGATCGGTGATCGAGTATGTGAATCGCTTCGATTGGCCCGCGAGGTGGGCGGTACCGATTTAGGGCGGTTACTACGTACACTGTCGGCGTTCCTACGCGAGGACTCACGCACTCGAGCTGAGCTAGAGACCAGGCAGGGCTGGACGGTGAATGCCGCCCGATTGGCGGTGGCGTCGCCGTGGGTCGTGCTGTTGTTGCTTTCGACTCAGGCCACAACGTTGGAGGCTTACGACTCAACCTCCGGCAGGTTTCTGCTTGCGGTTGGGGCGGGCCTGAGCTTTCTTGCCTACCGGCTGATGCTGCGCATTGGTCAGCTACCTCAAGAACGGCGGGTATTGACGTGACCCTGTTGGTGGTTGTACTGGGCGCGGTCATGCTGGCCGGAGGTTGGCTTGCGGCGATTAACCCGCCGGGCTCAGCCAGGCTTCGTCTGGGCGATCGGCTCGAGCCGTATCTCCGGCCAGCCGCGGGCCCCGCTTCACCGAGAACCGCAGTCGATACGGGCATGGTAGGCCAGCTGGTGAATCAGTGGGGGCCGGCAGGGCGCCTGGCGTTGCCGCTGCTGACCAGGGCTGGGGGTTTCCTCGAGCGGTTGTTGGGCGGTGCGCGGTCGGTGCGGACTCGGCTCGCGGCGCTCGGCTCTGAGCAGCGCGT
>JBBSOC010000135.1:0-2410 GCA_038260095.1 Mycobacteriales bacterium | reverse complement strand
GCTGGGCTACCGACGATGCGTCCGTGACTACGAACGCCTACCCGCCACCCACGAAACCATCACCTACATCGCAATGATCATGCTCATGTCACGGCGACTCGCACGAAACACCCCACCACCCTAAGTTTCAAAACACCCTCTTAGAGGTCAACCAACCTTGATCACATCGCCAGCCGCTATCGGTACCAAGCCGGAATCGGTCGCCACCACGAGTCGACCCGTATCGTCGACGTCAATGGCCTGCCCAACCAGACTGGAGCCGTTCAAAAGCCGCAGCGTTACCCGCTTGCCCAAGGTGTGACAGCGCTGCCGATAAACTTCCCGAATTCCGCATGCGTCAGCATCGCCGTCGTGGCGCTGCCAACGCTCGTACCGCGCTTCTAGCTCGGACAACAGATCAAGCAGTACGGCAGCCCGGTCCACAGTTTGGCCAGATTCGATGCCCAGGGACGTAGCCTGGACACTCGGTAGCTCAGCGGGCTCGGTGTTGACGTTGATACCGATCCCGACCACGATTGCCGGGTCAGGCTTGGGCACCACAGTGGCCAAAATTCCCGCGGCCTTGCGCGGTGAGACACCCAACAGCAGATCGTTAGGCCACTTGAGCTGCACCGGCGTCGGGCAGTATGCGTCCAGTGTCTGCGCGAGCGCTACACCAACGAGCAGCGGAAGCCAGCCCCAGCAGCGCATGGGAAGCCGCGGGCGTAACAACACGCTGAACTCCAGACCCGCGTGCGGTGGAGAGATCCATTCACGATCGTGGCGGCCTTTCCCCGCTTGCTGACGCTCAGCTATCAGCACCAAACCTTCCTCGACCCCGTCCGCGGCAGCGGCGGCAACATCGGCATTGGTGGAAGCGGTGGAAGCAACTACGTCGAGTTTCCGCCACAGCGGGGCGCGGTTCGGCACGCCGAGCGCGCTACGTAGGGCTGCTTCATCTAGCGGGCAACGATCGAGTCGGAATGCAGAGCTGACCACACAAGCAGGCTAGCCTGCACAGCATGTCTGATAACGCCCTACCCGCACACCCGGTTCTGCCAGCTATTCAGGACGAGCCGGATGGAAATACCACTGCCGACAAACTTGCCGGACTACATGAACGTCGCCGGAAGGCGCGCCACGCCGGTTCAGGGAACGCAGTCGAGAAGCAGCATGAACGAGGCAAGCTGACCGCTCGTGAGCGTCTTGGGTTGCTCCTTGATGCTGGGTCCTTCACTGAACTCGATGAGCTCGCGCGCCGCCGCAGCACAGCGTTTGGTGCGGGAGATTACCGTCCGTACGGCGATGGGGTCATCACCGGATATGGCAGTGTCAACGGTCGGGATGTCTGTGTCTTCGCACAGGATTTCACCGTGTTCGGTGGTTCGCTCGGTGAGGTATTCGGGGCGAAAATTGCGAAGCTGATGGATCTTGCCGCAAAAATCGGGTGCCCGATCATCGGAATTAATGACTCTGGTGGCGCGCGGATTCAAGAAGGCATCGTGGCGCTAGCCGCCTACGGGGAGATTTTTCGGCGCAACGTAGCACTCTCCGGCGTGGTGCCGCAGATTTCGCTCGTCATGGGGCCATGTGCCGGCGGAGCGGTGTACTCGCCGGCCATCACCGACTTCACCGTCATGGTGGACAAGACCTCACACATGTTCATCACAGGGCCCAATGTACTCAAAGCCGTGACCGGCGAGGACGTAAGTTTTGAGGAGCTGGGGGGCGCCCGTACGCACAACAGCAAGTCGGGTAACGCGCACTATCTAGCGCGCGACGAAGCCGATGCGATCGCCTACGTTAAGCGGTTGTTGTCCTACTTGCCGAACAACAACCGAGCGGCGCTGGCAGGCCCCGAGTCGAGTATCCGCTCCATGCATTTAGCTGGGGAATTAGCTGCCCAACGGAATGATATCGAACTCAATGCTACAGATATTGAGCTGAACACAGTCATCCCCGACTCGCCGCAGCAACCCTACGACATGCTCAGCGTCATAAAGCGGATAGTAGATGACAGCGAGCTATGCCAGGTCCACGAGCTGTTCGCTCGCAACATCATCTGCGGCTTTGGGCGGATCGACGGAAGCCCCATCGGCATCGTGGCAAACCAGCCGCTGCGCCTAGCCGGTTGTCTTAACATCGATGCCGCGGAGAAAGCTGCGCGATTCGTCCGTACCTGCGATGCGTTCGGCATACCCATCGTGACATTAGTAGACGTCCCTGGTTTCTTACCCGGCAAAGGCCAGGAATGGAACGGGATCATTCGGCGCGGCGCCAAGCTGCTGTATGCCTACGCTGAAGCTACCGTGCCAAAGAT
The DNA here is from genome assembly GCA_038260095.1 of Mycobacteriales bacterium. GTDB lineage: Bacteria > Actinomycetota > Actinomycetes > Mycobacteriales > QHCE01 > QHCE01. Next base: position 111 of record JBBSOC010000135.1, on the reverse strand, counting down.
CACCATCATCACGCGTAAGGCTTACGGAGGCGCCTACGACGTGATGGGTTCCAAGCATTTGGGAGCCGATATCAACCTTGGCTGGCCTACCGCGCAGCTAGCTGTGATGGG
>JBBSOC010000134.1:0-2698 GCA_038260095.1 Mycobacteriales bacterium | reverse complement strand
GCAAGCGGTCGTGGATCTACGCACAATGAAGTGGCATCACATGCTCGCGACTCCGCGCTTGCGACGGCAGTGGGTGCTCGATACGACGCCTCAGGAGTTTGTTGCCCAGTTGCCGCGCTGGAACGCGTTGTTGCGCGGGCTGAATCCTGTTAATCACGGTTTTTACGACGGCTTTGTATGGGCGGACCGATATCACGACCCCGGTAATTCGAACAGCTGGGATATCTCGCTGCTCTCGCCCGCCCCAAAGGACAAAATTCCGCTGCTGGAGCGTGCATGGCAGTCTGCACAGATTTCTGCCGAGAATCCTCGACTTAACGACGCTCGCGCCATGCGCCGGATTGGTCTTACCATCGCCGGAGCAGTAAATCTGGTTCACGCGTTCAGGAACGGCAGCGGCCGACTGGGCCGTTACTGGGGATACGTGCTGGACCAAGGCGATAACGGAACGCCGAAATCCGCTGATCGTATACAGCGAGCTGCCCTGAATACCGCTGAACGTGGACAAGTTCAATGGCACACAGATCTATGGCCCTACGATGGCAGGCTGTCGAGCATGGTCGCACGTGAAGCTGTCCCAGAGCCTGTAGAGCCCACGATCACCCCGATACGTATAACATCGAATCCCGATTCCAAGGCATCACGGGGATACTGGCGGCCGTGAGATTTTCCTGACTGCGGTCTGACGGACGTGGAGCGGCTCGAGCTGGTTTGTGCCCTCAACAATTTTCAGATCGGATTCGCTGCGCTGTATCAGACGCTGAACGATCGAGATTTGTTGCAAGACTCCATGGTCATATCGGGGCGCCAGACAGGAGGTAGCGGGTATATCGGTGCTTCCCTAAAAACGGGCGATGCGATTGTTGCACTCGATATCTGTGGATTACGAGACTTCATCAGACGGCATCAGCAGCTCCAGGTTCGGGTCGTGGATATCTTCTCCGAAGAGATGGCCTACCCGCGGCGAGAGTTCAGTCACACGCGGGTTGAATACGGCGACGGCACCTGGATCGAGCTCAGCCCTACTTTGCCCGACGTATACGAACGGCACCTTGCGGAGCGATCGGCACTGTGTATCTCAGTGAGCCACAACGCTCCGCCTCGATCCGGGGCCACTCAGGCGGCTACTGTCGACCAGCAGCCACATAGACAGGAAGGTCCTGGAAGAGTTGTGGCCGCCGCGAAGCGCGTCTGGAACTGCAACCGGCGTTCGGGCGGTGGCCGGGCTAGCGCAAAGTGAGCTCCACGCCGACGTGTCGTGCCCGATCTAACCGCAGCAGCCGGCCCAGGCGGTAAGCAACTGCTAAGGCCCGGAACCACCAGCCGTATTTCGCCGTCAGCGCTACTGAAACAACTATCAGCTCCTCAGGCGCCATCAGCCGAGCTATCGCCGGGATGGGGTCGCTGAGTAGTTTGCCGTTACTCTCGCATGGCGCCAGCAACACTTCGCGGTTGTGGGCGATCCGCTCGACTTTGCCGGAGCTGATCGGCATCTGTGCCACAAAACGGCCGGCGTATGGCGCGATCCGGACCACCGTGGGTACCTGTGCTCCGCTACTGGCGTGGCTGATCAAGCTGGCGTGCGGTTGGCTGGCCAAATGTGCGTAACGCGTCACCAACTCCAGGTTGGCGGGCAGCTGCGGAGTTAGCGTCATGCTCGGGTCGGGTTCAGGACCGGCCGTGGGTCACACAGTGTCCCAAGCTGTGGCCGAACCACGGGTAGTACGTCTCCGACGGTCACAGTTCGGCCCAGCTCCGCACTCAGCGATGTCACGCCAGCATCAGCCAGACCACACGGCACTATGGTGTCAAATGCCGCGAGATTCGGGCTGCAATTCAACGCGAAGCCGTGCAGCGTCACCCGGTAGCTCACCCGCACCCCGATAGCGGCAACCTTGCGAGCTGGGCCGCGATCATCGGCTGGAACCCATACTCCGGTGCGGCCATCGATGAGCATAGTAGCCAACCCCAGTTGGGCACACGTGTTGATGAGTAGCTGTTCTATGCGACGAATGTAGGCCACGACGTCTAACGGCTGGGGTAGTCGTAGGATGGGGTAACCGATGAGCTGGCCAGGTCCATGCCAGGTGATCTTGCCGCCTCGGTCTACCTCGACTACCTCGCTGCCGTTCCGGGGACGGTCGGAATCGAGGGTGCGTTTTCCGGCGGTGTACACGCTGGGATGTTCCAGCAGCATCACGGTGTCGCCGCGAGCATCTGCTCTGCGCTGTGCGTGCAGCTGACGTTGCCATTGCCAGGCCACTCGATAATCAACCAGCCCCGGCTCAATCAACTCCAGCTCTTTTATCGACGATGTGGATGTACCGCTGCTCGTGGGCACACATAGGCTGGCAGTCACCTGTACCACTCTAACGATTGGCCTCAGTGCTTTGCCTGGCATTAGCGCAAAGTCAAAACGATTATGTAATCCGCATTGGGCCCATGCCGGCTATGTGATGGTGGGAAACATTGAAGCGCCATCAGTGGCGCTATCGAGTTTTTTCAGCGGACTAACAACTAAGCTGTCAGTCCGGCATCTAAACCTACTGCCCGGGTGGACGCTGCGCTACAGTTTCCGCTACAGTCTCGTGCCATGGCATTCCTCGTCGTTCAGTCTCACGTTCACCACGTGCGTATGACGAGCATGACGAGCATAGCCAACATGCGAATGTCCTAGTGGGCCAGTCGAGCTTCTAGG
>JBBSOC010000133.1:0-2730 GCA_038260095.1 Mycobacteriales bacterium | reverse complement strand
GGCCGTGACGAGCTGAATGGAGAACGGCCGTTGCCGCTGCTCATGTGGAATGTCGTGCAGACCCACCGCCGCACCGTCAGCGGGGCAGAGATTTTCTATGCTTTTTAGCTCGGTCAGAGTCAGCCGTTCAGCCAGCGGGGGAAGCCATGGCGGCGCTGAGTGCCGCAACTGCGCTCGGCTCGCCGCGAGCCGGATGGTCTGCACCAGATAGTGCAGCGCGCTAATAGCTCGCCTTGCGGCCGTGCCGGAGTGCGTGCTGGCTCCGCTGATCGGTGGAGCCGTAACGGCTCGAGGGGTATGCCATGAGATCGCGTGGATATCGACTCTCCGAGCGTCGCGTGGCTCCGCCAGTGGGGGAAGCCACGGGTGGCTGACGTGCGCTACCTGCATCGGAACTAGCTGGCCTTGCCGCCGCATGATGGCCCGCCCGGCCACTCCTGGATCAATACGAGCGGCATCGGGTGTGTCGATCACGTCGGTGCTGTCTTGGGCGTCGGTGACTCGCAGACAGATGCGCAGTGCCGTGTTTGCCCGGATCTCGGCGGAGACAACGCCCGCGGGTCGCTGCGTGGCAAGCACGAGGTGCACACCGAGCGAGCGGCCGCGTCGGGCCAAGTCCACCAGGCCGGTCACCAACTCCGGCAGCTCGGTAGTGAGCGCGGCGAACTCATCGATGACGACGATCAACCGGGCCAGCCCAGCATCGGGTGCGATAGCACGGTGTTTGCCAAGTTCGCCGAGTTCACTAAAATCGCTGGCGCCGACGGCGGCGAGTTGGCGTTCGCGCCGTTGCAGCTCGGCGTGCAGCGAGCTCAGCACACGCGACGTCAGAGCCGCGTCTAGGTCAGTAACCAGACCGACCACGTGCGGGAGCTCGGCGCATTCGGCAAACGCCGCACCACCCTTGTAGTCGATGAGCAGCAGGTTCAGCTCGTCGGGCCGGTTGTGTAGCGCGAGACTAGCTATCCAGGTTCGTAGCAGCTCTGACTTGCCCGCGCCGGTGGTTCCGGCGATGAGTGCGTGCGGCCCGTCGGCGGCGAGGTCGATGCTGACGGGCCCGTGGCCGTCGAAACCGATGACGGCTTCAGTGCACGCTGGCTGTTGCCGCCACCGCGCCGCGATCTGCTCGGCAAGCCGCGCCTGCGACCAGTGGCTCGGGTCGTCATGGCCGCAGGCATAGTTGCAGTCGCAGTCGGACGGGTGGTCGAAAGTCGCGCTGAGTAGGTTCGAAAAACTCGCGCTAGCCGGTAACGCGTGGGTTTGGGTGGCACTGGTGCGCTCGCGTAGCGGTGCTAGTGCTCTGCTGAGTTGGTCGCTCCAAGCGACCGAGACGAGCTCGGGGAGGATTCCGGTAATCTGCGGCGCATCCGTAACGGCCAAAGTGGCGCGAAGTGCGCTACCGGTGTGCAGCTGTAGCCGGGAAGGCAGCGTGATGGTGGCTCGGCATTGTCCGGGAAGAGCGCGGGCGTCGGCGCTGCGATAGATCGTGTACACCCGCTGCGTAGGTCCATCATCGAGCACGCTGCGCCCTCCCGGTAGGCCAACGAGGCGGTGTGTGGAGTCGCAGAGCAGCACCACAGCAGGTTCATCGAGCTGCTCCAAGAGCTGTGCTGGGTTTGGCCGGTCGTGGCAGCGGGCCGCCCGACGCCTGATCAGCGTTGCTAGACAAGACACCAGCGCCTGCTGGCTCGCCGCATCGGTGGCAATGCCGTAACCGTCGGGTGCGTGGTCACCGTGGATGTGCGGAAACCAGCTGGCTGGTTTCCAGAGATTGCGATCGGCATCGGTGAGCAGTGCCAGCCGCAGTTCACCGGGTGAGTGCAGCGTGGCTAGCTGGGCTAGGAGCCATTGGCAGAGCTGTTGACTACCACTGCCCGCGATGCCCAATACGCCAGCTGTGCCCAGCTCTATGGTTGCAGGGACCAGCGGTAGCGCCGGATGTTCGGGTGATGCCAGCGTGCTCGTCGTGGTGCTGCCGCGATGAACTACTAGCTCGGCGGGGAGCGTGGCCAGGCCGATGCGCAGGCGCAGCCAATCCGGATTGCTGGGGCGCCGTTCCCAAAGCCGCAGTGATGGGGTTTGGGCGATGTCGGCAAGAGCTGGTGCGTCTGGTGTCTGGGCACAGCGGCGGAAAACCTCCTCCTGCTGCGCGATAGCTAGCCGCTGATCTGTGGCGGCGAGGGCAGCTTGATGGGTGGCGCTTGCGGTTCGCGCGGCGCGGCGTCTCCCCCATCGGTCGGTGAGGACTTGGGTGAGCATCAACACGGGAGTCAGAGCCATAAACCCGAGCATGCTAACGCCGGCCACACCCATCTCCTCGCCCATGAACCACCACAGCACTCCGCTCAAAGCAAGCGGTAGACAGACCGAGAGGATCACGCCGAGCCAGGGAGTTGACGGTGCCGCCAGCTGCTGAGGGGCGTTGGGATAAGTGATCGTTGGTGGCACTGTAGGTGCAATGATCCGCGGCGGTCGCAGCAGCTCCAGCGTTCCTTCGGGCGTGGGATAGGTAGGCAGTGGCAGCAAAGGTATTAACTGCGGTGGCGACTGTGCCGCGAGCTCCGGGCCGCGCCCGGTTTTGGTTAGCCAGAACACGCTGCCTCCGCAGCGCACTATCGTGTGCGGTGGTAGTTGTATCGGCTGCTCGCCGAGCCTGGTTCCGTCCAGTTCTCCTCCCCCGAGGAAGGTGCCGTTAGCCGAGCCAGTGTCGGTGAGCCACACGCCTTCGGC
>JBBSOC010000132.1:0-2731 GCA_038260095.1 Mycobacteriales bacterium | reverse complement strand
TTCAACCATTGATCGTTGAGGTCCGAACGGTATATGAAGCTGTCGGATACCTCTTCGCCAGAGTCCCCATTGGAGTCAGTCCAAGAAGCCAGCACCGGCTTAACCACATAGTGATCGGCAAACCGACGAGTACGGTGAGCGTCTCCCTCACTAATCATTTCCTCATGCAGCTTCTCACCCGGCCTGATCCCGATGACCTTGGTATCTATTCCTGGCGCCAATGCGGCGGCTAAATCGGTAATCCGCATACTGGGGATCCGGGGGACATACAGCTCGCCGCCGCGCATGCGACCAAAGCAGTCCAGTACGAATTGCACCGCTTGAGGAAGTGTGATCCAAAACCGGGTCATCCGCTCATCGGTGATCGGTATCGTGCTAGCTCCCTCCGCCACTAGACGCTTGAAAAACGGAACTACCGATCCTCGACTCCCCACTACGTTCCCGTACCTCACCACCGAGAATCGGGTCGCGGTACCGGAGGCATAGTGGTTCCCGGCGACGAACAACTTGTCAGCACACAGCTTGGTAGAGCCATAGAGGTTGATCGGGCTGCTGGCCTTATCGGTCGAGAGCGCGACTACGCGCTTCACCCCAGCGTCAATCGCGGCGTCGATCACGTTCTGCGAGCCCAAAACGTTTGTTTTGACGTATTCGTACGGGTTGTATTCAGCCGTGTCGACCTGCTTGAGTGCCGCGGCATGCACCACATACTCCACCCCGTGGAAAGCACGGCGTAGCCGTTCAACATCTCTAACATCACCGATGAACCAACGCAGCCGTAAGTCGTCGTTAAACTGCTGCCGCATCTCGTACTGCTTGAGCTCGTCGCGGGAGAGCACAGCGATACGGCGAACCTGACCGTCGGCAAGTAGACGTTTTATCAACGCCTTCCCAAATGAGCCAGTACCCCCAGTGATAAGCACCGAAGCATCCTGCCATGAAAGCATGAACGAACCCTTTCTCAGGTGCTTCGCAGGCTTGCGAATACACGTAGTGTCGGAACTGTATCCTTGCGCACATGTTGCCGTCTGACCGTATCGCACCGCTCGAGGGGCTACGAATATGAGCGTGACCGCTATTATCCAAGCCCGCATGGACTCAACGCGGCTACCTCAAAAGGTGCTGCTTCCCCTAGCGGGGCGCCCGGTGCTGTCGTGGGTCGCCCGGGCTGCCCAGCTCTCCGGGGTCTGCGACCACGTGGTGGTGGCAACCACAGAACAACCCGCAGACGACGTCATCGTCAAGTTTTGCGCTGAAGAAGGACTCGCGTGTATCCGCGGTAGTGAAGACGACGTGCTCGACCGATTCGTCACAGCGCTGGACACCTATCCAGCTGAAACGGTAGTGCGACTAACCGCTGACTGCCCCATGGTTGATCCGGGTGTGATCGCCCAAGCGGTATCGGCTTTTCAAGCCGTTAGTGACTCCGTGGACTACCTATCCACTGTGCTAACTCGTTCGTTGCCGCACGGGCTGGATGTGGAAGTGGTCTCCGCGCAAACTCTGCGCATTATCCATCATGTGGCCAAAGGTGTCCACCGAGTACACGTCACCTCGGCTATTTACACCAACCCGCACCTCTACCGGGTAGCAGGCCTGGTTTTTTCACCGGATTGTAGCGACTTACGCATCACTATTGATACGCCGTCCGATGCCGAGCTGATCAGCGCAATCGCCGATGAGATCGGGGACCGGCCGCCTAGCTGGCGTGAGTTAGTTGCGCTGCTGCAGTCCAGACCAGAACTACGCGCGCTTAACGCGAAGGTGCAGCAAAAAGCTCTCGAGGAAGGCTGAGCCGACCAACCCCATGACCACTGCCTCCGAGGTTATGCCGCCGCGCATCGGTATCTACTGCGACTTGGGAAAGGCTTCCGGGGCGGGTCACTTCGTCCGGTGCACCGCTTTAGGCGCGCCGCTAGTAGCCAGGGGCACTGACGTCGCCATCGCCGCTGACTCTGAGTCAGTGCCGTGGACAAAACAGTTAGCAGCCAGTTACGGCATCAACGCGGTGCAATGCGATGACGTTTCCAAGCTCACCCGGATAGCTCAGCGGCGCAGCTGGGTTGCTGTGGTTGTCGACTCTTACACGATCCAGGCCGCCGATCTCTCGCCCCTGAAGGTGCCCATTGTCGTCATTGACGACCAAGCAACACGGCCGCTGCCAGCACAACTGATAGTGAATCAGAATCTGTCCGCACCCGGCTACGACTACTCGGCTTGGGAAAACGCCACGGCCTTACTAGGCCCGGCCTACGCGCTCGTTCGGCCAGAGCTCCTAACGGGCCGTTCCGTAACCTATCGGCAGCGCAGCTGGGACGGACGAGCCCAAAGAGTGCTGGTCATCTGTGGTGGGACTGACTCTGCTGGGGCCGCAACGCTGCTGACGCAACGAACGCTCGACACAGTCATACCGGTGAACATTCGGGTAATAGCATCCCCCGATAACGCGCAATCGGTGTTCGATGAGCTTCGTATCCCTACCAATTCAACGGTCACACCGATCGCCCGAACTACAGCGATCGCTGAGCTGATGAACTGGGCTGATCTGGTGATTACCACCGCTGGTTCCACGGTTTGGGAACTGTGCTGTCTGGGTGTTCCTATGGCGCTGGTAATGGTCGCAGACAACCAGCGCGAGCACTACCAGGCCGCCGTGCAGACCGGCGTCGCGATCGGCCTGGGAACGATTAACGAAGTGGCGAGCGCCGACTCGCTTCCACACCGCCGGGAG
>JBBSOC010000131.1:0-3119 GCA_038260095.1 Mycobacteriales bacterium | reverse complement strand
CTGCAAGGTGCGGGGGTAGCGCTCCAAGTCTTCCTGTGGCCCAAACTGCAGCGGGTTCACGAACACTGTGGCAATCACTGTGCTGCAGGCCGACCGTGCGGCCCGCAGTAGCGCCGCATGCCCAGCATGCAGCGCCCCCATAGTCATCACCACGCCAACCGGTCCTACGGCTTGATCACGCAGCGCGGCAAGCTCATCACAGGTGCTTAGATGTTGGCACATAACGCAGTACAGTAGCCGTACTCCAGCACCCAACAAGCGGCTTGACTGCAACTTCTACGAAGTTGCCCTAGATTGTCTGGGATGACCATCGACAGAGGCGACAGAGGCACAGTGTTGCCCTGGCGCACTGCGATGCAGGCCGCACTGTATGGTCCTGCCGGTTTCTACACCGGGCCTCACGCGCGCGGTCCCGCCGCCCACTTTCGGACCTCACCCCACGTCGCTGAGGCGTTTGCGGCGGCTCTGTGGCGGCTGATCTGCTTTCTCGATGTCGAGCTGGGCTCGCCAAGCCACCTCGACGTGGTGGACATGGCGGCAGGCAACGGTGAGCTGCTGACACAGTTGAGCCACTGCGCGGCCACCCATCCGGGAAATTTGGCGCAACGAGCCAAACTCACCGGCGTGGAGCTGCGAGAACGTCCGCCCGATCTGCCAGCCGACATCGACTGGACGCATCAGCTTGGCGAGATCGGAGGGCTGCTGATCGCTAATGAGTGGCTGGACAATGTGCCACTGGACATCGCAGAGCTCGACGATGCGGCAGTAGCGCGTCTGGTGGCGGTAAACACCGCAACCGGTGAGCAGCAGCTCGCCGAGCCACTTACCAGCATTGATAACGCGTGGCTTGCCCGCTGGTGGCCGCTGCGAAACACCGGCGATCGAGCCGAGCTCGGCCACACTAGAGACGCCGCATGGCGGCACGTAGTCGGCGCGGTGCGCCGTGGTGTGGCGTTGGCCATCGACTACGGTCATGTACGCGACGCGCGTCCCCCGCTGGGCACACTGACCGGCTATGCCGACGGACACCAGGTAAGACCCCTACCCGATGGCCGCTGTGACATCACCGCCCACGTGGCGGTGGATGCGGTTGCCACGGCTTGTCGTCAGGCCCACGCCGAGACCATTGTTATCCGCCAATCCGATGCGCTGCGGACACTGGGCATTCGCGGCGGCCGCCCATCAATCGAGCTCGCACACACCGATCCTGCCGAATACTTGCGATCGCTCGTTGAGGCCAGCTACCGCGCCGAGCTCACTGACCGAAGCGGCCTCGGGAATTTTTGGTGGATCGCACAACCGGTGGGGCTCTCCGCGGCCAGCCAACAGCGGTTGGCGCAGTGTTTAGGCACAGCAGCCGGACATGCCAGGATATAGCTGTGAGCACCCCGCCAGAGCAGCACGTCACCGTGGGTATTGGCAGTGGTGCCGAGCATGTCGCGGCTACAGAGAGTGGTTCACGAACTGGGCGCGATGCCAGCACGGATATGGTGCTCAATGTCGGCCCACAGCATCCGTCGACTCATGGCGTGCTGCGACTGCGGCTGGTGCTCGACGGCGAACACGTGGTCAGTGCCGAACCCATTGTGGGCTACATGCATCGCGGCGCGGAAAAACTGTTCGAAGTTCGCGATTACCGCCAAATCATGGTGCTAGCAAACCGACATGACTGGCTCTCGGCGTTCTCCAACGAACTCGGAGTCGCTCTGGCCGCCGAACGCCTGGCCAATATTGAGGTACCCGAACGAGCGGTCTGGCTGCGCATGCTGCTCGCCGAGCTGGGCCGCGTACTCAACCACCTCATGTTCCTGGGCTCCTATCCGCTGGAGATTGGAGCGATCACGCCAATCTTTTACGCGTTCCGGGAGCGAGAGACGCTGCAGGCGGTGATGGAAGAAGCTTCCGGCGGCCGGATGCATTACATGTTCAATCGCGTCGGCGGCCTACGTGAAGACGTGCCCGAGGGCTGGACTGCTCGGACGCGCGGCGCGATCGACGACGTGCGGCGGCGGCTCAGCGAGATTGAGCAGCTCATCCGGCACAACGAGATATTCCTAGCCCGGACGCAAGGCATCGGCGTACTTTCGCCGAAACTCGCGTTGGCCTACGGCGCCTCGGGACCGGTAGCGCGAGCCAGCGGGATAGACCTGGATCTACGACGTGACGAGCCATACCTGGCCTACAACGAGCTGGGGTCAGTACTGCGTGTGGTGACCCGCACCGCCGGTGACTGCCACGCCCGCTTCGAATGCCTGTTTGACCAAGTAGAGGCGTCACTAGACATTGCCTCCGAGTGCCTGAACCGCTTGGCAACGCTACGCGGGACGGTGAACACCAAGCTGCCCAAGGTTTTCAAACCTCCTGCCGGATACAGCTACACCTGGACGGAGAACCCGCTAGGGATCGCGGGGTACTACCTGGTCTCGCACGGAGAGAAGACGCCGTGGCGGCTCAAGCTACGCACTGCGTCTTATGCACATGTACAGCTGCTCACCGAGCTGCTGCCTGGCACGCTACTGCCGGACATGATCGCGATCCTTGGCTCAATGTTCTTCGTGGTGGGAGACGTCGATAAGTGACTCCGTGTCGGGACATGATCATGCCGTCTCGCAGGGGTTCCTGAAACCGCCTGGTCAACTCTTCTACCAAGAGGCGTCGCTGCCGTTATCGGCGCTATGCCGGCCGCCGGCCCTTTGGGCTGAACTAGACGACGCAGCACTAGACGACGCCGCAGCCGCGTATCCGGGGATGGGTAAGCCGTCCAGACTGGGCAGATCAAAGTCAGGTGTCCAGTCCTGGGTAGATGTCGAGCTCGCCCAATTCCACTTACCGGAGTCGCCATAGCTGGTGTTTTGCGGCGGTAGTACGTCACCCGATACCACTTCGTCACCGTAATCATAGCCGGACCGCCTACTGACGGCTTGCGACGAGGGCGGGGAGCCCGCGGGGGTGGCGTAATCGGAGAACGAGCTGCGCGGTTCCGGAACTGTTGCCCTGGAGTACTTTTGCCGAATAGGCTCCACGGTCTGCGGGTCGACCAGCTCGCGACGAGCGGCCGCGGCAGTCACAATGGGATGGGACGCTGTAGATGCCAGCGGATCGTAACCAGGCACGCGAGT
>JBBSOC010000130.1:0-3248 GCA_038260095.1 Mycobacteriales bacterium | reverse complement strand
TACGGGCGCGTGGTGCGACGCATATGCAGCCGATAGCCGGCTAGCGCGGCGTACTGCGCAGCAATGGAGAGCATGATCGACGTGCGTTCTTTATCAGCACGAAACGCCCACTGCACGTCCGGAATCCGGTACCACGCGGTGACATCGGTGCGGGTGAATGTGAGGTGCCCGGCGATCTCTCGAAGCTCCAACTCCCGCATAGGCTCGCGATCCCGAAAGCTCGGCGGCCGTGGTGTGACCCTTCTCGGCTTGGCTGCTACCAGGGCCGGAGTCTGCGGTGCTGGCACCGCCAGCGGCACCGGCTGGTTCTCTTCGGTGGCTTCTTCTTCGGCGACTTCTTCCTCGGTAAAGTTGTCGAAGAAGTCGTCGTTAGATTCTGATCCTTGGGGCGGAACGTAGGGGTCAATATCTGGGTCAGCCTGCGGCTCTGGGTCAGGCTGTGGCTCTGGGTCAGGAGGCGCAACAAGCGCTGGCTCGGTCTGAATGGCCGCTTGCGCCACCTGGCCGCTCTGGTCGCTCTGGTCCGGTGAGTCAAACACCATGAAGTGATGCGCCATCGAACCTTCACTGACCAGCATCGCTTCACTGGTAGCCAAGTCCTCAAGCAGGTCTTCATCGGCCTGCTGCTCGGCACGTCGAGCGGCACGGGCACGCAGCATCCGTTCGTCTCGCGTGTCATTGGCCGCTTTATGGCTGGCATCAGGCGCATCTACGTGCGGAGTCACAGCACCCCCTGTCGAATCCGGATGTGGGGACGAACCCTCACACCGCCAGACAGGTTGTCGCGGTCCCGCCGCCAGTCGGTGGCGGCGGTCCGCAACACAGTACGAACTGGGCGATCCGGGCTAACTTGGCGCAGAACCAACGAGGTAATCACGATGGACAGCGCAATCTCGATAGCTGGGAAAATATCCGCGGTGCCGGTAATCAGGAAGCGCGCACCGATCACCAGGAATAACACCGCAATAAACAGCGGATACGCCACGTAGGGCAAGTGAAAGGGCAAGGTAAAACCACGAGGACCAAGGAAAAGAAGCCTTGCCCGGTAGATGTCGTCATCTGACCGCAGGCGCATCACTAACCGCCGAACGCCAGCTTTGCGAAGCTCTCACCGAAAGCAAACAGCACACCGGCGCCCGCAATGAAAATGACGCCTAGCACCGCAATACCACCAGTGGTCAACGCCTCTGACCAACGACCTTTGCCGGAACGGCTCAAAATGATGACACCGACCACTGCCAGCAAAATCGGCACAATCTTGGTGACGACGAACGTAACAATGCCCGATGTGTTCAACGTTGTGGAGCCCTCAGCAGAGAACGTGTCAGACGCCAGGGTTGTCTGAGTCACCGCAGTGGCAGAGTGCGCTATAGACGCGGTGACAGCAATAGTGTTGCCGAGCATGAGTCATTCTCCCGCGAGCGGATTCGACGTATAAAACTGAGGCTCCAGCTTAGACGGTATGGCATGGTTTGCTAGCTACGGTTCAACGACACTCAGCAGTAGCAAAGTTTTTCCCGTCTAGCCTTTCGGCATCAGGGTTTTCGGGAAATGCCGTGTTATGGACATCGGCGGCATAGAAATAAGCTCATGCATGGAGTTGTCAAGGTCGTAGAACGCCACGGCTTGCACGAACCCTCACCCGGCGCCGGATACTGGCGCAGCCAGTCCCCGGCCAATCGGATCGAAGTGGTCGAGCGGCTGCGGCGTTGTCATCACGGATGGCCGGATGCGGATGCGGCTCGACCAAGACTTCAACGAGTTCATCAGGTACTTGCACGCTCGGGAGGTGCGTTTCCTCGTAGTTGGGGGGTACGCCGTCGCCGTTCATGGTCATCCCCGTCACAGAGGGCGCCCTCTGCCTAGGCATCGCCTCACTCGCATGAGGCGAGCCACCACACCACCGGGTGCTCACCTAAACCTTCTGGAGGGTCATTGGTGAGCACAACGAGAGCTTTACGGAGCTTGTTCAGCCCCGCCCGAGTGCGAGGGAAACGAGCGTGGTGGCAGTACACGACGCCTACATGTCCGGGGACGAGCGCAATAGCTGCGCTAAATGTGGTCACATCCTCTGTGACAACGACCATCTTTGCCGAAGCTGCCGCTTCAAGAACACATCGATCGTCAACGCCCTGAAGCTCGAGTGAATGACTATTCACCGCGACAGCGTCAATACCATCAGCAATAAGGCCATCGGCGAGCCAAGCCGGGTAGTGCTCATCGAGCAGGAACGCGACTTTAGCTTGTTCAGGCGGCATTGAGCGCCCGCCGCCGCTCCCATGCGGCCAGCGCCTCGTTCTGGCTGGCACGATGCCGTTCGATCAGTTCGTCGATCTCGTTCCGGTAGTCCGCCCAGTACGCCAACGCTGTCTCCACTGCACGCACTGTTAACCCCAACGCATCCGCAACGACAGTCGCCGTGCGCCCGGCCTGGTCGTGCTGCAACCACGCTTGCGCGACAGTCCATACCTGAGGACCGGCCGCCAGAGCGGCACGCCGATCACCGTTGCTCGCAACGACGAACACGATGCCTGGATGCGCTTGCATGCGCAGCCACTCCCCCACGGCCCCAACCACAACGTTCGATTTCTTCGCCCCGGTTTGGCGAGCGTAATTCGCCAAACCCTTGTCTAATTGGTCCGGAAAGCGCACATTCGTTGGAGACGCCATGCACTACACTGTAGCAACTAGCGTTAATTTCGCCAAGCCAGCGTATTGACTCATCAGGAATCTTCGGGTGAGCGAGTCAGCGCACTGGTTTGCGTATTTCCATGCGAAGGAGGCATACTTTGCAGGTGGTGTATATCCCCTTCGCCGTAATGTCAAACACTCAGCTACGCGTGTTGGACATATAGGAGGTTGTGGTGCCGAAAAAGCTTCTGCAGTGGGGGCTGATTGCCTTCGTCATCTTCTACATCGCTACTCAACCAGCTAGAGCTGCCGTCGTAGTGAAGTCTACATTCGGTGCGCTGCACGCCACCGCTACTGGTTTCAGTCAGATGTTGAGTGAGACCACACACTAGCGTTTGGCGCGCTGCTGTGTTCCAACCCTCACAACCGGCACGCACGAATGTCGGTGACCAGGATTGCCCGGGCGCCCAACGCGTATAGGCCATCCATGATGAGGTGCACCTGTCCGGACAACACCATGGATTGCACAGCGACCCAGCCCTTACGGTGCAGTGGTGAGACGGTAGGAGCCTCGATGCCGGGAGCCAAAGCGCAGGCATCCTCCAGCTGTTCGTTCG
>JBBSOC010000129.1:0-3254 GCA_038260095.1 Mycobacteriales bacterium | reverse complement strand
GTTGCGTGATGCCTATGCCCAGCAGGCAATCGGGATGCTCGATGGCGGCGTCGACGCTGTGTTAGTGGAAACCTGTCAAGACCTCCTGCAGGCGAAGGCCGCGATCATCGGTGCCCAGCGTGCTATGGAACAAGTAGGCAGAACGGTGCCCGTGCTGTGCACAGTCACCGTGGAAACCACCGGGACCATGCTGCTGGGTAGTGAGATTGGGGCCGCACTCACAGCGTTAGAGCCGTTAGGAATCGACGCGATCGGCCTCAACTGCGCCACTGGGCCGGCCGAGATGAGTGAGCATTTGCGGTATCTGTCGCAGCACGCGCGGATACCGCTTGCGGTATTACCCAACGCCGGGCTGCCCCAGATCGGTTCCCATGGTGCGGTGTATCCACTAGGCCCAGATGAACTCGCTGCTGCGCTGCGACGATTCGCTAACGATTACGGCACCATGTTGGTAGGCGGCTGCTGTGGAACCACACCGGAACACATTCGGGCGTTAGTAGCCGCGGTCGCCGACGTGCGTGTAAGGGAGCGTACGGCCGAACCGGAACCGTCGGTAGCGTCGCTATATCAGCCAGTCTCGTTCCAGCAAGACGCCAGCGTGCTCATGATCGGTGAGCGAACCAATGCCAACGGTTCGAAGGCATTCCGGGACGCCATGCTTGACTCCGACATCGACACCTGTGTGCAGATCGCCCGGCAACAAGCCCGCGATGGTTCGCATGTGCTGGATCTGTGCGTGGACTACGTCGGTCGTGATGGTGTTGCGGACATGGTTGAGCTCGCCAGCCGGTTCGCGACGGCGTCCACGCTTCCGATCATGCTCGACTCCACTGAACCTGCCGTGATCGAAGCCGGGCTGACGCAGTTGGGTGGCCGCTGCATCGTGAACTCGGTGAACTACGAAGACGGTGATGGACCCACGTCTCGCTTCGGTCGGCTGATGCCGCTGGTGGTTGAGCACGGTACAGCAGTGGTGGCGCTCACCATCGATGAAGAAGGCCAAGCACGCACCGCTGAGTGGAAACTACGAGTGGCCGAGCGGCTGATAGCGGACTTGACCACAACGTGGAGAATGGCGCGCCACGACATCGTTGTCGACACGCTGACATTTCCGATTGCCACCGGGCAGGAGGAGACGCGTCGGGACGCGATTGAAACCATCGCGGCCATCCGCGAGCTCAAGCAGCGCTACCCAGACGTGCAGACCACGCTGGGCGTATCCAACATCTCCTTCGGGCTCAACCCGGCCGCGCGGCAGGTGCTCAACTCTGTCTTTCTGCACGAGTGCCGCGAAGCCGGCTTGGATTCAGCGATCGTGCATGCCAGCAAGATCCTGCCGATGAACCGCATCGCGGACGAGCAACGAGAGGTCGCGCTGGATCTGGTCTACGACCGGCGACGACCTGAGTCGCATCCGAATGGAGAGTATGACCCGCTGCCCCGCTTCCTTGAGCTCTTTGAGGGTGCAACAGCCCGGTCTAGTTCCGCCGATCGAGCCGCCGAACTCGCGGCTCTTCCGCTAGACGAACGGTTGCAACGGCGGATCGTCGATGGCGAAAAAAAAGGACTCAGTGATGATCTGACCGAGGCTTTGCGTCAGCGTCCTGCTATGCAAATCATCAACGAAACATTGCTAGCCGGGATGAAGACGGTGGGGGAGCTTTTCGGTTCAGGTCAAATGCAGCTGCCGTTTGTGTTGCAGTCCGCCGAGGTGATGAAGGCCGCGGTGGCCGAGCTAGAACCCCACCTGGAAAAGAGTGATTCCGCGGGCAAAGGCACGATTGTGCTGGCGACGGTGCGAGGTGATGTCCATGACATTGGCAAGAACCTGGTGGACATCATTTTGTCTAACAACGGCTATACGGTGGTGAACCTCGGAATCAAACAGCCCATCACGAACATCTTGGACGCGGCGGAGCAGCACAGCGCCGACGTGATTGGAATGTCTGGCCTACTGGTGAAGTCCACGGTGGTCATGAAGGACAACCTGGAGGAGATGAACATTCGAGGTGTGGCGAGTCAGTGGCCTGTACTTTTGGGTGGCGCCGCACTGACCAGGGCATACGTCGAAACCAACCTTGCGGAACTGTATCAGGGTGAAGTGCGTTATGCGCGGGACGCCTTCGAAGGGCTGCGCTTGATGGACGCGCTGATGCTGGCCAAACGAGCCAACGTCGAGGTCGGAGTCGATGAACACGCACGTGCGGCACAGCAACAGCGTCGAGAGCGGCACGAACGCTCGTCTCGCATCGCGCAGCAGCGTCGTGAGACGGGGGGCATAGGCGGTATGGCCGGCATAGGCGGTGCAGCCGGAGCGCAGCCAGAGCTCGATGACTTCGTGCGCTCTGACGTGGCCCCTGACGTGCCTATCCCGCCGCCGCCGTTTTTGGGTAGCCGCATCGTGCGCGGCGTGCCGTTGGCGAGCTATGCGGCACTGCTGGATGAGCGTGCGACGTTCATGGGGCAGTGGGGGCTGCGCGGTAGCCGCGGGGGAGAAGGGCCGTCCTATGAAGAGCTGGTAGAGACCGAAGGCCGGCCTCGGCTGCGGTACTGGCTTGACCGACTGGTCACCGATCAAGTACTGGAAGCCGGCGTCGCGTATGGCTATTTCCGCTGCATTTCAGAGCGCAACGATCTGGTTGTGCTGGGCGACGACGGTACCGATCGGATGCGCTTCTCCTTTCCCCGCCAGCGGCGGGACCGCAGACTGTGCTTGGCTGATTTCTTCCGCTCGCGCGATAGCGGAGAAACTGACGTAGTGGCTTTTCACGTGGTCACCATGGGTGAGCGAATCAGTGAGTACGCTGGTGAGCTTTTTGCCGCTCATAAATACCGTGACTATCTGGAGGTACACGGCCTGTCTGTGCAGCTCACCGAGGCGCTCGCCGAGTACTGGCACGCCCGGATCAGAGACGAGCTAGGGCTCGCCGCAGATGATGCGCACAATTTGGATGAAATTTTGGGTCAGGGTTACCGTGGCTCCCGGTACTCCTTCGGCTACCCGGCGTGCCCGAATGTGGAGGATCAGGCGCCGCTAATGGAGTTGCTACAACCGGAGCGAATCGGCGTGAAACTATCCGAGGAGTTCCAGCTGCATCCCGAGCAGTCCACTTCGGCGCTAATCGTGCACCATCCGGAGGCGAAATACTTCAACGCCCGTTAATAAGAAAGTACTTGATTTCTTAACCGATTCACCGATCGTAGTGATATCTCGCGGCGAGGGTCACCAGGTCATCGTTGCTTACTCGGTATAC
>JBBSOC010000128.1:0-3353 GCA_038260095.1 Mycobacteriales bacterium | reverse complement strand
TTAGTACGAACCGCTAGAAGCGCTTTCCGATCCGAGTCATGAGCGGCACGCCGAACTCCCCGAATGGGTTGGTGGCAGTTTTGACCTGGAACTATGGGATCTTGACCAAACTAACACCAGTCTCGTCCAGCAGGGTAGATAGTCAGCTTACAAGAAGTTCATTTGCCTGTAGCTGAGCTGCCGCTACCCAGAACGTCGAGAATTCGATCCAGCTTTACATCGGTCCCAACCAGTTTTTCGCCTATCTGGCCTAACCTAGTGTCGATCCCGTTGAGCTTGCCGTCCATTTGGCCCAAACGCTGGTCGATCCCGTCGAGCCGAGTGTCTGCTCTGTCGAGCCGGGTGTCCATTCTGTCGAATCTGAGGTCCATTTTGTCGAGCCGAGTGTCTACTCGGTCGAGCCTGTGGTCCATCGTGCTCAGCAAGCCATAAATCTCTTTTACGTCGTTGTCCAGCTGCCGCACCTTGCGCTCAACGTTGGTGGGGCTCGTCATGGGAGCAGCCTACGACGGCTTGGCCACACTGTCTTCTCCCATCGCCGAGAACTGTGGATCGCGCACCAAGTTGTAGATCAAGGGGTTGGAGCACCACCCTCTCTAGCCCAATTCCGACGAATCGGGCTAGGTTGAGCAGTATCAGTGCAGTTTTACGCGCGAAGTTCGCTAAGGTTAACTGCAATCGAAGGGGTGCGAAATGGTTGCGGTGGTCCTGCCAGTTGGGCATTACTTGGGCCAGTTCTTTACTTCTGAGCAAGCGCAGGAGCCGGAAAGCCACGAGGTACGGCTCGGGGATGAGGTTTTTGAACTCAGCCCGAACGAGTATGCGGTGTGGGGTCTGGCACACGGGGATCTAGAGACGCTGCAAAAGACCAAACGCAGCCGGCCAGTTATCGAATCTGAAGCTCGAGAGCTTGGGGTTGCTGATCCGACTACAGCGTTTAATGATCTGATGTCGCAAGGCGTACTTACTCAGGTAATGCCGGTCGGCTCAGCGCTGCGGCGGTTCGCTGAGCAATACCTCGTGGCGCCGTTGTCGTTAGGTTTGGGTAACACCGCCGAGCAACTCGGGACGTTGCTGGTTGGTCACCCAGAGCAGCCTCGGGTCGGCATTGGATATGAGGTATATCGGGTGTGGTCATTCGCCGGGCACTACCCGTCGCTGTGGGACGCGTGCGTCAACTTGGCCGAGCCCACCGCGGACGGCCAAACAAGCACTGACCCCAGTTTTTTGCTAAATACCTTTTTTGATGTTCTTCCCGCTCTGCTTTCGGTAAGCTGCGTATATATCGATCGGAGGCGGCCATGACAGCACCAGCTCAGCCTTGGAGTCCTGCCTTAGGGCGTCTCGGAGCGGACGCAGCCGCAAGGACAGCGGCAGTGCGAAACAGAACGAACCCGCAACCTGCTGCCTTACCTAGCGTGGCCCCTAATGGGCCGGCTCGACCGGTGGTGGGCGTAGGCAACGGCCCCCGCAGCCGCGCAGTAGGAAGCACTGCGGTTAAGAGGGGTGCCTTAGCTGCCGGTGGCGTGACACTTTTGATGACAGCTGGTGCCGGACCGCTGGCCCTTGCCGGTGTTGCTGCTGGAGCCGTTATCGGTATCGCCGCCCTGGTGCTCAAAGCTCGGGAGGCTCTAGGGCGACGGCGGGAAGATCAGGCTCGTCGGGTGGCGAATGGCCCGAAACGGCATGGAGTGGCGGGAGCGCTACGTCGATCAGGGCTGCTAGATAGTAGGAATCTGCTGGCCGGCGCCGCTGCCACCGCCGGGTTAGCCCTTGCCGGTGTTGCAGCTGTTTTCGCAATCCCGATCGGTCTAGCCGCGGTTGGCGTCGCCGCGATGGTGCGTAACAGACAGCGCAACCGGGTGCAACGCGGTGTAGGCGTACCCGACAGAGCGGCCCGCTCTGCGACACAGCAGCGTGTGGAGCCACGATCGGCTGCAACAGCCGCGAACACGGGAGTTCAAACGTCTGCGAATGGGGCATTGCCCAGCTTCAGGGCTGCGATCACCCGGGCTATCACCGAGACTGCTCAAGCTAGGCTTCGAGCTCGTGGGTTCGGTGCCGGACAAGACCAGCCAGCGCCGCAGCAAACCACCCAGGCGAAAGTCGCGCAAGCTTCTACACGGCACAGAAAGCAGGTTGGCAATCCTGCCCTCTCGGTCGCTGAGATACGACAGCAGCTTAAAGCCGAAGCCACCCGGGTTGAGGCGACAGGCAATGGTTCTTCGGCAGCGCCGGTCATCGACCTCGCGGCCGAGCGTGCCTTGCGGCGACCAGGCTCGGCCGAATCTGTCCGGCAGGGGCCAGAAACCTCGACGTCAGCCAGCCCGCCAGCCTTTAGGAGTCAGGCTCGTCTTGGGCTCAACCGCCCCGGGCGCGGCAACAGCGGAGCTACCCCTCAGCCGGTCGGTAGTTCACGTAGGGCCAGTCGCCGGGCATCGTAGCAGCCTAGTCAGATCGGTGCTGGCGTGGCGATGATGGCGGCGGCACGTAGTCTGGTGCTGCCCGGGTGGGCATTCCGGTCGAGCATCTGTTGCAGCGCCTGGCGGTGGAGTTCGTGAACCCAGGGAATCTCGGGTCGATAGCCAGGCGGAATGTGGGGGTCGCCGCTAGTCACTCGCTCGAACTGCTCGAGCATGCTGGCGTGATGTTTGCGGCGCATGTGCTCAAACTCCAGATGGGCTTCGCCTAGCTCTTGTCCGCCGAAGTGGGCGCGCGGTAAACCCAGTGCCTGTGCTCCCGACTGAGACTCTGGCGCGTTGACGTGCCACCATTCAGAAGGGTAACCGGCAAACCCGGCAGCGGCCAAAGCGTTGTGCTGCAGTCGCCGATTATTTCTGGGCTCCGAATCCTCCGGGCTCAGCGATTGCGGCTCTTCGTAATAACGCAAAGCGGCCTCTGGGCCGCCCCAGTCGAATGGGGTGCCATAGTCCAGCAGCTCCCCACCATCCCGCATGATCAGCATTCTTTCCATCTCCAGCAGGTACGCCTTCTTGGCTGGCGTGTCCGGTTCGGCGTATGGATTCTGCGCCCGTCGGGAGAAAAGTGACCAATCAGTTTCGTACGGAAGCTCCGCCAGCTCTCGGTCTATTTCTTCGATCCTGGCCTCGTCTTCTGATGAAAGCCGAACCACAGCCAAGTCCACCGATCCGCCTGTGTTGTGCGGCGACGGGCGCGTGGGATTGCCCGACGGACTCGCGGTGTACTTCTGTGTTTGCTCGCTGAGCACGTCGTCGCTGAGTTCCGGTCTAGATTCGCGCAGCGACTCTAGGTAATGGTCATACAGTGCGCGCTGCACTTGGAGCGAGCGGTAAGCGTCGTAGACCACAAACCGATGCCCGGGAGGGAGCAAG
>JBBSOC010000127.1:0-3489 GCA_038260095.1 Mycobacteriales bacterium | reverse complement strand
TGGTGGCGCTGTTGGCCCGCAAAGGCTACTCCGGTGAACTCGCATACCGCGTAGTCCGTCAAGCGCTAGAGCTCGAAGACGGTCTGCATGGCTGAGGTAGCCATCATCGGCCGTAGGGGTGCGATTTTCGGATACAATGTAGTGCCTATGTGGTAACGTCCAGGTATGACTCAAGTAGGTATCCGCCAGCTGCGTGAGCAGACGAGCGCGGTGGTACGGCGAGTACGGAGTGGCGAAATGGTAGAGATCACCGATCACGGCCATCCGGTCGCTCGGATAGTTCCGCTGGGGAACTCACTCGGTGAGCTGATTGCACAGGGGCGCTTAACTCCAGCGGCAGGGTCGGGCGCTATTTGGGAATATGAACCTCCTCCGCTATCTCCAGCCGAAAGTAGTGTGTCTGAAGCGTTAGCACAGCTGAGGGCTAATGAACGATAGCAACATTCATCTTGTATATATGGATAGTTCAGCCTTTGTGAAGCTTGTTGTTCCCGAAGCGGAATCCTCCCGACTCCGCCATCACCTTCGCGACCGTCCGTCGCTTATCTCGGCTCGGCTGCTGCGCACAGAAGTACTGCGCGCAGTTACTCGCGCTGCCCCTGCCCGTGTCTCAGCTGCGCTTAAACTCCTTGACGACGTACTCATGGTTCCGATGGATCAGTTGTGCGATCAGGCCGGCGTTATGCCGCCGCCTGAGTTGCGGTCGCTAGATGCTCTGCACATTGCGGCCGCACTGTCGCTTCGCGAGTATTTGCCTGAGTTCATCACCTATGACCAGAAGTTGCTGCACGCAGCTCGGCTGAACGGGTTGCGTGCAGTTGCGCCGTGAGCACGATTCGCCAAGCCTCCTGTAAGAGGGCTATGAGCTGCGAAACAACCCGACACAACATGCACCCGGGCACGTCACTGACATGTTTCCAACGCACTCTTAGGGGCACCAGCAGTAACTTGACCTCTGGCTAAGCCGACAGCAAGGGATGTGGGGCGGCGATAACGCCCCGATAACCGGAAGTATCTAGACTTGACTAGTGAGCACAGCAGGCAACATCGTCATTGAACAACCGCGCACGTATCAGCTGCGTACCTACGGCTGCCAGATGAACGTGCATGATTCACAGCGGCTATCTGGTCTACTGGAGTCCGTCGGTTACCAGCGGGCCATCGATGACCAGCTTCCGGACTTGGTGGTTTTCAATACGTGTGCGGTTCGGGAAAATGCTGACAATAAGCTGTACGGCAATCTCAGCCAGCTGGCGCCGGTCAAGAAACAGCGTCCTGCCATGCAAATCGCCGTGGGCGGCTGCCTGGCACAGAAAGACCGCGGGGAAATCGTGCGCCGTGCACCGTGGGTGGATGTCGTGTTCGGCACTCACAACATGGGTTCCCTGCCGGTGCTGTTGGAGCGAGCCCGGCATAACAAACAGGCTCAAGTTGAGATCGTCGAGGCGTTGGAGACATTTCCCTCCGCTTTGCCGAGCCGTCGTGACGCGCACGCTAGCGCTTGGGTTTCCATCTCGGTGGGCTGCAATAACACCTGCACGTTCTGCATTGTGCCGTCGCTACGCGGCAAGGAGAAAGATCGCCGACCGGGGGACGTGCTTGCCGAGGTTGAGGCGCTGGTCGCCGATGGCGTCCTAGAAGTGACGCTACTGGGACAAAATGTGAACTCTTACGGCGCGGAGTTCGGTGACCGAACAGCGTTTTCTAGTCTGCTGCGCGCTTGCGGGGCGGTAGCGGGGCTGGAGCGGGTGCGCTTCACTTCGCCGCATCCGCGTGACTTTACTGACGACGTGATCGACGCGATGGCAACCACACCCGCTGTCTGTCCGCAACTGCATATGCCGCTGCAATCGGGGTCGGACCCCATACTCAAGGCGATGCGTCGTTCTTACCGACGGGAGAAATATCTCGGCATTTTGGACCGTGTCCGGCACTCCATGCCTAATGCGGCGATTACTACTGACATCATCGTTGGTTTCCCCGGTGAAACCGAAGCCGACTTCGTGCAGACGCTGGAGTTGGTGCGCCAAGCCCGATTTAGCAGCGCGTATACGTTCCAGTACTCGCCGCGGCCGGGGACTCCGGCGGCGCAGCTACCCGACCAGATTCCCAAGGTAGTGGTGCAGGAACGCTACGAGCGGTTAATCGCGCTACAGGAAGAAATTTCCTGGCAGGAGAATAAGCAGCTCATCGGCACTGACGTGGAAGTGCTGATCGCTGCCAACGAAAGCCGGAAAGCCGCGGATAGCGGACGGCTCTCCGGCCGTGCCCGCGATGGGCGTCTTGTGCATCTGGCGAGCAGTCCAGAAATTCGGCCCGGAGACATTGTGGATACCACCATTAGCTATGCCGCGCCCTACTATCTGGTCGCCGACAGACCCGCTGTCGCACACCGTCGTACCCGCGCCGGCGACGCGTGGGAAGCAGGCGAGGTGCCTCGGTCTCGGGCTGTCACCACACTGCCCATGCCCGGCATCGGACAACCAGTTCAGGCGACGCCTGCATCAGACGCCTGCCCATCTTCAGCTGTACCTGGTTAGGTTGACAGCATTTTCTATGCACCGAGCGTGACGCTGTGGCCCTTTTCCGGCGTGAAAAACGGCCCTGGTGTCACGTTCGGCGACTCTTGGTATCTTCGCTAGGCTTTTCCGGCCCGCTCAGCGAGTTTGAGCACATGCTGCTTACCGTGAAGCGCCTGTTCGGATTCAGCGATAGCGGTGGCGTCTCCGCTGTTGCGAGCGCGCTCCAGATGCTTGGTAGCGCGTTCCACCTGTTCTCGTATCTGGGCTAGCAGTGGATTGTTGGCCACGGCTTTCTCACGTCGTTGATCTCCAGCGGCCTGCTGCGCCGTGCGATACTGCTTACGTTCCTGCTCGGCCTCGGATAAAGCCTGTGAGCGCCGGGCAAAGAAATGATCCTGTGCCGTTCGAAAACGCTTCCACAGCTGATCCTCAGTTTCTTTTGCAAGCCGAGGAAGACTTTTCCATTCCGTCATGAGCTGCTTGAGCTGTGCCGCAGCTGGCCCCCAATCGGTGGAGTCGGCCAACGCCTCAGTTCGGCTGATCAAGTCTTCTTTCTGCGCTGCAGTAACTTTACGAGCAGCATCGAGTGTGGAGAAGTGGCTGCCGCGTCGTTTGTTGAACTCATCGCGGGCGGCCGCATATCGCTTCCAGAGTGCTTTATCGGTTGTGCGGTCAGCGGTTGGCTCAGCCTTCCACTGCCGCGCAATCTCGGCGAGCTGCTCACCCGTGGCTTTCCACTGAGTGCTGCCAGCCAGCTGTTCGGCTTGGTTAACCAGGTCTTCTTTATGTGCTACGGCGCGCTCGTGAGCGGCTTTCTTCTCCGCCGTGGCCGTCCCAGCCGCGGCACGCGCTTGCTCGATTATTGTGTTGAGCTTGGACTCCAACGCTGCCACGTCTCCGATAATTGCGGCATCAGAAAGCGATTGTTGGATGCGAAGCGCCGATTCCACGGTTTGCTGAGGGCTCG
>JBBSOC010000126.1:0-3500 GCA_038260095.1 Mycobacteriales bacterium | reverse complement strand
CGCCTGCGCGGTACTACGTAGTCCGACGAGTGGTGCTCGAAGGTCGTGGGATATCCATGCGATGAGCTCTCGTCGAGAATTTTCCATGGCACGCTCCCGTTCCCGGGATTTCACCACGGAGCGGTTGGTGTGAATCAATCGTCTGCTCAGCGTAAGCGAGAGTGGTATCGCCGCCATGCCAGAGATCGCACAGACGTATAGCGCGACGAGAAAATCGTGGCCAGAGACGAACATGGCCGCCGCGACGCTGGTGATTCCGATGAGCGTTGCCACGACCGTGCCTAGTGCTACTACAGTGGTTTGTACTGTTATCGAGCTTGTTCGTAGCAGCCGGAGCGCTCCGATGCCGATCAGACCTACGGTCAAGCAGACAGTGGTCGCGATCGCGAGGACGCCGAATAGATCGTTGCTACTCATGGGTGGGTCGCCTCCGAAATCCAAAACCTGGCACCGTGGCTGGAAACATAAAATGTTCCGGAAAGCGCTCCCGGCATGCCGCTGAGCTTAGGGCGCGCTTGTGCGGCGACATTCTCGGCCAGGCGAACAACGGGAAGCTCGCCTGTAGCTCTAGAATCGGACGTGTGTTAGATGTGATTGACGTCGTATTTCCCTGCCTGGATGAGGCGACAGCGCTGCCTTGGGTGTTGGATCGATTGCCAGCCGGCTATCGAGCGATCGTGGTAGACAATGGCTCACGCGATGCCTCTGCTCAGATCGCCGCTGATCGGGGCGCAACTGTAGTAACCGAGCCGCGCCGTGGTTTTGGGTCGGCGGCTCATGCTGGTCTAGCGGCGGCGCAGGCTGATTGGGTTGCGTTTTGCGACTGTGATGCTTCCATGGACCCCGCGCAGCTTCCCCGATTGGTCGAACCTATGCTGGTCGGAACCGCGGAGCTGGTGTTGGGTCGTCGCAAGCCCACCAGCTGGCGTTCCTGGCCACTGCATGCACGGTTGGCGAACAAAGTGTTGGCGTGGCGGCTGCGGCAACTCACCGGTGTTTCAGTGCATGATTTAGGGCCCATGCGGGTAGCTTCACGGCAAGCATTGCTGGATCTTGATGTGCGGGATCGCCGGAGCGGATATCCATTGGAGATGTTTTTGAAAGCGGCTCGAGCTGGTTGGCGCATCGCGGAGCTTCCGATTGATTACACGCCGCGTAGCGGAGCCTCGAAAGTGACGGGGACTCTTAAAGGCACGTGGCACGCGATCGCGGACATGTCTGCGCTACTCTCGGATGCGCGCGGCGCGGCTGTGCAATCGACTGTACGGTGACGAGAGCGTCCGTGTCCTAATATGCCTAATATGCCTAATATGCCTCACGCGAGCGTCGACCTCACCATCGTGGTAATTGCCAAGGAGTGCGTGCCTGGCCGGGTGAAAACGCGGCTGAGCCCTCCGTTTTCTGGCACGCAGGCAGCAGACCTGGCCGCGGCCAGTTTGTCGGATACTTTGCGAGTCGTTTCCGCGTTGCCAGTGGCCCGCCGGGTGTTGGCTTTTGCCGGTACTGCGCCGCCGGAGGCTGCTGGATTTGAGGTGATTGCGCAGCCCGAAGGGGGATTGGACGAGCGCCTGGCGGCCGCCTTCGAGCAGTGCCGGGGCCGCACACTGCTTGTGGGAATGGACACCCCGCAACTGTCCGAACGATTACTTGCCCCTGTGTTGACCGAAGCTAGCTGGGCCGGAACTGACGCCTGGTTTGGACCGGCTCACGATGGCGGTTTTTGGGCGTTAGGCTTTGCTGAGCCTCAACCTGAACTGATCCGTGGAGTGCCTATGTCTGCTGTCAACACCGGTGACATTCAACGGCGCAGACTGCTTGATGCTGGGTTGCGTGTGGCAGAGCTCCCGCAGTTACGTGACGTGGACACGATTACTGATGCCCGGGCTGTGGCTGCTGTGGCTCCAGATAGCGCGTTCGCTCGGGTTTTTTCAGATTTTGAGTCAGCCCTTGAGTTGCAGCTAGGCACACCGAGTGTCGCTGCTGTGTCCCCGAGACCGCCAGGAACGGCTTGCGCGCCGCGGCCTGAATTCGGGACCGCGCTGTGAGCTCTGTGGCCGATCCCTACACACAGGCTCTGGATTCCGGCGGAAGCGGGCTGTATCTACGGCCGCTAGATGAGTTCCACACCGCTCCAGCGGTACCGCTGGAAGTGTCGCGCTGGTGTGCCCCCGCCGATGAGGTGGACGAATCCATCCTGACCCGATGTGTAGGTCCGGTGCTAGACGTGGGTTGTGGACCTGGCCGGCTGACGGTAGCCGCGGCGGAGCGGGGCATGCTGGCGCTGGGAGTGGACGTGACGCCTAGCGCGGTGAAGCGCACGCTTCAATCTGGTGGGACGGCACTGTGTCGGTCAGTATTCGAGCCGCTACCGGCTGAAGGCCGTTGGTCGACGGTGCTATTGATCGACGGCAACGTGGGTATCGGCGGCGACCCGTTGACGCTGCTGCGCCGTTGCGCGTCGTTGATCGGCGGAGATGGCCGCGTCTTGGTGGAGGTGGACTCAACTGATGTGGACCTGTCCTACACCGCATACTTAGTGGACGATCACGGTCGTAGAAGCGGTCCGTTTCCGTGGGCTCGGGTAGGGCTGCCTGCGCTACGCCAATGCGCGGAGAAGATTGGTCTGACCCACGTGGAGCAGTGGGACGTAACTCATCGAGCGTTCTGTGAGCTCCGCTGGAACTGAGCTGCCGCGCGGCGCCTGTGTGAACCTGAACCGGCACATTGAAGCCGTAGCCGAAAGGAAAGTTGCATGCTGCATGAGGTGTTGCTGGCGGTGCACATCTGTGCCGGAGCCGTGGGGCTTGTCGCGGGACTTTTCGCGCTACACCCGCCCGCGTTGGGTGATAAGCGCGGAGTGGTTCGCGGCCTCTACGTGGTGTCGCTGGCGACGCTAGTACTTGCTGTAGCTGGCTCGATAGCGGCGGGGTGGTCCGGCTTGGACAACACGACCCGAGCCGTTTTCATTGGACTGGTGGGCCTCGGGGCGTTCATCTTGTTTCGAATCTGCCAGAGTTTTCAGTTGGCACGGCGACGTCCGGGGAGCTGGCAGGGCCTGTATATGAACCATGTGTACTTCACCTACATTTCGTTGTGGGAAGGGTTTGTGATCATTGCGATCCTCGACAGCGACCTACCTCGGTGGCTAATTCCGGTAGGAATGGTGGGGATCTTGTTAATCGGCGGCTTCGCTATTGCCAGATACCAGCGTCGTGTACTTCCTAGACTGCACAAGGCGCAGTAAAGCGGGTCGGTACGACGCAATGTGGTGTGTTTCGTCGCTCAAAAGCCGGGTAGCTACCACAATTAGATTCAAGGTGTCCGCATGGCAGTTTCTCTGGCTTGTGGTACTGCTCTAGGCTGGCCACTGGCACACCAGCCGCGGCTATACCTGGGGTGGAGTCGCCAAAAGCTGACCTGAAATGTATCTGGAGGCGCGACAATGAGTGTCACCACCGAACTACCTGACTCGGCGAGCACGGACCCCATCGATCAAACTG
>JBBSOC010000125.1:0-3671 GCA_038260095.1 Mycobacteriales bacterium | reverse complement strand
TAGCGCCGTTACCACTGCGCCGAGCGCCGGCCCGGCCGCCGCCAGCAGGAATCCCAGAATCGCACTCCCGAAGTGCTCTACCACCGCTCCGGTGAGTACCTGACCCGCGCCCACCGCCACCACCGTGATTGTCCAGTTCCAGCTATAAGCCTCGTTGAGTGCGCCGGGTGCAACAACTGCCGCCACCATCGAGGTCTCTACCGTCGCTACGGCGGCTATCGGCGCACTACAAATCACGATCATGACCATCCTCATGGTGATGTTGGGGACCATGCTCAGTATCACCAGCCCGGCTGTGAGCGCCGCCAGCGTATAGGTCCACTGCGTGGCCAATGGCGCCGTGAAGTGTTTAGTGCCGAACCAGAGCGTGCCGATAACACTGCCCACGCTGCTCAACGCAAAGAGCGCGGCGGCAATGCCTCCCGCGCTGGCCGCGCTGACGTGTGCGCTACTGAAAGCTGGAAGCGTGATGTTGAGCGCGCCGAGCGCGAAGCCCAATGCGGCCGTCACGACTAGCAATGTGGGCATGCCCGGAGTGAAGATGGCACTAGGGCCACTACGAGGGAATGCGGCGCTGGACTCTTGGCGAGCTCGATTGATATGGCGGCCACTGGCTATCAGCATTGCGCCAATTGCGGCGAATGTTCCCGATGCGAGAAGAGCCAGCACGGGACGACCGAACAGCCCGAACACTCCTACTACTAGCGGGGCCACGATGAAGCAGAGTTCAAAGCACACCGAATCCAGCGACAGCGCGACACGGCGGAGCGATTGTCCTGGACCCGGGGTGAGCGCGTTCCACGCTGAGCGGACTGCCGGTGACGTAGGTGGCGTGGTGAGCCCGACACACAGCGCCGTAGTCCATACCATCTCCGGTGGCCAGTTCGCGCTGATCGAAACTACCAGCACAACGATCACCGGAAGGTGAGCGGCGCTAGTCAACCACAGAATCAGCGGAGCGCCGTATCGGTCGGCCAGCCTGCCCAATACGGGTGCGCCCAGCGCAAAGCCGGCATTGTAGATGCCAGCCGCAATCCCAGCACTGATGTAGGAACCGTATGCCTGATGTACAGCCAGGATGATGGCTATTGGCGTCACCCCGATGGGCAGCCGACCGATGAAGCCGCCGAAAACAAGACGGCGGGCATCTGGCAACTGCCATACTGCTCGATAGCGGCCGACTCCTATTGCCGACGCCATCCCCACCTGGCACAGGGTAGAGCTCTTCCACGCCGGAAGCTCTGCCGCGGTGTAGGCGTATGCTCGTCGAATCTCTTCACTAGCTTTGTCACCAGGAAGCACTATCTCCTATGCCTGAACACATGTCTGATGCCGCCGTACCAAGCCCCGAAACGCTTGACTCCGCCGTTACCCAAGCGCAAGGAGCCTTCAACAGCGTTACCAGTCTGGACGAGTTGGCTGGCGTTAAGCCACAGCACCTCGGTGACAATGCTCCCTTGGCGTTGGCGCGGCGCCATATCGGCGAGCTGCCGCCGCCTCAGCGCGGCGAGGTGGGCCGACTCGTGAACCAAGCCCGTGCCGCGATGGTCCAAGCCTACGAGGAGCGGTTAGCGCAGCTGACTACCCAGCGCAATGCGCAGATGCTGGTTACCGAGGCGGTTGATGTGACGCTTCCAACCACACGACGCCCCCATGGCGCACGTCATCCCCTCTCGAGCCTCACTGACCGGATCTGCGACCTGTTCATTGGCATGGGATATGAGATCGCCGAAGGACCCGAAGTTGAGGCGGAATGGTTGAACTTCGACGCGCTCAACATCGCCCCTGACCACCCGGCACGCAGCATGATGGACACGTTCTTCCTGCAGCCGGTTGACGCCGGCCTGGTGTTACGCACGCACACATCCCCTGTGCAGGCGCGGACCATGCTGGAACGTAAGCCCCCGATTTATGTGATCTGTCCCGGAAATGTTTTCCGGACAGACGAGCCCGACGCCACCCACACCCCGTTGTTCCAGCAGGTCGAGGGCCTCGTGGTCGATAAGGGCATCACGATGGCGCATCTGCGGGGCACGCTGGATTACTTCGCTCGCGCCATGTTCGGCCCCGACGCGGTGACGCGATGGCGTCCGTCCTACTTCCCGTTCACCGAGCCCAGCGCGGAGTTCGATGTCTGGTTTCCCCAGGCACGTGGGGGAGCGCGCTGGATCGAATGGGGTGGTTGCGGCATGGTGAACCCCCGTGTGCTCACCGCCTGCGGCGTGGACCCGGACACCTACAGTGGGTTCGCATTCGGCATGGGGATCGGTCGCACGCTGCAGTTCCGGCATGGACTCCCTGACGCACGTGATCTGTTCGATGGCGATGTGCGCTTCTCTAGCGCGTTTGGAGCCGAAATTTAATGCGCGTTCCTGTGTCGTGGCTGCGTGATTTCATCTCGCTGGAGCTGCGCGAAGCAGCTGGGCCAGGCGGGTTTACTGTCGCTGAGCTGGATGCTGCCCTAGTGCGCTCTGGCCTTGAGGTCGAAGCCGTTCACCGAATTGGTGATGAGCTATGTGGTCCGATCGTGATCGGTGAGGTCGTCAGCATCGTCGAGCTGACCGGGTTTAAAAAGCCAATCCGCCACTGCCAGGTGGACGTGGGGGAGGCACAGCCGCGCTCGATCGTCTGCGGTGCTCGCAACTTCGCTGTCGGCGATTGGGTGGTGGTGTCGCTGCCCGGTGCGGTGCTTGCTGGAGGATTCGAAATCACCGCTCGCACAACCTACGGTCAGCTTTCCGACGGCATGATTTGCGCGCTGGATGAGCTGGGAATCAGCCCAGACCACCACAGCGACATCCTGGTGCTGGCTCGCGAGGAGTTCGCCGGTCAGCTTCGCCCTGGTGACGACGCGGTCGCGGCGCTGGGTCTCCCCGATGTGGTGTTCGAACTTGCGGTCACGCCAGATCGTGGCTACTGCCTGTCCATCCGTGGCGTGGCCCGGGAGCTCTCCCACGCGCTCGACTTAGCTTTCGCCGACCCGGCGGAACTCAGCGTTCCGGCCGCGACGGATGCACAGCCATATCCAGTGCGGCTGGATGCTGCCGCGTGCTGCGATCGTTTTGCCGCCCGAGTGGTGCGGGAGTTCAATCCTGACTCGGCAACGCCTTGGTGGATGCAGCGTCGCCTGTTGCTGTCGGGTGTGCGCTCCATATCGCTCGCGGTGGACGTGACGAACTATCTGATGCTCGAGCTGGGCCAGCCGATGCACGCATACGACCTGGCCACTCTGCAAGGTCAGATGGTGGTGCGGCGAGCACATGCGGGGGAGAAGCTACAGACCCTCGATGGCACACAGCGTGTTCTCGATCCCGAGGATGTGGTGATCGCCGATGATTCCGGACCCATCGGGCTCGCCGCTGTGATGGGTGGTGCCACTACAGAGGTGTCGTCGTCCACCACCCAGTTGTTCATTGAAGCCGCACATTGGGATCCGGTTGTGGTGGCGCGCAGCGCCCGGCGGCACCAACTCGGCAGTGAAGCATCCAAACGGTTCGAACGCGGTGTGGATACCGAGCTAGGCCCAGTTGCGGCACAGCGCGCGGCGCAGCTGTTGGTTGGGCTGGGTGGAGCCGTGGCAGATCCGAATGCGCTGGATTTCGATGCTCGCGGCCCGCCATTACCGATCGAGTTGGATCCGGGCTTGCCGGATCGAGTTGCTGGGGCGAGCT
>JBBSOC010000124.1:0-3683 GCA_038260095.1 Mycobacteriales bacterium | reverse complement strand
TTGCTGAGGGCTCGCCGCTTTACTAGCCAGCCGAGCAGCCAACAAGTTCACGTCGGTACTCATGTCTTCATAACGTCGGGTGAAATGCGCAAAGCCTTCACTGGGCGTTCCCGCCTGCCACGAGCCGACGGCTCGCTCACCCTGCGGGGTTATCAGGTAGGCGGTTCCGTCTTCGTTGACACGACCGTACCTGTTACTCGTCTCGCCGGTTTGGCTCATCCCAAGCATCCTTGTTAGGGGTAACTAATCGATGGTGGGGAAGGTGGGAGCCAGTGCAAGCGCTGCCGTGTACCCGCCCTTATGCAGTATTGTCGCAGCTGCTCACATGTGCCTATCACTGGCATAGCACACTGTGCCAGGAGTAGAACCCGCGAGTGAAGTCTAGACCTGCAGCCCGGCGAAGCCGGCGATCAACCGCCAGGTCTCTTCGGGTGCTTCTTCCGGCGTGAAGTGTCCCGCATCACCGACGATGCCATGATCAACGTTCGCTATACCGACATCCCGCAACCCCTGTACATAGGTGTATATGTCACCGGTTTCGTGCTCCCCGCGCAGATAGAGCAAGGGCGTTTCCACCGGTGGTCCTTCGCTCGCTTGCCTGTTTTCGGTGACATCCTGCCCAAAGGTGCGGTACCAGTTGAATCCAGTGGTCAGGGCGCTGTCAGTTGAATAGGCCTTGGCGTAATCTGCACGTGCTTCCGGGGTGATCTTCACCGGATCGTGCAGGAGCGCTTGGTAGAAGAAGTCGAAGTATTCTTTTTGCCGGCCCTGTACTAATAGTTCGGGCAGAGCGGGAATCGCGTGAAAGCCGAAGTGCCAGAGGTAAGGATTGCGGAGAACTTCCTCCCACGGATCCACCCCGGGGATCACCACGCTCATAATCACTGCTCGCGCAATGTTTTGATAGGCACGTAAGTAGGCATAGGCGATCATCCCGCCGGCATCCTGACCGACGAGGGTGGCCTCCTCCAACCCCATAGTGGCGATCAGCTGGTGCACCACTCCAGCGAGCTGACGCTTGGAACCGTCAGTGGCAGCCCCAGTCGATTCCCCCACGCCAGGCAAGTCGATGGCGATAGCTCGGACCTGCCTTGCCGCGATGGCCATGACACGTTCCCAGGAATGCCACGATTCTGGCCAGCCGTGTAGGAAGAGGAATGGAACACCGCGCAGGTCTCCCGCTTCTATTACATGTATTTGGGAATCGTGCACGGCTATCTGACTGTGCCTGAACGCAACATCGGAAGGGGCCATAGCCTCACCATTTCACGGACCTCTGACAAAATCGGTCTCGGCAACCGTAACGTCATTGCCGCGGCCCCATAGCCCGCCACGGCGGAGTTATCCACAAGGTTTGACTTTATGCCCACGGCCGCGCCGACTCCCGTACCCTTGCGGGTTATGAGATTTCGTAAACCTGCCTGGTGGGATCAGCCCAATCATCCGGTGTTCGTTGTGACGCTGGTGGTGCTGTTGGTTTTCACGGCCTGGCTCATCTGGTGGGCGTTCATCGACGACGCCGATGACGGGGCGGGCGGAAAGGTGCCCAGTGCCACCGCCGATTCGTCGCAACCGACCACGTCCGCGTCGACCCGACCCAGCGCGAACCCGCCACAGCTACCCGACGCGGCCTCCAAGCCGACGAAGGAGGGCCTGGAAGCCACGGTGCGGTTCGAGAACGACGCCATCAACTACGCTCAGCACACCGGGGATCTAGTGCCTCTGAAGAGGGTGTACGACCTGAAGCGCTGCAAGGTCTGCGCGAGTCTCGTCGCTCAGTTCGAGGATTTAACCTCAAACGGTCGCTACCTAGTCGGCGCTTCTTACACTGTGATGTCGGTATCCCGCGCCACAGTCGCTCCCAGTGAGGACGGCAAATACAGCGGCGTAGTTGAGCTCAGCATTAAACGTGACGCGGGCCGCCAAGTCGAACCAGACGGTCGTTTCATTCAGGAAATCGAAGCCGATTCCCCAAGCGTATTCGAGCGCATGCTGTCTTTCGACGATGGCGCATGGCGAACTACCGGTAGCAGAGTCACGAAGGTGGGACAATGAAGCAAATACTTATTCTCGTTGTTTTAGCGCTCTCAGTCACTTTGACTGAACCGGCCGTTGCCGACCCTACGCCCGATGTCGCGGTGAGGGCGAAAGGTAGTCAGGTTCATACGAACCTCAAGCTCGACGGCCAGGATGAACGCTCCACGCCGCCGCCTGTCCCCGCGACGCCGTCGGACATTGTGGTAAAGACTCGGCCTACCTGTGGCGATAAGGCCACTGCTGAAGGAGGTGATTGCCCGCCGCGCCCCTGTGGTAATGGCGATCGCGAATACCTCCAGATCAAAGAAACCAGGGCAGGCGAGTTCCGGGACTACAAGGTCATCTGCGGTCTGCCTGATAGCACTCCACAATCCCTCGCGATCAAAGAGTTCTACTCCACCCAGGTGAAAGTCTCGCCGCCCAGAATCGCGCCGGAGACGACGACGCTCGCGAACTTTTCGAACATTTACTGGAGTGACGTCACAACCTATGAGCAAGCTACTGGCATCCACGCGGCGAACGTGCGGCTGAAATTCGTCCCCGTGTCCTACCGCTGGAACTTCGGCGACGGCAAGTCCGTGACCACCTCCGATCCGGGTAAGCCCTGGGACCCGGAGCTCACCAAGACCATGTCTGACGCTGAAAAGAACTACACCAATACCCACCGTTACGCCAACACCGGAACCTTCGACACCACCCTCACGGTCATCTTCAACGGCCAGTACTCAGTTAATGGCGGCCCTTGGGCCGACATCGCCGGATCGATCCAGGCCACCAGCCCACCCCACCCGCTGCTGGTGAAAGAAGCCCGCGGCGAACTCATCAAACCCGGCAATTAGTGTTGTGTAATCGATTTAGCAGACACCTCGGTGAGCTCGGAGTCCTTTTCCGCCGCGGCTCCAGCGTCGCGTGCGGCCTTGGCCACCGCGGCCGCTACTGCGGGCGCAACGCCTGGATCAAAGACGCTGGGCACTATCACGCTCGGATTAAGTTTTTCGGCACCCACGGCGTCGGCTATGGCACGCGCGGCTGCCAGGCCCATGGCATCTGTATAGCTGCGTGCCCCCGCATCCAGCATGCCTCGGAAAACGCCAGGAAAAGCCAGCACGTTATTGATCTGGTTTGGCTCGTCGGATCGCCCGGTGGCAACCACAGCGGCATGTTGGCGAGCCTCGCGCGGATCCACTTCGGGATCTGGATTGGCCATCGCGAACACTATCGAGTTTTGAGCCATGGACGCGATGTCGGCTCCAGTGAGCAGATTAGGGGCACTCACCCCGATGAATACGTCCGCGCCACGCAGCGCACCCGCGAGGTCGCCCCGGTAGCGCTGTCGATTCGTGATCTGCGCGAGCGCTTGCATTTCTGGGTTGAGACCGGGGAGCTCGGGATGCAGGGCTCCCATTCGGTCGCAGGCTATGACGTCTTTGACATGCTGCGCCAGCAGCAACTTGATGATCGCGGTACCCGCAGCCCCAGCACCCGAAAGCACCACTCGTACGTCGGTAAGCTTTTTGTTCACTACTCGCAGCGCATTGGTCAAGGCGGCGAGTACCACGATGGCAGTCCCGTGCTGATCATCGTGGAACACCGGAATGTCGAGCGCGTCGCGGAGCCGACGTTCAATCTCGAAGCAGCGCGGCGCG
>JBBSOC010000123.1:0-3701 GCA_038260095.1 Mycobacteriales bacterium | reverse complement strand
GCGGCGAGCCCTCCTACCGGGTTGGGCGCGTGAAATGTTCCCTCGGATTCCCAACGCCGCTGCCACGTGCGCTCGATGTGTTCGGCCAGTTGTGCGGTATAGCGGTGCGGCGGAGTATCCGCTGGTGCTACCTCACCTAGCGCCAGCTCGGCTGAGGAAATTTCAGATGACGCCGTTTCAGATGACGCCGTTTCAGGCGGTGCCGTACGATTGGCGGCCAGAATCACCCGGGCGGAAGTTGGGGAACTTGGTGCAGGCATGCGCGCACTATAGCCCTCAAGGAACCTGCTCCCCGTGAGAGGATTGGGCTTGTGACTGCCTACACCGCCACCAGCTACACCGGCACCAGCTACACCACCACTGATTATGCTGGCACTGACTACACCACGGCTGACAGTGCTGCCAGTAAAGCTGCCAGCAAATCCGCAGCATCAGTTGGGGCGCTAGCTCGCGGATCATCCTTAGCTGACATCAGCAACGTGCGCAGCGTCGCCGCTGCGATCACCTCATCGGTCGAACGCGCGATCGAGGGTAAGCACCACGTCATTGCATTGGCACTGGCCGTGCTGCTCTCCGGCGGCCACCTACTCATTGAAGACGTACCGGGCGTAGGCAAAACCACACTGGCCAAGGCGCTGGCACGCTCCATCGACGGCGACATCCAGCGGATTCAGTTCACCCCAGATCTGCTGCCCAGCGACGTGATTGGCGTCAGCATCTACAACTCAGACAACCGGAGCTTTGAATTCAAACCCGGAGCGGTGTTCTCCCACGTGCTGGTGGCCGACGAGATCAACCGCGCCTCACCGAAGACCCAGTCGGCGCTATTAGAATGCATGCAAGAACGCCAAGTCACCAACGATGGCGTGACGTATCCACTCCAGACCCCCTTCATGGTGATCGCTACCCAAAACCCTATTGATATGGAGGGCACCTACCCGCTTCCAGAGGCACAACGGGACCGCTTTAGCGCTTGTATTGCGATGGGCTACCCAGACACCAAAGCTGAGCTGGCAATGCTTGACGAGCATTGCGCGGATGACCCCGTCGCTGCTATGCCAACGGTGTCTAGTCCTGCCGAAATTGCCGCTCTCATCCAGATGGTGGCGAACGTGTACGTCTCTCCCGCGGTAAAGCAGTATGTGGTGAATGTGCTCGGTGCGACCCGCGCTACGCCGGAGCTCCGACTAGGCGCAAGCCCACGTGCCGGACTGCACCTACTACGCACCGGCCGAGCCGTAGCCGCCCTAGACGGACGAGACTTTGTACTCCCCGACGACATTGCCGCTCTGGCTGTGCCCGTGCTAGCGCATCGTCTTCTACTCAACGCGCAGACCCGCGCCGACGGAAGCAGTACGACCGACGTCGTGAAGCAGCTGATTAAGCACACTCCAGTACCTACTGCCGGCCAGTAGAGGTCTCCGACGTGACTGAACTCCCCGCCGTGTCACCCGCCCGTCTCGCTTCACTGCGCACCGCGCTTCACGGTCTGTCCGCGCAAGGTCGCAGCGTCATTGCTGCTGGGATCGTAGTTGCCGGCTTCTCCCCGTTGCTCGGCGAGAAGGGACTGTTTCAGATCGCTGTGCTGCTCATCGCGCTTCCACTACTCTGTGCGGTAGCGGTGGCACGTATGCGCGTGGCTGTGCGGTGCCGCCGCGATCTTGCACCTGGTTGCGTAACGGCACACGAGCTGGTTACGGTGCGGTTACACGTATCAGCGCAGGCAAGCACGGCCAGCCTGCTGATAAAAGATCGGATACCTCCCGAACTGCTTGTGGCACAGTCGAAACCTGATCCGGGCAGCAGAATACCTACCACACCGACCGCGGCACGTAGTGATACACCGGAACTACGCTTTCGCTTACCACGGCTTGGCGCCGGCGGCGCGGCAGAGCTGGAGTATCACGCACAACCAGTTCGCCGAGGGCACTACGTGCTTGGGCCACTGACCGTTGAGCGCAGCGATCCTTTCGGCATGTGCACCGTATCGCAGCCGGTCAGCAGCGCCCAAACGCTCATCGTTACCCCCGCGATCACGCAGCTTCCGATTAATCGGCTCATCAACGCCGGTGCGGGACTAGGCGAGCAGCGTGGCCAAAACCTGGACTTTTACAGCGACGACGATGCTTCTGTGCGCGCGTATCGACCCGGCGACGAGCCGCGCAAAGTGCATTGGCGCTCCAGCGCTCGGATTGGAGCGCTCATGGTACGCCAGCCGGAGCAGCCTCGTCACGCAAAGGCGACGGTGCTGCTCGATACTCGGTCGCAAAGCCATAGCGGTGGAACGGTGAGTGCCAGTTTTGAGTGGGCAGTCGCCGCCGCGGCGAGCATCGTGGCCCACCTCGTTGGACAAGGATTACATGTACGTTTACTCACCGACGACGGACAAGAACTATTCTCGGGGAAACCAGAGGCGGATGGTCAATCGCTCAGCTTGAAGACCCACCGCATCATGAACTTTCTAGCCGGCGTTCGCGCTGGGGAGCGCCAGCGGCTCAGTGGCGGATTTGGCGCGGCGAATCACAGCGTTGATGGCAACTGGGATAGCGATACGGGTGTGGTTATCGCTGTGCTGGGCACACTTACGGGAGACGATGCGGCGTGGCTGAGCCGCACCAGCGGCGGTCTCGGCGGACGCGCAGGGCTGACGCTGGCGCTCGTGGCTCAGCACTGGGAAACCGTGCACGCACCCGACGTTCGCGCTGCTACTGAGCTCTCACCGACAATTCCGGGGTGGCGCAGCATCGCGGTGGGAGCCAGTGACGATCTTGGTCAGCTATGGCAAGACCTCGCAACCGCGTCGTCGCTACCCGGCCACACAACGGCAACGGCATGACACGACAAAACCTGAAGCTCAGCGTAGCTTCAGCTATGGCAACAGCGTTGTGCAGCGCGGGTCTAGCCAGTGTGTTCGTCGGAACTGGATGGATTACCCCCACACTGCTGGGAATCGGCTGCGCGATTGCAGGTACTCATCTGGCGCGACTCGTTCGTCTCCCCCCATGGATGAGCGCACCCACCGGGTTGTTCGCTGTACTCATGGGCTTAACCGTGCTGTATTCCGACGGCCACGGCCTGTTGGGCGTGTTGCCGACTCCGACCACAATCGGCGCTTTGGGCAAGCGCATGCACGAGGGCTCGGCCTATGCCGCTCACGCCAGTGTCCCGCTACAACCACATCCGGGTTTAATCGCGATCGTCGCAGTGGGAATCGGCATGACTGCCCTCGTTGTCGAGTTGTGTGCGGTGACTTTCGCGCGAGCCGCCGCCGCCGGCTATCCCCTGCTCATTCTGGCCGCGGTTCCCATGATCGTCCGACACGACAATCTGCCGTGGTGGGCATTTGTCGCCGCGGCATCCGGATACATCCTGCTACTGGCCGTTGCGCATTCGGAGCAGGCAACAGCCAGCCCCCGATGGCGACTAAGTTTGCCACTAGGAGCATTCAGCGTCGTTGCCGCCCTCGCGATCACAGCACTCATGCCCGGCAGCTCGGGAGAAGGACTATTCACCGGATTCGGTGGCCTAAACCCTAATTCTGCCTCCAGTAATGGCCGCAGCATTGCAACCGTGCATCCATTCACCTCGCTTCGTGGCCAGCTCAATCAGGCCACTCCCACTGAGCTCCTGCGTGTGCGCACCAATGACCCTGAACCGTTTTATCTTCGGCTCACCACACTGGACCGCTTCACCGACAGCGG
>JBBSOC010000122.1:0-3791 GCA_038260095.1 Mycobacteriales bacterium | reverse complement strand
GTGGCGAGGATTCCGCCGCTAACGATGCTGCGGATCGCTTGCTCTCGCGCGTTCGCGCTATCGGCCATAGCCGAATCTCCTATCGAGTGCACGTACGCCGCCACCATGTGGTGATGCGACAATTGTGTCGTGGCTTCCTACATCTACACCATGCATAAGGTCCGTAAGTCCCATGCCGACAAAGTCATCCTCGACGATGTCACGCTCGCGTTTCTCCCCGGCGCCAAAATCGGCATAGTTGGTCCCAATGGCGCTGGTAAATCAACGGTGCTCAAGATTATGGCCGGCCTGGAGCACGCCTCCAATGGCGACGCGGTGCTGAGCCCCGGCTACAGCGTCGGCATCCTCATGCAGGAGCCGCAGTTAGACGAATCCAAGACCGTGCTGGGAAACATTGAAGAAGGCGTGGCGCAGACCAAAGCCACACTGGACCGCTTCAACCAGATCGCCGAACAGTTGGGCACGGAGTACACCGACGAGCTCATGGAAGAGATGGGCAAGCTCCAGGAGGAGCTGGATCATCGAAATGCGTGGGACCTGGATTCCCAGCTGGAGCAGGCGATGGATGCACTGCGGTGCCCACCGCCTGATGCTGATGTTTGCGTGCTATCCGGTGGTGAGCGGCGCCGAGTGGCGCTATGCAAGTTGCTACTGCAGCAGCCTGACTTGCTACTGCTGGATGAGCCAACTAACCACTTGGATGCCGAAAGCGTCCTCTGGCTTGAGCAGCACCTGGCCAAATACCCCGGCTGCGTGCTTGCCGTCACTCACGACCGTTACTTCCTCGACAACGTTGCGCAGTGGATTCTGGAGCTTGACCGTGGTCATGCCTACCCTTATGAGGGCAATTACTCGACCTATCTGGAGAAGAAAGCCGAGCGGTTGAAAGTAGAAGGCCAAAAAGACGTCAAGCGGCAAAAACGGCTGGCTGAGGAGCTCAGCTGGGTGCGTTCCAACGCCAAAGGCCGCCAAGCCAAGAGTAAGGCGCGTCTGGCCCGCTACGAAGAGATGGCGACGGAAGCCGAAAAGCATCGCAAGCTCGATTTTGAAGAGATCCAGATTCCACCTGGCCCACGGCTGGGTAGTGTGGTGATCGAAGCCAACAAACTCAGCAAAGGGTTTGGTGACCGACTGTTGGTCGATCAGCTGTCCTTCACGCTGCCCCCCAATGGAATCGTGGGTGTGATCGGGCCTAACGGCGCCGGTAAGACCACCTTGTTCAAGACCATCGTTGGTCTGGAGCAGGCTGACAGTGGTTCGGTTCGAGTAGGGGAGACAGTCAAGCTCTCCTATTCCGATCAGGAGCGCTCTGGGATCGACCCGGCGAAGACCGTTTGGCAGAGTGTCTCTGATGGCCTGGACCATTTGAAGGTCGGTAACGTTGAGATGCCTTCCCGGGCCTATGTGGGAGCGTTTGGCTTTAAGGGTCCCGATCAGCAGAAACCGGCGGGTGTGCTCTCCGGTGGCGAGCGCAATCGGCTGAATCTAGCACTCACGCTCAAGCAGGGCGGCAATGTGATCCTGCTCGATGAGCCCACCAACGATCTTGACACCGAAACGCTGTCATCGCTGGAGAATGCGCTGCTGGAATTCCCCGGATGTGCGGTGGTGATCTCCCACGACCGTTGGTTCCTCGACCGAGTGGCCACACACATACTTGCCTACGAAGGCAACTCGCAGTGGTACTTCTTCGAAGGCAACTTTGAAGGGTACGAAAAAAACAAGGTGGAGCGGCTCGGCGCCGAAGCCGCCCGGCCGCACCGCGTTACCTATCGCAAACTAACCAGAAGCTGATTTCCCTCAGGGAAAGTTCACTGGTCTTTGAGCTGATGGCGATCCGGCTGCAGGGCGGAAACTTCACCTATGTCGGTTCAGGCTGCTCCGAGTCGGGCAGATAGTTCACCATGAACTGTGCCGCGCGTTGGAAATAATCCCACAGCTGGGCATCGAGTGCGGCGGGTAGCGCCACGTCGTCCATGGCCGCGCGCATGTGGGT
Source organism: Mycobacteriales bacterium (assembly GCA_038260095.1). Taxonomy (GTDB): domain Bacteria; phylum Actinomycetota; class Actinomycetes; order Mycobacteriales; family QHCE01; genus QHCE01. The sequence goes on along the minus strand of JBBSOC010000122.1, from coordinate 1,795 downwards.
GAGCCACGCATCCCGTTCGGTCAGACCAATAACGAACGGGGCATGCCGCATTCGTAAACGTGGATGTCCACGCTGCTCCGAGTAGGTCTTCGGGCCACCCCAGTACTGCTCCAAGAACATGAGCAGCCGATTGGCCGCCGGGCCCAGGTCCGCTTCGGGGTAGAGCGGGCGTAACAGCCGATCTTTGGCCACCCGTCGGTAGAAGCCTTCGACGAGGACGCGAAACGTCGCGCTGCCGCCCATCGCGTCGAAGAGGTTTGCGGCATCGGTATCGGGTGGGGTTGCTGCCATGGCTACTCGCCTGAATGCTCAGTCGGTGGCACGGGACAGCACTCCGTCTTATCCACATTCAGTACGGCACTAACCCGCGCTCGCAGTTCACGCACCACACGCCATTGGGCCTGGCTAGTTGTCTTCACCGTGATTCGCAGGGTCAGGCCATCGGAGCTGAGTTGCTCCACACCGAGCACCTCAGGTGGCTCCAACAGATCGGCCTGCCAAGCTGTATCTTTGGCGAGCAGCTCACCGACGCGACGCATCTGAGTCTCGGCAGCGGTGAGGTCGGTGCCGAGCGGAACTGGTACATCCACGTTCACCCTGGCCCAGCCCTGGCTCTTGTTGCCCACCCGAAGTACCTCGCCATTACGCACGTACCAAGTAACGCCGTTGTCATCACGCAATGTGGTAACCCGCAGTCCCATCGCCTCGATGCAGCCGCTCGCCGCACCCATGTCGACCGCGTCACCCACGCCATACTGGTCTTCCAGTATCATGAATATTCCAGCCAGCACGTCCTTCACCAGCCCTTGTGCGCCGAACCCCAGCGCTACTCCCGCGATACCCGCGCTTGCTAACAGTGGCCCTAGATTGACGCCGAACTCATCGAGGATCATCATTCCTGCGATCACGATGATGCCGATTGAGCTGACGTTGCGCAGCACCGAACTGATGGTCTCAGCACGCTGCCGGCGACGTTCAGAAATCAGACCCGTGATCGCCAAAGCTGCTGGGGCTCGCTCTTTGAGTGGCCGCAGCAGCGCCGGGACTTTACCTTCAACAGTGGAATGAGTTACCCGGCGGATCACTCTATGGATCAGCCAGCGCACGATAAGGGCGCCTAGGAGGATCCCGAGGAGTGCGCTGGGCTTGGCGATCAGCCAATCTGAACTTTCGGCAAGCCAGCTCTTTCCCGTGAGCTCCCAGACGTTTTTACACAAAGTGCCCTGCTCGGAGGCGCATTCAGGCTTAGCGGCTAGCAACACATGTCCAGCCTACTGACCACTCGTCGGCTTGATTTGCGCGGCTGGTGAATCGATTGGATGCGAATACCACATTCATAGGGAAGAATTAGAGTGATGGAGGTGTACCGTGACGCTCTTGCTCCCTATGGCTGCTCATGCCACACGCCCATCGCCTGATGCGGCTAGTGGCCCGCGAGCCGCATCAGCGACCGCGGCGCTGGTACTCAACGCCAGTTATGAGCCGCTCTGCATTGTTCCCGCGCGTCGTGTGGCTGTACTGGTGTTAACCAACAAAGCCGTCGCAGTCACTGATGGTGACACGGTGCTGCACAGCGAGAGCCAAGCCTTAGTGGTGCCCGCGGTTGCGCGGCTCACCCGGTTTGTCAAAGTGCCATTTCGTGGTCAGGTCTCGCTGACCCGCCGCGCGGTATTTGGTCGGGATCACGGTTCATGCGGTTACTGCGGAGGAACTGCCAACACCATCGACCACGTACTCCCGCGGAGCCGAGGTGGCCGGCACGTGTGGGAAAATGTGGTTGCGGCATGCCATCGTT
>JBBSOC010000121.1:0-3871 GCA_038260095.1 Mycobacteriales bacterium | reverse complement strand
CGCCGGAGCTCGCTACCTCGAAGACCGCAGCGGACAGCGGCAGCCCAGCCACCACTCCGGTACCGCGAGCAACCACGTTCGCGGTACCGGATGCGGTGGCGTCGACCGTCGCCGCAGTTGTGACATCAATGCCCGCTGCACCAGCTGAGCCACCTGCACCACCCAGGTCTTCAGCCAGGGTGCGCTCAACCAGCTCACAGATGTATTCGGGCGCCAATCCGGCCGCGCGCAACGCGGTTATCGTGGCTAGGCTGAGCGGGTCGGTCATGCTAGTACCTCTCGAACTCCGTATGCACTACATCGCCACCATCGCAGGCGATCAAACGGGACACCAGGTGTCCTCGCCACTGCGGCGAGGTTTTAGGGAAGTCGTCTCGCCAATGACAGCCGCGAGTCTCCCTACGAAGTGCTGCCGCACTGGCAATCAGGCTAGCCACCGTGTGTACGTTGCTGGCCTCCCAGTTCGCCGGGCGCGGATCGGCTGAACGACGCTCGCCCAGCTCGTGTAGCCGCTGGCTGACTTCGCGGAGGCTGCGGGCGCTGCGCAGCACACCCGCGCCTGCTGACATGGCTGCGCCGACTTCATCGCGAGTGGTAGAGGAGACCACCCGAACGTCCGGGCGATCGCCAAACACCGGATCGGCCTGTACAGGGAGGTCACGGGCAAGATCGGCAGCAATGCGTTCGGCGAAGACCAAACCTTCCAGCAGCGAGTTCGAGGCCAGACGATTCGCGCCGTGCACCCCAGTACAAGCGACTTCGCCGCAGGCATATAAATTCGGCACGCTACTTCGGCCGCTCAGGTCTGTACGTACCCCACCGGAAGCGTAATGCGCGGCCGGCGCGACCGGAATCGGCTGCTGCGCCGGATCCAGCCCCGCTGCCGCACAACTGGCCACAATGGTGGGAAACCGTTCGCGCAGCACGGCACCGCCTAGCAGCCTTGCGTCGAGATACACATGGTCCGTGCCTTGTTCCAACATCACCGCAACGCTAGTTTTGGCCACCACATCACGCGGCGCAAGCTCGGCCAGTTCGTGCACACCGAGCATGAAACGTTGTCCCGCGGCATCAACCAGATGTGCTCCCTCGCCGCGCATGGCTTCACTAACCAGCGGCTGCTGCCCAGTCGAACCAGGCCCCAAGTACAGCGCGGTCGGATGGAACTGCACGAACTCCAAGTCAGTGATCGCAGCACCAGCCCGCAGAGCGAGCGCTACACCGTCTCCAGTGGAGACCACTGGATTCGTAGTTACCCCAAACGTCTGGCCCATGCCGCCGGTAGCCAACACTGTAGCCCGAGCGAGAACCGCGCCGACGCCATCGGAGCTACCCTCTCCAAGCACGTGCAGCGTGACACCCACAATTCCGCCTGATGCGCCGTGTAGAGCATCCAGCACGAGCGCGTGTTCAATTACCTCAATGCCAGGTTCATGGGCTACCGCGACGAGTAGGGCCCGCTGCACCTCCGCACCGGTGGCGTCACCGCCGGCATGGGCTATCCGGTGAGCGCGGTGTCCACCTTCGCGCGTAAGCATGAGCCGACCGTCAGGGTAGCGGTCAAAGCTTGCGCCACGGACCATCAGCTCACGCAGTCGCAGCGGTCCCTCACTCACCAGCACATCAACTGCCGCCGCGTCACATAGTTGCCCTCCGGCGGCGAGCGTGTCGGCGGCGTGGGCTTGGGGGCTGTCATCAAGATCGAGCACAGCCGCTATGCCGCCTTGCGCCCAGCGCGTCGAGCCGTCATTGATGTTTTCTTTGGTCACCACGATGACTCTGAGCCCAGCCTCCGCGGCGCGCAACGCGGTGCACAGCCCAGCGATTCCCGAGCCAACAACGCAGACATCGGTCTGCCGGCTCCAACCCGGAGCCGATGCCAGCAGCCGGCGGGGCAACTTTAACGAGCCGAGCTTGGCATCAGAGGAAAATCCATTAGGCACGATCAACAAGCCTAACTGGCCGTCATTACTGGCCTTGTGGGTCTCGAGTGGGGTTTAACTCAGGTCGACCGCCCACTCTGCTCAGCCCAGGGTCAACGCGATGTTGTCGATGAGCCGAGTACTACCTATCCGGGCGGCGATCAGCAGCCGAGCGGGGCCGCGAGTTAACGCCGGACCCAGTGCTGGGTCGGTGAGTGCCACGTAGTCGCGCGACACGATATTTTCAGATCCCTCGCAAAGCCGAGCGAACTCCGCATTCGCCGCCTCTAGTACCGCATCGGCTCCTCGGTTCGCGCTCGCCGCACCGGCATACAACGACGCCGACAACCCCAAAGCCAGCACACGCTCGGCCGAGGACAGGTAACGGTTGCGGCTTGACAGCGCTAGGCCATCGGACTCTCGAACAATCGGCACTCCAACGACACGGACATTCCAGTTAAGGTCCGTCACCATCTGCCGGATCAGCGCCAACTGCTGATAGTCCTTTTCGCCGAAAAATGCCACATCCGGCCGGGTCAGGTGCAGTAATTTGGCCACCACCGTGAGCACCCCACGGAAATGTCCAGGCCGGCTCGCGCCTTCCAGGGCATCGCCCAGCCCACCAGGGTCCACACCGACCATCACTGGACCCTTCGGATATATCTGTTCCGCGCTCGGAGCGAACACCGCGTCCACACCCTCGTTCGCGCAGAGCTGTAGGTCGGTCTGCAAGGTGCGGGGGTAGCGCTCCAAGTCTTCCTGTGGGCCAAACTGCAGCGGGTTCACAAACACTGTGGCAATCGCAGTTTCGCAGGCCGACCGTGCGGCCCGCAATAACGTCGCGTGCCCGGCATGCAGCGCACCCATAGTCATCACCACACCAACCGGTCCTGCGGCTCGATCACGCAGCGCAGCAAGCTCGTCACGGGTGGTTAGATGTTGGCACATAACGCAGTACAGTAGCCGTACTCCAGCACACAACAAGCGGCTTTGGCGGCAAACTTCTACGAAGCTGCCCTAGATTGGCTGAGATGAGCGTAAATCGAGGCACCGTAGACAAAGGAACAGCGTTGCCATGGCGCGCCGCGATGCGGGCCGCGCTGTATGGTCCTGCCGGTTTCTACACCGGGCCGCGCGCGGCCGGCCCCGCTGCCCACTTTCGTACTTCACCTCACGTCGCCGAGTCGTTTGCGGCTGCCCTGTGGCGGCTGATCTGGTTTCTCGATATAGAGCTGGGCTCGCCAAGCCGCCTCGATGTGGTGGACATGGCGGCAGGTAACGGCGAGCTGCTGACGCAGCTGAGCTACTACGCTGCCGCGCATCCGGGAAATTTGGCGCGACGAGCCAAGCTCACCGGCGTGGAGTTGCGGGAGCGGCCGGTCGAGCTGCCAGACGACATCAAATGGACGCATCAGCTGAGCGAGCTCAGCGAGATCGATGGGCTGCTGATCGCTAATGAGTGGCTGGACAATGTGCCACTGGACATCGCAGAGCTCGACGATGAGGCAGTAGCGCGTCTGGTGACAGTGAACACAGCTACCGGTGAACAGCAGCTCACCGAGCCACTTAGCCGCACTGATGATGTGTGGCTTGCCCACTGGTGGCCGCTGCGAAATCCCGGCGATCGAGCTGAGCTCGGCCACACTAGAGACGCCGCATGGCGGCACACGGTCGACTCGGTGCGCTGTGGTGTAGCGCTGGCCATTGACTACGGCCATGTACGTGGCACCCGGCCCCCGCTGGGCACACTCACCGGCTATGCCGACGGACACCAGGCAAGGCCCGTCCCCGATGGCCGCTGCGACATCACCGCTCACGTGGCGGTGGACGCGGTTGTCGCGGCTTGCAGCCAGGCCGACGCCGAGACCATCGTTACCCGCCAGCGCGAGGCACTGCGGGCACTAGGCATCCGCGATATCCACCCATCCATCGAACTCGCCCACAGCGAT
>JBBSOC010000120.1:0-3911 GCA_038260095.1 Mycobacteriales bacterium | reverse complement strand
TGAGCTTGCTGGCCGCCTTTTGACATACGTCAATGAGATTGTCGTATGTGGCATGGCCATATACATCGGGCTCTCGGGTACCAAGTCGTCCGATGTTTGGGCCATTGAGCACCAAGATTTTCATGTCACCTCACGGTAAGCTGCCGCAAGCAGTTCCGGGTTAGGATTACTCAGCACGACTGGCCGCCCCACATCTTCGAGCACAATCATGCGTAACGTTGCGCCGCGCGCTTTTTTATCCTTACGCATCGTAGCTAGCAGTGTCTCAAAATTGGCGCCGTGGTAACTCGTGGGGAGACCAAGGTCGCCCAGAATCGCCCGATGCCGGTCAACTATGGCGGGATTAAGTTTTCCAGCTAGCCGGCCAAGCTCAGCTGCGTATAGCATACCTACACTGACTGCAAAACCATGCCGCCAGCGGTATCCCTCAGCGCGTTCGATCGCATGGGCGAAGGTGTGGCCGTAATTGAGGATCTCACGCGGCCCTTGTTCAGTCAGATCCGCGGAGACAACGTTGGTTTTCACCCTGATCGCACGCTCTACCAAGTCAACGAAGACTGGACTGGTTGGTACCAGATCTTTGAGCCGGGTGGTTTCCAGAATATCTAGAATCGTGGAATCGGCTATAAAGCCACACTTGACCACTTCAGCCAAGCCGTTGACCAGCTCCTCGCGGGGCAGTGTCGTCAACGTCACTAGATCGCAGAGCACCCCTGCTGGAGGGTGAAACGCCCCCACGAGGTTCTTGCCGACGTCTGTGTTGATCCCTGTCTTGCCGCCCACCGCGGCATCCACCATGGCCAGCAACGACGTGGGCACGTGTACGATCCTGATGCCACGCAGCCAGGTTGCCGCGACAAAACCAGCTAAATCAGTGACAGCTCCACCGCCCAGGCTCACGATGACATCGGACCTGGTCAATCCGGCATGACCCAGCACATCCCAACAGAACTGGGCGACTGCGTAACTTTTTGCCTGCTCCGCATCTGGCAGCTCCACTGTGTCAGTGTGGAATCCAACACTTTCCAGCAGCTCCGACATCGATTCCGCGGCCCCCAACATAGTGGGCTGATGCAAGATAGCGACCTTCTCCGCTCCAGCGATGAGCCGTGGCAGTTCGTCAATCAGATTGACGCCGACCAGTACGTCATAAGGGTGCGAACCAGTCACCGGGATTCGGACTGTCATCGAAGAACCTCCCACTCCCGCGCAACCTCAGCGGCGATATCTGTCGGGCGGCGACCATCGGTATCGACAGTAAGGGTCGCTACCTGCTCATACAGCGGCGTACGCTGCGCGAGGAGATCACGAAGCGCAGCGCGAGGGTTCAGCGTGAGCACTGGTCGACTCCGGGCCGCTCCGACTCGCCGTACAGCATCGGCAAATCCCACCCGCAAATACAACACACGATGGTTACTCAGTAGCTTTTGGATAGCGGGGTTCAGCACCGCTCCGCCCCCAAGCGCTAGTACACCATCAAACTCCCCGAGTGCCCGTGCCACTGATGCCGCCTCGGCGGCACGAAATGCGGGTTCCCCATCCTCGATGAATATGTCGCTGATGGGTTTGCCAGCGGCCGCTTCGATATCGGCATCATTGTCGCGGAACCGCACGCCTAGCCGCTTGGCCACTAGTGCTCCCACCGTAGTCTTACCCGCTCCCGGCGGGCCAACAATTACCATGAGCGGCACTAGTGGCCTCGCTGAAGAGCTCATGCGCTAACTGTAAAGGATCAGGTGATCACCATGGTGGACAGGTAACCCGCGATATTCCGGGTAATTTCGCTCACGCTGTCGCCACCAAACTTCTCCAGCACAGCTTCAGCCAGCACTAAAGCCAGCATTGCTTCGGTGACGATCGCCGCGGCGGGCACCGCGCATACATCACTACGTTGCGTAATCGCCTGAGCTGACTCCCCCGACGCGACATCCACCGTCGACAACGGGCGGGACAGGCTAGAAATCGGTTTCATCGCCGCTCGCACCCGCAGCACCTCGCCGGTGCTCATGCCACCCTCGACGCCTCCAGCGCGACCAGTCATCCGACGCACACCGTGCGGCGTCGGTTCCATCTCATCATGAGCAACTGAGCCGCGGCTGCGGGCTTGGGTAAACGCGTCGCCGATCTCTACACCCTTGATTGCCTGAATACTCATCAAGGCGGCCGCCATGCGGGCATCAAGTTTACGATCCCACTGCACGTGGCTACCAAGGCCGGGCGGGAGCCCGTAGGCGAGCACCTCGACGATGCCACCCAAAGTATCGGCGTCAGCTTTCGCCGCATCCACTTCCTCGACCATGCGAGCCGAGGCGGCCGAATCAAAGCAGCGCAACGGGTCAGCGTCGACGGCGGCTCGATCCGCGGGAGTCGGCAACGTCTGCATCGATGTGGCCACGATTCCCAGCTCCACTACGTGACTTACGATTTCTACGCCCGCCACCTGGCGAAGCAGCTGTTGCGCCACTGCTCCCAACGCAACCCGAGCGGCTGTCTCTCGGGCACTGGCTCGCTCTAGAATTGGTCGGGCATCGGTAAAGCCATACTTTTGCATTCCGGCCAGATCGGCGTGGCCGGGACGGGGTCTGGTCAGCGGTTCATTACGCGCCAAACCTTCAAGTTCCGCTGAGTCAACTGGGTCAACCGCCATCACCTGCTGCCATTTTGGCCATTCAGTGTTACCGACCTCGATGGCAATGGGGCTACCTAATGTGACGCCGTGCCGAATGCCGGCCCGCACGCTCACTTGATCCTGTTCAAACTTCATCCGAGCGCCTCGACCGTAACCCAGCCGACGCCGAGCGAGCTGCTCAGCGATCTGAGCGGAGGTGATCTCGATTCCAGCGGGAAAACCTTCGGCAAGGGCTACCAGAGCCGGACCATGTGATTCTCCCGACGTCAACCAGCGCAGCATGTCTTAAGTTTGACAGGTAACAAGGCTCACGCAGCGTACCGGGTAGTCCAATCGGCGACGTTTTCGCCGAAAACGTCGCCATGAAGCCGAGTTCAGGGATGTTTCCCCTGAAAATGTCGGGGCCTTGAGCTACCCGTCACACTCCTACCAGCAGCGGCATCGCGCCTGCTAAAGGGTGATCGAACAGCACAGCAGTAAGCGTTCCCAATACCATGAACGGGCCAAAGGGGATCCTGGTCGAACCGTTGACGCGCCCTGCGGCTAGCAGCACCATGCTGAACACGCCTCCGTACACAAAGCCCAGCACGGCACCAGCAATCAGCACATACCAGCCGGCCCACCCCAGTACAAGACCCAGCAGCCCAGCGAGTTTCACGTCACCGAAACCCAGTGCGCCACCAGCCATCACCGCGAGGACGTAATACACGCCGAACAGGATTGCCGCGCCACTGCCTGCCCGCAGCAAAGTCCACCATTGGCCTGTGGTAACCGCCGCCACCAGTAGCAATGCGCCGATCACAGCATAAGCTGGCAAGGTGAGCGCGTCGGGTAGTCGATGTTCGCGTAGGTCGATGACGAATAACGCCACGCAGATCGCGGCCAGGTATAGGTAAGCTATCAGCGCTACCGACACACCAATGTGTAACGCCAACAGAGCAAACAACAGGCCGGTACCCAACTCCAACACCAGATACCGATATCCCAGCGGCGCCGCGCAGCTTCGGCACTTACCCCGCAGCGCAAACCACGACACCACCGGAATGAGGTCCTTGCCAGCCAGATAGGCATCGCACGAGTGACAGCGCGGCCAGCTCTGCAAGATCGGCTCATCGCGAGGCACACGACGAATCGCCAGACTGGCCCACCATCCGGCTGCCACCCCAAGCCCGCCGGCCAGCAGAGCAGTGATCAGGTCAATAAACATGCCGCCAGCGCCTTCCGCATCGCCGCCAGCGGCGCGGCCTGCCCGGTCATCAACCGCACTTGATGTGCCGCCTGG
>JBBSOC010000119.1:0-3917 GCA_038260095.1 Mycobacteriales bacterium | reverse complement strand
TTACCCCTACGCTCGGAATAAGGCCAAGGATACTTTGTTGCGGCATCGAGCACGGCACGAGTCAAGTTAAGCCCCGCCGAAAATCCACGCTCATCAAGCACCTTCGGCTCAAGCCGAGTCAGCACACGCAACGTCTGTGCATTGCCTTCGAAACCACCACAGTGCTTCGCAAGTTCGGCCAAGACCTCTTCGCCGTTGTGCCCGAAGGGTGGGTGACCTAAGTCATGGGCCAACCCGGCGGCGTCCACTACGTCGGGGTCACAACCAAGTGTCGCACCCAGCTCCCGCCCAATCTGGGCAACTTCGAGTGAGTGAGTGAGTCGAGTACGAGGGAAATCTTCCTCGCCGGCGGTCTCTACCTGGGTTTTTGCCGCAAGGCGACGCAGCGCGGCGGAATGCAATACGCGCGCGCGGTCTCGGGCAAACTGTGACCGCTCAACACTTGGTGTCTTAGCTCCTGCGGTCTCAGGTAATGGCCCAACGCCACGGGTTGGTTCTTGAACATAGCGCTGTAATGAGTGAGAATCGTAGCGGTCCGTATCAACGCGCATCGTCCACTCTCCAGCGACGCTACGGACATGGGCGGAGGTTGTCTCTCTCCGAAACCACATTTATGCGCCGTATCTGCTGTAGGCCATCGTCAAACTTTTGTCGAGTCTTGACTTGGTACTCGACACCATCCTTATGGACGAGGGCAACGCCTTCGACGTCATAGCTGATTAATCTCGGCTTGAATTGCTGTTCGGCAATGAACTGCTCTTTAGACTGTCTGCTGCGGTTGCGGTCACACATGAGCCCGTACGCCTCATTGAATCGTTGAGCCTTCAAGGCGTCCAGGTACTCGGTAGTATTTGACGAAGCTTGATCGCGCTCGGACTCAATCACGCGATACACCACGTAGCTTCCAATGCCCCCACATCCACAGCACAGCAGTAGCACAACCGCCGCGATCGACAGACCAATGATCCAGCCTCGGTTGCTTTTTACTGGCGGCTGCACTGGTACACCAAAACCTGGAAGCGGACCGAATGGGGCCGGCGGCGGCACGGGGCCATATCCGGCAGGGCCTGCCGCACCTGGGTACTGAGGCTGGTTATACCAGCTAGCTCCCCCTGTACCTGGATACTCCTGCTGGCCATATCCAGCAGGAGCTCCATAGCCTGGCTGATTACCTGGCGGCGGCGGTTGCCCACCGCTAAGGTTAGCGGGCGGCGACTGTGCGCCGCCCGAGCTAGTTGGCGGCGACTGCGCGCCGCCGGGGTTAGCCGGCGCGGGTGGTGGTACTGCGGCTGGCTGCTGAGCGTCGCCAGTCCCTTCGGGCACCGGAGAGCTCGGGTGATTGCTTGGCTGGCTCATGGCAGTGAGTGTATAAGCTCACCTACAGCGAGTGGGTCGGAGCCCGCTACACATGCGGACTCGCGTCTTTGACAAAGTAATAAAATTTAATGATAATGATTGTCATGTGCAAAAACCTCTCGGCTCTAACTCTCAGCGCTCTCCTAGCTTTTGGGCTCACCTCATGCGGGATCGGCCAGAGCGAAGATGGAAAACTCGATGTCGTTGCCGGGTTTTACCCAATGGCGTACATCTCAGAACAGATAGGTGAGAACTCAGTCGAGGTAAGCGACTTGACCAGGCCCAACACCGAGCCCCATGATCTAGAAATCACCCCACGCCAACGGACTCGGATAGCCGATGCCGATCTCGCGGTGTACCTCAAAGGTTTCCAGCCAGCGTTTGATGCAGCTATCGCCAACCACAACAAGGATCGCGGCTTTAACGCGGCCGAAGTCGAACCACTACTCGATGGTTACGTGCCGGTGGAAGAATCCGGCGGAAAGCCCGAAGGCGGCCACGGCAAGCTTCACGATGACGGGCAGGGAAAAGACCCGCACATTTGGCTCAACCCGATCAGGCTGGCCAATGTGGTTGCGGCGCTGGCCAAGCGGTTGAGTCAGATTGATCCAAGCGAAGCCCTAAAGTTTAATCGCGCGGCAGCGCAGCTTCGCGGCAAGCTGCAGGCACTGGATACCGAGATTAGCGACGCGCTGCACGACTGTGCTTCCCGAACCATAGTCACCAGTCATAACGCCTTCGGCTACTTCGCCGAGCGCTACAAACTCAAGCAAATCGCGATCAACGGGCTGAGCCCCGAACAAGAACCCTCCCCCGAGCGGCTGGCCGAGGTGAGCCGTATCGCACAGGCTAACCATGTCAACACCGTGTTCTTCGAGAATTTGGTCAGTCCCAAGCTGTCGGAAACCCTTGCGCGTGAAATCGGGGCCAAGACCGCGAAGCTGGATCCCCTGGAATCCAAGCCGGAGCACGGCGACTACTTCAGCCAGATGCGGGCGAATGTCCAAGCGCTACGCACTGCGCTGCAATGCAGTTGAGAGTGTGTCTGGGGTGACGCTATGACATCCGCACAAGCCGCGCTGGAATGCGACGCAATCACGGTCCGCTTTGGCGATCGCTCCGTGCTCAACGACCTATCCGTAACAGTCGGCCTCGGAGAAGTGGTCGCGTTACTGGGAGCAAACGGAGCTGGCAAATCGACTCTGGTGAAGGCAGCCCTGGGGCTTGTTCGATTACACAGCGGAACAGTTCGACTGCTGGGTAGTGCGCCGAAGTCGCCACGCACCGCGAAGCGAGTGGGGTACGTGCCGCAACGACTGGGTGCAGCCGGTGGCGTGCCAGCAACTGTCCGCGAAGTGGTGGCATCAGGACGACTCGGGCGCCGAAGCATGCTGCGCTGGGCTAACACCGCTGACCGTACGGCAGTCGATACCGCAATGCAGACGGTGGGAATCGCAGACCTAGCCAAGACGACAGTGGCGACCCTGTCTGGCGGCCAGCAGCAGCGGGTGCTGATCGCCCGCGCTCTTGCCGGTGAACCAGACCTCCTGCTACTCGACGAGCCTACCGCTGGGATTGATGCCGCAAGCCAGCAAGCATTTCATGACGCGCTCGCTACGCTGATCGAACGGAAAGTAACGATCGTGCTGGTCGCGCACGAACTCGGTCTGCTGGCACCGCTGATCAGCCGAGTGCTGGTGCTACACGACGGAGGGATCGCGTTCGACGGGCCGGCACGCGACGCCGCGACGGAGTACCTGCTCTGCAACGATGTTGCCCACCGGCTCGCTCACGTCGGCGACCACCCTCACCCGACGATCGACACCAATCTGTGGGGTAGCTGACGTGTTTGAGTTACTGAGCTATGACTTCATGGTGCGAGCGCTCATCGGTGCGTTGCTGGTCGGCGTCACTGCGCCCGCGGTGGGTGTGTACCTCGTACAGCGCCGCATGTCGCTGATGGGTGACGGGATGGGACACATCGCGCTCACTGGTGTGGCGCTAGGTTTCCTGCTCGGCACGGCACCCGTGCTCACCGCGGTCGTAGTCACCGCGTTCGGCGCCATCGCGCTGGAGCTGATTCGATCGCTGGGCCGCACGTCTGGTGACGTGGCTTTGGCAATCATGTTTTACGGCGGTATCGCTGGCGGCGTGCTCTTGATCGGGCTGGCGCACGGCTCCAACGCCAGCTTGAGCTCATACCTGTTCGGCTCGCTGCTGACCACCTCACCTGAGGATCTGATGCTGATCGGCTCGCTGGCAGTGGCGGTGCTACTCATCACCCTGGCGCTACGACCCTGGTTGTTCGCGCTGTGTCATGACGAAGAGTTCGCCGCGGTCTCCGGCGTTCCGGTACGGGTACTCAACCTGGTACTGGCAGTCACGGCCGCAGTCACGGTGACCGTAGCGATGCGTGCCGTCGGGCTGCTTTTGGTGAGCGCGCTGATGGTCGTGCCGGTAGCCACAGTGCAGCAAGTCGCGGGCGGATTTCTCAAAACGCTGCTGGCGGCGATTGGGTTGGGGGCGGTTGTGGCCCTGTCGGGTTCAGTAGGTTCGTTCTA
>JBBSOC010000118.1:0-3943 GCA_038260095.1 Mycobacteriales bacterium | reverse complement strand
GTCCAGCGCCGTGACCAACAGTGGCACTGCACCTTTAGGACATTCATCCGAACGCATGTACTAATTATCGAGCATCTGAACTGCTCGGGGAAGACGTCGGCCTAGTCGACTAGCGGTCGAAGCGGCCAATCTCAGATAGACCGTACGATTCCCCGCCGGATCTGCCGCCCTTGTCTGCCTCCTGTCTGCATAACGAATCGCCTACCGATCGGTTGACTGTGGGGAATTGTGGGGTAGTGTGGGCGACTAGTGGGGGAAAGTGGAGCACATGCTCGCAAACCCGGTAGATAAGGGAGGGGTGCCATGTTTCTTGGCACGCACTCCCCAAAGTTGGACGACAAGGGTCGACTGATTCTGCCAGCGAAGTTTAGGGATGACCTGGCGGACGGTGTGGTGGTGACCAAAGGACAAGAGCGCTGCTTGTTCGCGTTCCCGATCGCGGAATTCAGCCGTATCTCCGAGCAACTGCGTGCCGCGCCCATGACGCACAAAGCCGCTCGCGCCTATAGCCGAGTTTTCTTCGCTGGCGCCCACGATGAGGTTCCCGACAAGCAAGGTCGCGTCACGATTCCAGCTCACCTGCGCAGTTACGCCGGCCTATCCAAAGACTGCGTAGTTATTGGAGCCAGTAACCGCGTAGAAATTTGGGACAGCACTGCCTGGGAGCGTTACCTCTCCGAGTCCGACGAGGCGTTTGCCGAGCTAGAGGAGGAGGTGCTACCCGGAATCTTTTAATGCTGGATACATGGTCGTGTCGCGTAGTCTCCAGCCGCTTACCACCTGAAACGCCTTCCCCGGTGTCAGGCGGAGCCGAGCGGATGGGGACTTCGGGACATGGCCGGTCCGCTTAGTCGAGCAGGAACACGCAGCGCAAGGGGTCGAAAACGTGCAGCACACCACACACGTTCCGGTGATGGCGTCACGCGTCGTTGAGCTGTTGGCTGCCGCTCTGCACACTTGCGACGATGAAAAGCCTCCAGTGCTGATTGACGCGACTCTCGGGCTCGCCGGGCATGCCGCCCAGCTGCTTGCCGCGGAGCCTCGCCTGGTACTGGTGGGACTCGATCGTGATCCTGGCGCACTACAGCGTAGCCAAGCCCGACTGGCCGCATACGCCGATCGAATCCATTTAGTGCACCGGCGATACGACCACATTCCAGCAGTTCTAGCTGAGCTGGGAATCGAGCGCGTTCAAGGCGTTCTATTCGATTTAGGCGTGTCGTCGATGCAGCTAGACGACCCCACGCGTGGCTTTGCCTACTCGTATGACGGCGGGCTGGACATGCGGATGGATCCCACTGACGGTATTACCGCTGAGGAGGTGGTGAACACCTACTCAGCTGCCGCACTCACTCGCTTATTACGGGAATACGGACAGGAACGCTTCGCTTCTCGGGTGGCTGGAGTGATTGTGCGCGCTAGAGAAAAAGCGCCGCTGCGTTCGAGCACCGTGCTAGCCGAGCTGGTGCGCAGCGCCATCCCGGCGGCAACGCGTCGCACTGGCGGACACCCGGCCAAACGTACATTTCAGGCGTTGCGCATCGAGGTCAACGCTGAGCTCGATGCGCTCCAACAGGCGCTGCCTGCCGCACTAGATGCGCTGAGTGTGGGCGGTTGTGCAGTGGTGTTGTCCTATCAGTCGCTCGAAGATCGCATCGTCAAACGCGAATTCGCACGCCGCTGCGCCAGTAGCACACCGCTGGACCTGCCCGTAGAGCCAGCACCTGCGGTTTTCGAACTGCTGACACGCGGTTCCGAGCAGCCGAGTGACCCCGAGTGCGCCACCAACCCGCGCGCAAGCTCCGCGCGTTTACGCGCGATCCAGCGGGTCGGGGAGGGCGAATGAGCCGGGCCTATAGCCAGACATATATAGCGCCTCGTGCGCCTTTCGTCTGCCTCGTGGTGTTGTTGGTAGCAGCTGGCCTTGCCGGTTTAGTGGTGCTCAATACCGAGGTCAACGGTAATGCATTTCAGCTTCATGACCAAGCCCAGCAGAAAAAGCAGCTAGATGTGCGCGAAGCTCAGCTCAGTCGTGATGTGGCAAATCTCGGTACGCCCAGCCAACTCGAGACTGAAGCTCGCCGGCTGGGGCTGGTTCCCACAGGCGCCCCGGCTTTCGTTGATCTCTCCACTGGCCGGATTACGGGCACTCCGATTCCGGCTGGAGGCGGGCAGGGCCGATGACTCCACCTCCTAGCTTGACCCCCACACGGAGCAGGCCCACTCGCGTAAAGCAGCGCAGCGGGGGAGCCGAACTCGGCCGTAGGCGGAGTCGTAGTGAGACGCCTATGCCGCGGCGCGTACGTCATTCTGCCCCCGCGCCGCGGTACACGCCGCCTCCGCCCCCTCCACCGCCACGGTTGGGTAACCCGCTGCGACGGATGCGGTTTGGTCTGGCGGTGGTCATTATTTTGTTCTGCCTGCTGGGCGGAAAACTGATCGTGCTCCAGATATCAGATGGTCGTGCATATGCCGCAACGGCGGAGGAAATACGCATGGCTCGCGTGAGCCTCTTCGCGCCCCGCGGCACAATAACCGACCGGACGGGAAACCCGCTCGCGCACAGCGTTCCAGCGAGCGCCATCTATGCCGATCCTAAGCATGTCTCCGATCCGGATAAAACTGCCCAAATCCTCACTACTCTGCTCCAGGTGCCTGAGGCCGAACTGGCTGCCAAACTGAGCCGCAAGACTACTGATAACGGGACACCCCTGCGGTTCATCTATCTGGCTCGTGAGCTCGATACCGAAATCGGTACGCAAGTGCAGAAAATGGTCGAGTCTAAAGAGCTCGCCGGCATAGGAGTCCTTACCGAGGAACGTCGTGACGTGCCCAGCCGGGATATCGCCTCCAACGTTATTGGCTTCACTGGCCGGGATGGTTACGGTCTTGCTGGACTTGAGTCCAGCTATGATGACGTGCTGCGCGGCCATGACGGCAGTCGTGCCTTTGAGGTCGGTCTGCGGGGTCAGGAGATTCCGGCTGGCTACAACCGGGAGGTGCCGGCGCGGCCGGGTGCCAACATCGAACTCACATTAGACAGAGATCTGCAGTACGAAGCCCAGCGTGTGCTCGATCAGCGGCTGGCCCAGGTTAACGCCGACAGTGGATCAGCCGTAGTCATGGATGCCAATAGTGGAGAAATTGTCGCTATGGCCAGTTATCCCGGCTATGACGCTTCTGCTCCGGCGACATCGCAACCCAACGAGCGCCGCGATGTCGCATCCTCCTGGATGGTAGAGCCCGGGTCTATACATAAAGCCATCACGTTGTCAGCCGCGTTGGAGGAAGGGGTGATCTCGGCAGATACTGCGCTAGAGCTGCCCCCAACCATCGTCAAGGGTGGCCAGACATTTCGCGATACCCACACGCACACGGCGGGGAAGATAACGCTGTCTGGAATTTTGGCCAAATCCAGCAACATCGGCACGATCATGATCGCCGATAAACTCGGTGCGGACAAACTGTACGCATACCAAAAAAAGTTTGGTCTGGGCAGTAAAACCAATATCGGTTTAGCCGGTGAGAGCGCGGGAATCTTGCAGCCCCCATCGCGTTGGAGCGGACCATCCTATGGTGGTATTCCTATCGGTCTCGGTGTGGGCGTGACGCCGCTCCAGATGACGGCTGTATATGCGGCAATCGCCAACGACGGGGTTTCGGTGGTTCCGAAGCTGATCAAACGCATCAGTGACTCCAACGGTCACAGTCGCGAGCTGCCCAATAGTGCCGCCGAAGGCAAGCGGATAATCAGCGCGGAGACGGCCCAAATTATGCGACAGGCGATGCAGGCCGTGGTTTCCAAAGACGGGACGGCGGCGTCTGCGGCCGTGAACGGCTACAGCGTCGCAGGTAAGACTGGTACAGGGCTATACGTGGTAAATAACAGATACGCACCCGGCGATGTTACGTCGTTTATTGGCATGGTTCCCGCGGAAAAGCC
>JBBSOC010000117.1:0-4032 GCA_038260095.1 Mycobacteriales bacterium | reverse complement strand
GAGGTTCCCACTTACGGTGGCGATGTTTCACCGTTCACCCAAAACGACAAAGACGCTCTAGCTCATCTACAGCAGACATTCAAGTTGCGCCGATTCGGCAGCGGCTACGAGCCTTCTCAAGTAGACCGGCTCTGGGGCGCCATAGCCGCGGCCATGGGCGGTCAAGCCAGCGCCACGGTAACGGACGCAGATTTCGACCCGAGACAGTTCACGTTAGTGCAACGCGGCTACTTCGAGCAGGAAGTTGACGCCGCACTGGCGGAGATGAGGGAGTTGTTTCGCCGGCGCATGGGGTAGGAGCGCCCCGTCAGGCGGCGCCTCGCTACGTTCTCGTCGCCTTGCGTGCCCTTAAGCACGCGGCGGCTCCTGCGGCCTTGCGATGCATCCACCTGACGGGTGCCCACGACTGTAATTTGCATATATTGCCGATAATGCCTGCTCATCAGGGGCCGCGTGGATACGCAACAACTACTTGATGCCGCGTTTACGTAGGTAACGGTCGGCGGTTAGGCCGGCGAGGATTGCTCCTACTATGCCGATCAGCCATACGTTTTCTACCTGACCCTCATGGTTGCCGAACAGCATCACAGCGATGAGCGCCGCGGCTAGTAGCCATCCATAGCGCCACGCCGCGATGTTCTCCGGTTTACGCTGATCGGCCGAGAGGATCTCATCTGCTGACATAGGGAACTCCGAGCACGTAACGGGTAGGCGTTAGTTTGTCGAAAAGCTTTGAACAATAAGATACCCGCCCCCAATTGGGGGCGGGTATCTGCAGTGGTTACTGCGAAGGTCGCTGTTTAGAGACGCTGCGCCTTCTCGTATGTCCGTTTGGCCTCGTCACCCAGAGGCGGTCCGTATATTACGCTCATCTCGTCATCGTAAGAGTAGGCGGTCACCGACACTATTGTGCAATCGGAGTGATTCTTGTCCTTCCACCAGCACCAGGCGCCACCCGAGGCCCCTTTGGGCATATTGCAATCAATTGCTCGGGCGGTAGCTTGACGATTCCGCGCATTGGGTCGGGTGACTTTATTGCTGCATACCTTGAGGCTCTCGCCCCTGTATCCGGGATAACCGAATGCGGAGACACTCACGTCTTTACTGGTATTGAAACCGATCTTCTCTCCACCCACCACATCAGCAATGTGCCTACCGTTTAGCGGGCTCATGACGGCAAAGCCGACATCGGAGTCCTCATCGTGATTGCGCGTCCAGCCGGAAGGCATCTGTAGTTCGCGGGCAGTCCACTCGCCTAAGGACTTGTTGCCGTTGTGGTAACCGGGGACGAACATCCAGTTGGTGGCACGGTTGCCCTGTTGGTCCTCTATATTGTGCGCAGCCGTGACCACTATGTCTTTATGATTTTTCAGGTTCGAGGACGATTTCAGGACTGTGGCCGAGCCAGTAAAGTCCTGACCGTTTCTAGTGAAAAAGACCTCGCCCATGCTCTTGGCGATTGCTCCACTACCTGACCATTGCTGGGACTCTGCGCTGGTTGTACTGGCGGCTTTTAGGGTAGTTGGCTGCCCTGCGCCGGTGAGGGAGTGACCAGTGCCGCTCGGGGCGGCAAGAAGCTTGCCTTTGAGGTCCCGGCTACCGAGAGTTTGATCGCCGAGGACCCCGTCATGCAGAGCTGGATTGGGGAGACCACTGAGATCCGGAAGGTCGGAGGTAGACGGCATACCCTGGCCGGGCTTGCTTTGGCCGGGCAGCATGCGGTTGGGATCCGCTCCGCCGGTCGCCGTGTGCAGTTTGGGGAGCGCCATAGGGCTGGCGGCCGCCATGGTTTTTGGCGTCCAGTGATCACGCGTGAGTTGGTCGCCACGCGTGATTTCCTCCAAATTGAGGCCTTTGGGCAATTTTGAATCGGTCACTTTGCCGAGGGCAGGTAGCGGGCTTTCGCTGTTGTCTCCCAGGAGCGCCTGCGCTGAGGCGGGGACAGCAACAAGGCCGACGGCGGCCGCGGTCAGTAACACGATCAAGCGAATACGCTTTTTCACCATGTTTAGATCAATCTCTCTCTAATGCAGGTAGTCCGAGTAGCTGCTATCGCAGGCTTAGGTGTTGCTGCGGATGTATAAGGGTCCACACGAGGGTGTCGACACTTGACACAGTACTGAAGGCACTGGAGGCTTCGCGGCCCCGGATTGCCGAATTGCCACAATTAGTAGTGTTTATTTTTGCTATAGGGCAAAGCGGAACTCGGCATCTACCGGTGAAGTGGCATGGCTGCGCTATCAAGCGGCCCCAGCTGCGTCATACACCGCTTTTATGCTGGCATCAAAGCGCGGGCCTATTTCCTCCGGGCCGTTGGGGCCGTGGCTAACTACGGAGACGACCGTGCCGTGATTGCCGTCGAAATCGGCTAAGTACGGCCCACCCGAGGAGCCGTTCTTCATGGTGCAGTCAATACCTACGTTGGTTCTCTCGGCAGTCCAGGTAGCTCCACTGCAGTAGTAGAGCGTTTGGCCGTCGCCTAGCTTTCCTGGGTACCCAAAGGCATGTACCGGGATGCCTGCGGGTGCGTTAAAGGAGACAAGGTTCGCCCCCACCGCATCCGCAATGTGCTGGCCGTTGCGGGTTCCTACCGCCACAAAACATGCGTCTCCACGATGGTCACCGCGCAGCCCCCATCCGGTGGTGGTGAAAAGCTGGCGTGCCGGCCAGCGTCCAAGTGGTGCCTCGCTGGCACTGTTGTGTCCGGGTAGGAACTCCCAGTGCGTGTGAAACGCACCTCCCGGCTCTTTGCAGCAGTGCCCGGCAGTGGAGATAACACCTCCGTTCGGGGAGTTCACCACTGACCCACTGCAGCTCATGTCGGAGCGCCCAGAGCTAAAGTAGATCCTCCCCACAGTGTTGGGGAGTGCGCCCGGCGCGGTCCACTTGCTCGCCACTGGACGCGCCGCGACCATCGACGGCCCTGCGGCCATTTCGCGTGGGGGGCTTGCCAAATAGTTGGACGGGGCTGAGCGTGGCGACGCGGTTGTCTCCTGCACGGTAATTGGCATCGGCCTGACCGCAGCCATGTTCTGTGGGGTCCAATACCGCAGGGTCTCGCGCTGTTCGCTGGAGCTTTGAGCTTGTGTGGTCCACTTAGTGGTGTTTCCGCTTGGCCCGGTAGGCGTCATGGATGTTGGTGCGATCATCCCAGCGAACAGGAGCGCGGCGGCTATAGCCGACAGCTTGGGCAACAGACGTGATCTCATCGGGAGCCTCCGGCGCTGTACGGTAATGAAGTCCATCGTAGGCCGGGCTGAATCTTTGCTCAGGTCAAACACCGCAACATTGGAGCAGATTAATCCGTTGGGCTGAGGAGATTCGGTCTGATCGTCGAGTGCGCGGGCTGGCCGAGCGTACCGGTCTCAGCCGGCGGGACGGTCGGGTTCAACTGGGAGCTCAGCGCTCCGACTGCCTTGCCAGGACTGCCGGCGCGCCTCAGCACAACCGATCGCGGTGGCGCTCGCCACGTTGAGTGAAGCCACCTTGCCCAGCTGCGGAATGAACGCGGCCAGCTCGCAACCAGCGAGCGTTGCCGGCGTCACGCCACGATCCTCGTGACCCACCACCAGGCAGATGTCGCGGTCTAGATCAGTCTCATGCAGAGCCACCGCCCCCGCCGTAAGCTCCAGGGCAACGAGGCTGAAGCCCTCCGCGCACGCGGCACCTAGCGCCTCCCCAGCGCTGGCGTAGTACTCCCAGCTCAGAAAACGCTCCGTGCCCAGCGCGATCTTCTGCATCTTCGAGTTGTTCAGCTCATCGCCACGCCCCACCACGTAGAGCCGGTCAACGGCAAAGGCGGCCGCGGTACGCACGATACTGCCAATGTTGAACGGGCTGGCGACGTTCTCCAGCAGTAGCGCCAATCGTGGATGCGGACGCCGTTTCCAGTCGCGGTGCAGCCGCTTGAGGTCGGTACTACCTAGCTGGCGCAGCGGAGGGGGTGGCGGGGGTATAGCGGCACGTGAACCGCTGTGTGCGCTCACCGTAAGCCCTTCTCGTCTTCGACGTGGCGTCTTGGTTGGTCAACGT
>JBBSOC010000116.1:0-4072 GCA_038260095.1 Mycobacteriales bacterium | reverse complement strand
GGCACCGTAATTGCCGATGATCCTGAGCTCACAGTGCGGCTTCCTGGCCATGATGGCCGAGGCGGCTTTGATGACGTCCATCGCCCATTGCGGGTCGTGGTCGATTCCACGGGTCGCACCCCGCCGCAGGCCCGGGTACGCCAGCCTCAAACGCCGCGATCTGGAGTCGCGGACACGTGGATCGCGACCGCCTCAGAGGTTGGTGGTACAGAGGTTGGCGGTACAGAGGTCGGCGGCGCGGCCGGCCGGGTGGATCTAACCAAGCTGCTCGCCGAGTTGTTTGCCCGGGGTTGTCGCAGTGTGCTACTCGAAGGTGGACCCACGCTGGCAGGTGCGGCGTTGGAGGCGGGGTTGGTGGATGAGGTTGTCTCCTACATCGCTCCGGCGTTGCTAGGCGCTGGAGCACCGGCTCTGGTCGGCGCGGGAATTCATACCATCTCGCAAGCCCTACGGCTAGAGGTGCGTGATGTACAACTTATCGACACCGACGTGCGCATCGTCGGCACGCTAGCGGCTCAAAATCACCGGCTCAAAACCGCCAACAAAGGGCAGGTATAGGGTAGACATGTTTACGGGCATTGTTGAAGAGCTGGGCGTTGTAGCGGCAATCAACACGATGCCCGGCGGGGCGCGAGTGGGGATTCAAGCACCGCTGATCAGCTCGGATGCGGCCCCTGGTGACTCCATCGCGGTGAACGGCGTCTGCCTCACCGTCACTGAGCTGTCCAGCGAAAATTTTAACGCGGACGTGATGGCTGAAACGCTCACTCGTTCCAGCCTGGGCCGTTTGCGGCCGGGCTCGCCGGTCAATCTGGAACGAGCCACGACGCTGTCCACCCGACTCGGTGGTCACATGGTGCAAGGCCACGTGGACGGTGTCGCGACTCTTGCGCAGCGCGAAGTTGGTGGGTCGTGGGATCGGCTGCGCTTCGAGGTGCCGCAGCGGCTTGCCCGTTACATAGTGGAAAAAGGCTCGATCACGCTGGATGGGGTGTCACTGACGGTGATTGCGGTAACAGACCCCCCGCACAGCACAGCGGAATCGCCGTTAACCGGGCACAATGAAACGGGGACCAGTGGAGAAGGTTTTGTATCCGTGGAGATTGGCGTTATCCCCACCACGTTGCGTCACACCACGCTAGGAGCATTAGCAGAATCCGAGCAGGTAAACGTCGAGGTAGATGTGATCGCCAAGTATGTCGAGCGGCTGTTGAGGGCAAACGGTTGCATGGAGCCATCGAGGCTTGGAAAGGTACGGTCATGACGGTCACTGCTGAGCCGGCCCCAGCTGGACGCACACGTGAAGCAACGGGATTTGGCACCGTAAAGCAGGCTATAGCAGACATCGCCGCTGGGAAAGCCGTAATTGTAGTAGACGATCATGACCGCGAAAATGAAGGCGACCTGATCATCGCCGCGCAGCGCGCCACCCCTGAGCTGCTCGCGTTTATGATTCGGCACACCTCGGGAATGGTGTGTGTACCGCTGACCTCGGCCGAATGCGACCGACTAGAGCTACCGCCGATGTATCACACCAATCAGGATCGTCGCGGTACCGCGTATACCGTCTCAGTGGATGCCCGTGACGTGCTGGCTACCGGTATTTCCGCGCATGATCGTGCCCACACCATTGGGTTGCTAGCCTCCGCCTCCACTACCGCCGCTGACCTCACCCGCCCCGGACATGTGTTTCCGCTGCGTGCTAAGGAAGGGGGTGTGCTCCGCCGCCCCGGTCACACCGAGGCCGCGGTGGATCTGGCGCGATTGGCCGGCCTGCAACCCGCGGGGGCGCTCTGTGAGGTGACCAATGATGACGGCACGATGGCCCGACTGCCTCAGTTGCGCGTCTTCGCCGCGGAACATGGTTTGACGTTGATTTCCATCGCTGCGCTGATCGAGTATCGCCGCCGATCCGAGCGGCAAGTGAGCCCAGTGGCCAACACTCGCATTCCCACTCAATACGGCGAGTTTCAAGCAGTGGGTTATCGCAGCAGCATCGACGATCGTGAGCATGTGGCGTTGGTGCGCGGTGAGATCGGGGACGGCGAAGATCTGCTGGTGCGGGTGCACTCGGAATGTCTCACCGGTGACGTTTTCGGTTCGTTGCGCTGTGACTGCGGTGCCCAGCTGGACAGCGCTCTAGCGAGGGTAGCTGCAGAAGGTCGGGGCGTGGTGCTGTATATGCGTGGCCACGAAGGTCGCGGCATCGGCCTGCTGCACAAGCTGCAGGCGTATCAGCTGCAGGACGCCGGGGCGGACACGGTGGATGCGAACCTGGAGCTCGGTCTGCCGGCCGATGCGCGCGACTACGGAACCGGAGCGCAGATCTTGGTGGATCTGGGAGTGCGCAGTATGCGGTTGCTTACTAACAATCCCGCCAAGCGGGCAGGGCTAGAGGGATACGGGCTCACGGTGGTGGGCCGTGAGCCGTTGCCTAGTTATCCACATCCGGAGAACTTGCGGTACCTGCGCACTAAGCGAGATCGCATGGGTCACCAGATCACCGACTTGCCCGAGGAGTTGATTGCGCCATGAGTGTTAAGGGCGCACCCACGCTGGGCCAGATCGATGCCAGTGGACTGCGGCTGGGCATCGTGGCAGCGCGCTGGAATGGCGAGATCGTCGACAATCTGCTGTACCGAGCCCAAACGGCCGCCGCTTTTTGTGGTGTGACCCAACTACAGGTATCCAGAGTGGCTGGCTGTGTGGAGATACCGGTGCTGGCGCAGGCGTTGGCTCAGCACTGTGACGCCGTAGTGGCGCTGGGTGTGGTGATGCGGGGGGACACGCCGCACTTCGACTACGTCTGCGACGCGGTGACCGCAGGCCTTACCCGCGTCGCGCTCGACGCGGGTGTTCCGGTCGCCCACGGTGTGCTCACCGTCAACACTGACGCACAGGCGCGAGACCGCGCCGGGCTGCCTGGCAGCGCCGAAGACAAAGGCTGGGACGCAACCCTAGCCGCGCTTGGTGCCGCGGTCGAGCTGCGTGCGATCCGTGGCGCGGAGTAAAACCTCGCTGTCGACTCACAGACTGAGCCACGCCAGAGGGTGGAAGTCGACGTTTGCATGGCTGCCGCTAGGCCAGTGCGGGGAGCTTGGTTGGATAGGGCTGTGAAAACATTTGACGAGCTCTTCACCGAACTACAGCGCAAGGTCGAGGGCGGCGATGCCGAATCCGAGACGGTACGAGCTGTGCGCAACGGTGTGCACGGTATCGGCAAGAAAATTGTCGAAGAGGCCGCCGAGGTGTGGCTTGCGGCTGAGTATCAAAGCGACAGCGAGCTCGCCGCGGAGATTTCGCAGCTGCTGTATCACGTGCAAGTGATGATGCTCGCTCGGCAGATCGACCTCACCGCCGTTTACCAGCGGCTGTGAATTTCGCTGCGCCACGTTGTCGCAAGGTCTGATTCGCACACTAAAGAAACGAGAGGTTAAGCATGCTCCGGGTCGCCGTACCGAATAAGGGAGCGTTATCGGAGCCAGCAAGTATTATGCTGGCCGAGGCCGGGTATCGGCAGCGTCGTGTGCATCACGAACTCGCCATGGTGGACGATCAAAACCAGGTTGAGTTCTTCTTCCTACGCCCCCGAGATATAGCCACCTATGTCGGCTCTGGTGATCTGGACTTGGGTATCACTGGACGTGACCTGCTGTTGGACAGCAATGCGGCAGCTGATGAGCTAATGGAGCTGGGCTTTGCGGCATCGCGATTCCGATTCGCCGCACCCCGTGGTGCCATTGGCAGCATTGTCGAGTTGGCGGGGCGGCGCGTGGCTACCGCATACCCAGGGCTTGTACAGCGCTACTTGACCGAGCATGGCATTCGTTGCACAGTGATCGCACTCGACGGAGCGGTGGAGACCTCGGTTCCGCTGGGGGTCGCCGATGCGATTGCCGACGTCGTGGAGACTGGCGCAACGCTGCGACAGCAGGGCCTGGAGGTCTTCGGAGACGTGATTTTGGAGTCCCAAGCTGTCCTGATCGGTCGCCGACAACCCTCGGCGGATGCCCAAATGCGGTGTGCCCCCATGCTGCAGCGTCTGAGCGGAGTTTTGGTTGCGCGCCAGTAT
>JBBSOC010000115.1:0-4130 GCA_038260095.1 Mycobacteriales bacterium | reverse complement strand
ATGGGGATCAAGCCGTGGCACATCATTGTTCTGGTTGTCGTTATATTGGTGTTGTTCGGCGCCAAGCGGCTACCAGACGGCGCCCGCGCTATCGGGCGTTCGCTGCGCATTTTTAAATCAGAAACCAAAGGTCTGATGGAAGATGACGTTCGCGGCAAGGCTGAGGCGCAGACCACGTCAGAGGTTGAGACTAATCAGCGGCCAGCACCGGGCCAGTCGGGTCCGGCTCCGCTCAGCGGTGACGTGATCGACCCGGTTCACCAGCCCCACAAACAGGCCTAATTCCGCGCGTGGTCAGTATTCGACGTCGGCGAACCGAGCATGGTACGTCAGATCCATCGGCCCGAATGCCGTTTATGGAACATGTCCGCGAACTGCGGCAACGGCTGCTCAAAGCGTGCTTAGCCATAGCGATCGGGTTATGCATCGGGCTGTTTTTCTCCAAATCCATGCTGCACTTCATTCAGCAGCCGTATTGCGCTCGGTTCGCGAAACAGTGCGTTTTCACGGCACAGTCACCACTAGAGCCGTTTGTTTTGAACCTGAAGGTTGCGCTGTACATCGGGCTTTTACTTGCTTGCCCGATCTGGCTTTACCAGCTGTGGGCATTTGTGGCGCCAGGTTTGCACCGTAGAGAGAAGAAATGGTCGTACGTCTTCGTCGCGGTGGCGGTGCCGCTGTTTCTTAGTGGAGCCTTTCTCGCCTACTTTGTCGTTGCGCGCGCATTGGAGTTCTTGCTCATCCAAACCCCTGAGCTCGCCGTAAATGTCAACCTCAGTGGATATTTTGAC
The DNA here is from genome assembly GCA_038260095.1 of Mycobacteriales bacterium. Classification (GTDB taxonomy): domain Bacteria; phylum Actinomycetota; class Actinomycetes; order Mycobacteriales; family QHCE01; genus QHCE01. The sequence continues at coordinate 3,339 of JBBSOC010000115.1, read as the reverse complement.
TTCGTCACCGGAATGTTGCTGGTGTTCGGTGTCGGTTTCGAATTTCCGCTGGTGGTATTCATGCTCAATGTAGCGGGGATCGCCAGCGCGAAGAAGCTGTTGGGCTGGTGGCGGATCACGGTCTTTTTGATCTTTGTCTTTACCGCGTTTGCAACGCCCACTCCTGATCCATTCGTCATGACGGGATTAGCTGTCCCCATGTGCCTGCTGTACTTCGCGGCCGTTGGTGCTGCCGCGCTCAATGATCGCCGGCGCTCCCGACTACGCCGCAAGGATCCGCTTAGCCAGCTCTCCGACGACGAAACATCCTCGTTAGACGAGGACGCGTCCCTCGAGGAAGAGGCGGTAAGCAGCACTACTGGAAATGAGCGCAACCGCCAGGACGATGTGACCTAGACCGTTGCCGCTGTGCGGTTACCGTCGTCGACGCCGCCTACCGCTCGGGGGTGTATCAGCAACCACGGCCCGTGTCGTTTCGGCATCTTTAAGCGCACGTAGCTCTTCGTAGGTATGGTCCTTGCGGTCTGGGCCTTGGACGAATGCTTTCCGGACCGGCGTTTCTACGATCTTCCCCGTAGCCGGGTCTACGGCAGTTCGCGTTACCGGAGCTACCGGCCACGCCCGTGTCCTACGCACAAATCCGCGTTTCACCTCGCCCCGAGGTGTAAAGCGGCTGCCGTCCGGCAGATCAACGGCCCTTTCCTCGGGAAGGTAAATGATATGAGTGGGGGTTGGGGGCAAAGAAGGGCGTCTTTTACCACGTCCGCCTGACCGCTGAGGGGTCGAGCTGCGAATCCGGGCCCGCTCCTGCTGGCAGTAGGCGTCGAATACCCGCATTAGCCGCAGATGCATCACCTGACTAACGTCAGCAAAGACTGGCACGCCAGGCGGCGCCGTGTCAGCCTTGGGTGGCACCTTCTGCTCGGGTGCCGGGGCAGGTTGGGCCTTTTTGATCGCGATCACCTCATCCCAGGTGTCGGCTCGAAGCAGCTCGGCCTGCCGGAACAGCAGCGGTGGTACCTGGGTGGCGGGGCGCATTTCATGAGCGATTTCGTCCAGCACCTCTAGGCCGTATGCAACCCGCAAGCTGTGCGGATCGTGATACACCGAGAGTCGTATGCCTGCCGCTGTTTCCTGAACTCCCTGTTCGTTGGTGAATGTCGTTGTCAATGGTCCCCAGACGATTGCTTTGATCGCGCTGAGTGTGCCATCAACTGCTTGGGTGTACACCGGCCGAGGAAGTAAGAGATACCCGGTTTCGGTAGGGAGATTAAACGGCACTGGTGCGGAGTCTGGGTCCGTCTCCTGCATGGATGTTTCGAGCTCCCGCAGCGCTGCGGGTTCAATGACATAGAGCGGTGCTTCTTCTAGCCGGATGACTTCCTGTGGAATTGCTGCGCGTGCCAATGTTCGAAACGTCGGGTTAGCGGCAGCATGGGCGAAGCATTGACGCATCCGTTCTAGTATGTCGGCAGAAATTGCCTCAGTAGTGACCTCGGCACTTACCTCTCCGGCAGCGGCTACCTCAGCGGCGATAGTTTCGTCGTGGGTTTGCCGGAGCAGTTGCTCAACGTACTTTGTCATGAATTCGGAGCCGCGCATAAGCCGGGCGGTCTTTGTCCGCAGCTCGTTGGCGGCGTCGGCAGCATGTCGTGGGTCCCAGCGGGTTCTGGAGGATTTGGATTTTTTGACCACGGCTTTCAGCCTACTGGCACGTCTACCACATCTACGACATTCAGCAAGAGTCTGCCGATGTGCGGCGCTGCCGCTTATCGAACATGGCTTCCCACAAGGTTCTGACTACAGCTACGGCTTCACTGAAACTGGCCGCGGCTAGATTGAGTTCGGCGGCCATCGCCTCGTAACGGTCTGGCCAGCTCACCGGGAGCGATGGGAACTCGTCGGGGAGAATTTCATTCCGTTCTGCCCATACGGAACGAACTGACTCAACTGCCCGTTCCGGATCCACCAACCCGTGCTCATTCAATAGCACCAGATCGACAAGGTCGCGTACTCGAGTGTTCTCCCGGTCGGGGAACTCCTTGAGCATTCCGTGGAACTTCTCGGCTACGTGCCGATCGACAGATACGAGCTCAACCTCAGGCGGTTGAATTCCAGCGAAATCCAAAAAGTTTGGTAGCACCATGAAGTCTGTTTCATCGAGCTCATATAGCCGCGGGGAAACGTCAACTTGCATTCCGCCAAAGGGCTTCCCAGCTAATTGAGCCGCTATCGAGGCGCGCCAGGTTGCCTGTCCTTGGTTATCTTCCATTAGCCGTTTAACCGAGCCAACGCTTAACATAAATCCGTCTTTGTCAGGATCGATGGAGAGCGCCTCAATGAGCCGTGCTTTGAGGTCTCCGCTAGCTTGCACCGTGGCTCGCAGTCCGAGGTCGAGATCTTTAGTGAGACGGGCTTCGTCTCGAAGTCGCACTTCAAGGGCCATGCCGCCTTTTACTACCCATATGCCAGGTTCGGCTGCATAAAGCCGTGTAATTATCCGTTCGAACAGCACTCGACGTCGCAGTCGATCAAGGCTGACACCCGTTGTTTCTGACTGAGTCAGTAAACGCTGGCTAAGCGCCATGCGCAGTGCTTGGGGACTTGCGTATCTCATAGTGCGCTGACGCTAACAAGTGCTCGTTCGATGCGTAGTGCGGCTCGCAGGTCGACTTCCTCGGCCCGGGATCGTAGTTGGCGTAACGTAAACACGCCTGAGTCGAGCGCTTCCTGAACAGCCCTTTTTAACTGGTCTTCATCGGCCAAAATGGCGGCAACATCGATAAGAGATCGGATGACAGTTGTCACTCTGAAGCCGGCGAGTTGCAGTATGTCTTTGTCCGGCACATCGTTGTGATAGAGAGTGACTGCCGGGTTCTGCAAAGAAAAGCCAGGTGGGACCGTGAGCCGCAACCGAGATGACTCAAGTTCACTGATTCCGTGAACAGCCAGTGCGCTCTCGTGAGATACAACAGCTTGCCCACCCGACCACAACGTCCAGCGAATCAGGTCATCATGTAGTTCAGGGATCCACTCGACTAGCCGAAACATGCCTCGATTGAGGCGCACCCAATTACCCGCATGAACGTTATGTGCCTGAGCTTGGTAGGAATAGCCAATCTTCCTAGCTTGAGCTGCGGTGAAGTACCCGCCTTGCTCAGCCGCCAGCTGAAATAGTTGATGTCGCAAATCTCTTCGAGAGGCAATCACAGTTAAATGCTACCCGTGAAACTACAGTTTTACTGTAGTTTCACGGGTAGCAAAGCCTCCAAACTTAAGTTTTTCTTAAGTTTTCTGCGAAGTTTTCGACACCACATCGACGACGTTCAGTAAGAGCCT
>JBBSOC010000114.1:0-4138 GCA_038260095.1 Mycobacteriales bacterium | reverse complement strand
CAACGATGCACAGCGGTCTCGTGCGCTGCTCGACGGTGGAAAAATGCTGCGGTGGGCGGCGCATGGAAGGGATTCCAGGCAGGGGCGTCGGGATCGGTGGCGCTTAGCGTTCGCTGTAGCTCGGCCAGCTGCTCATCCCACCAGTCCAGCGCAGCCGCCCCCGTCGGACCGGGCGCGTAGGTTTCGCCATTTGGCGCGGCTCCGGCCTGTTCTAGATACCCCGTAATGCGCTGGTATACGTTCCCCAGATGGCAGATGAGGTCATGTACGTTCCAGCCAGGGCACGACGGCACCGGCCTGAGTAGCGTGTGCGCTATGTCTTGTGTATTAACCGCCGCCCGAAACTGGGCGGTTTGGTCGGCCAACGCCGCTAGCCAGGAGTCTTTCGTCATACTCATTTGCACACCCTATGGCGCGTCGCATGCCCGCTGAAAGCACCCCCGCTCGTAGCTTGACCGTGCCCGAGGACTACCTGGGCGGGCGCACATGCGATGTTGAACACAATGTCGAGCTCGCCGGGCTGACCACGCTGGGGCTGGGCGGTCCAGCACGGACGCTGGTATCGGTGTATGACGCGCGACAGACCGTGGAAGCAGTCCGCGAAGTGGGCGAGCATGACGAGCCGCTGCTGATTCTGGCCGGCGGTAGCAATGTCGTGGTCAGTGACGCCGGTTTTTCCGGGACTGTGGTGCTGCTGCGCTCTACTGGTGTTGCCGTAGTTACCGACGGCGCCGAGCACGCACTGGTGCGCGTAGCCGCGGGGCACGCGCTGGATGATCTGGTGCAGTGGTGTGTAGCCGAATCGCTTGCCGGGGTGGAGTGCCTGTCTGGCATTCCCGGCTCGGTGGGCGCGACGCCGATTCAAAACGTGGGGGCATACGGGCAGGAGATTGCTGAAGTACTGCGGGCGGTGACGGTATATGACCGTAAGCTCGATCGGGTGGTGGAGCTTTCCGCCGCCGAATGTGGCTTTGCCTACCGGACCAGTACGTTTAAGCGGGCGCAGCGCTATGTGGTGTTGGAGGTGGTGCTGCGGCTGCGCCGCGACCAGGCCGGGGGTCCGCTGCGATACGGAGAACTAAGCCGCCGACTTGCCACTACCGAGCAGAGCCGGCCACCCTTAGTCGAGGTCCGTGCGGCAGTACTCGAACTACGGCGAGACAAGGGCATGGTGATCGATGTCACTGATCCAGATACGCGCAGTGTGGGCTCGTTTTTCACCAACCCGATTGTCTCGGCCGAACAGTATCGCCAGCTTGACGCGACGCTGGGAGCAACAGCCGAACAGATTCCACACTGGCTAACCGGCGATGGCCGGGTGAAACTTGCGGCCGCCTGGCTGATAGAGCACGCGGGTTTCGGGAAGGGTTTTACTCGCGGTGGCGTTGGTGTTTCCAGTAGGCACACTCTTGCGTTGGTCAACCGGGGCGGTAGCACGACTGAGCTGCTGGGTTTTGCACAAGAGATCAGCTGTGAGGTGCAGCGCAGGTACGGTGTGAAGTTAGAGCATGAGCCGGTGCTCGTGGGTTAACGGTGAGCATGCTGTGTTTATCGAAAGTCCACGGAAAGTCCACGTCAAGGGATGGGGAATCAATCGCTGTGATTTCACGGATAGCGACCATCTCGATGCACACGTCTCCGTTGGACCAGCCCGGCACCGGCGACGCCGGCGGGATGAATGTCTACATTGATCAAACGTCTCGCCGGTTGGCGCAGCGCGGTGTTGCGGTCGATATTTTCACTCGCGCCACCTCACCGGACAGCCCGCCGGTAGTCGAGCTCGCGCCGGGGGTGCTGGTGAGGCATGTTCCGGCCGGCCCGTTCGAACGAGACAACAAAGATCACCTCCCCGAGCAGCTGTGTGAGTTTACCTGGGGGGTGCTGCGAGCCGGTTTGGATCGGCAGCCCAGCATCCGTGATGGGGCTGCCTTTGGTGGCTCTGCTGGCTCTGCCAGCTATGCCGGTTATGACGCGGTGCATTCGCACTACTGGCTCTCCGGCCAGGTAGGCCGTCGCGTGGCGCGCCGCTGGAACGCCCCGTTACTGCACACTGGACACACTTGGGCGGCGGTGAAAAACCTGCAACTGGCTCCGGGGGACAGGCCGGAGCCAGCGCACCGCGGCCGCGCCGAGGCTGCGATCGCGGCCGACGCGCACGCATTGGTCACCAATACCGATTCCGAAGCCAAGCAGCTGAGCGGGCTGTTCGGGCCAGCCGCAGCACCCATGCACGTGGTGTTGCCGGGTGTAGACCTGGAGCAATTTAGCCCCGGCGATGGCGGCGCGGCCAAACGCCTGCACGGTATTGCACCGGAGAAGTTTGTGATGTTGTTCGTGGGCCGGGTACAGCCGCTGAAAAGCCCCGATGTTGTACTGCGCGCCGCGGCCGAGCTTGCCCGAGACCCGCAGCTGCGCCGACGGCTGGTGGTGGTGATTTGCGGCGGCCGCAGCGGCGCAGTTTCCGGGCAGTCGATGCCGCAGCTGGCGGCGCAACTGGGCATCAGCGACCTGGTGCGATTCCTCGATCCGATGCCGGCGGCCCAGCTTGCGCAGCTGTATCGCGCCGCGGACGTGACTGTGGTGCCCAGCCGCAGCGAATCGTTCGGGCTGGTCGCCGCCGAATCGCAGGCGTGCGGAACTCCGGTGGTTGCCGCCGCGGTCGGCGGGTTAGCAACCGTTGTGGCACACGGCAGTTCTGGGGTGCTGATCGCGGGACACGATCCGGCTCGCTACGCCGCCGAGCTGCGCCGGCTAGCCACCGAGCCACTGTGGCGAGCCCGCCTCGCGGTCGGAGCGGTACGGCGCGCCGAAGGCCTATCGTGGGACCGCACGGCGGATCAGCTCCTAGAGCTATACGAGCGGGTATCGCTGGATCGGTCGCCCGGTTTGCTGAGCGCATGCTCCCAGGTTGCGTAAAGCCACCACCCGGAGCGGGCTGTTGGGTTAGGCTGTAGGTAAGTGACAAAGGCGGGGAGGTGTCCAATGGCCGAGTGGGCGAGTGGGCGAGTGTCAGTATTAACGACCCGAAGGCTCCCCATTGGGGTGGCACATTGAGCGCCGCGAGAATGATCATGGGCAAGGTTGGCCATTCAGTGTTCGACTACGCTAATAAGGTCATCGGGCCCCTGCTGAACAGCGTGCTTCCCAGCGAGGAACAAGCGCAGGCGCTCATGGATAGGGCTAAAACGGTCACGGCCTGGTCCAGGCAACATGGGGTCCCCTCTAGGGTGGCCCGCAAACAAGTGCCCCGATAGAGCCCCTAGCCAGCGATGACGCTGCCCGCTGAGCATGAAACAGCATGATCCAGCTCACATTAAATACGATACCGTTGCGTATCTAAACTTCGGCCGTACGCTGGTTTCTAGCGATACACCCCCGTATCGGAACCTGCGATAAGCCACCGGAGTCTCAATTTGGGCGCGTCCACCATTCACCGCCGCCGCTGGGGCATTCTCGCCGTATTGGTGACCTGCCTGCTCGTTGTCATTCTGGACAACACCATCCTCAACGTCGCACTCAAGACGCTGCAATCTGACCTGGGCGCCACGCAGAGCCAGCTGGAGTGGGCAATCAACTCGTTCACGCTGGTCTTCGCCGGGCTGATGTTCACTGCCGGCGTGCTGGGCGACCGCTATGGTCGGCGCCGCCTGCTGGTGATCGGGTTGATCTGCTTTGGATCCGCCTCCGCACTTTCGGCCTGGGCGAACTCGCCGGAGCTGCTGATCGCCAGCCGCGCGCTGATGGGCATCGGTGCGGCCATGGTGCAGCCGCAGACGCTGTCGGTTCTGACCAATGTGTTCTCCGCGGCTGAGCGCCCTAAAGCGCTCGGAATTTGGGCCGGCTTTGCCGGTCTAGCGGTAGCCATCGGCCCGATTACCGGCGGGCTGCTGCTGAAGTATTTCTGGTGGGGCTCAATCTTCCTGGTCAATGTTCCAGTGGTGATCGTTGCCGTGACGCTGGTACTGCTGCTGGTCCCAGAATCAGCTGATCCCTCGCCAAAACCACTCGACCCCCTAGGGGTGTTGCTGTCTATTGTCGGTGTCACCGCGCTGGTGTACGGCATCATCGAAGGCGGCAGCTCCAGTGACTGGACAACTGTTGGTGTCGCCGGGCCGCTTATCGCCGGGGCGTTGTTGCT
>JBBSOC010000113.1:0-4472 GCA_038260095.1 Mycobacteriales bacterium | reverse complement strand
TATCCATGGCAATTCATTGCACCCTGTCATTGCACCCTGTCCACGTCGCTTACCCACAACTGCCCTGCTCACAGCTATCCCGCTCACAGCCCTGACTGCGCTGTTCGCACTAAAATCCTGCCGCATTCCTCGCAGTACACCACCTCTTCTTCAGGTGCGGAACGCAACTGTGCCAGCGCAGTCCCGAATAGCTCCAGCTGACAGCCTTGACAGCGCCGCGCCCGAAGCGCCGCGGCCCCAACTCCGGCGTTGCGGACACGCAGCTGCTCATACTTCGCCACCAATTCAGCTGGGAGTTGTGCGACCAACTGATCGCGCAGCACCAGCGCAGCGGCGTCATCAGCGTCGATTTCAACGTAGGAGGTGTCTCGGCGTTCCACTGTGAGCGCATGAGCGCGCGTGAGCTGATCCAGCTGGCGCGACGCGGCCGAAACCTCAGCATCCACGGCCTCGCGCTGCTCCATACGCTCCAACTCGCGATCCTCTAAATCACGCTGCTTACTAGCCAGCGTCTGCACCTCATGCTGCATGCTCGAAAGTTCTTTAGCCGATGAAACCGTGCCAGCATCCATGCGTTCTTGATCACGCCGCGCTCGGGTTCGGACGCTGTCGACCTCACGCTCGAGTGCGCGAATGTGCTGGTCCAGCTCGTCGAGCTTGGTGCTTACCTGCGCGACCGCCGCCGCTGCCTCATCAGTCTGAATCGAAAGCCGGTCTAACTCCGCGAGCTCGGGAAGCGTCGCACGACGATGCGCCAACTGAGCCCGCGTGGTGTCGGCTGCCTGGAGATCAAGCAGTCGAAGCTGAACGTCCTGAGTAGCTTTCATGGCATCCTCACCGTCCAGGGGTCGGTGACCAGATTGGACACCTCGATGCGCACTGCTTCGCCGCAGTGCGCACGCAGCAGTCGCGCAGCCTGATCCAACCAGGGACGCTCTGTGGCCCAGTGACCGGCATCGATCAATGCAGGGGCGTCACCCTCCATACCAGTGGACATGAACTCCGACACCACATGATGGCGAAGATCGGCCGTGACGAATACGTCCGCGCCAGCCGCCGCTGCCGCCGACAACAGACCGTCACCCGCGCCGCCCGCCACCGCTACTCGTATGATGTCGCGCGCCGGATTCCCCGCCGCACGCACTCCCACCGGTGTGCTGGGCAGCTCGGCGGCAACCTGGGCCGCGAACGCACGTAATGAGACCGGGGCGCAGAGGTCTCCCACCCGGCCAAGCCCGGTGTCCGTGGCACGCGGTGCGAGCTCAATCACGTCGAACGCTGGCTCTTCGTAGGGGTGGGATGTGTGTAGCGCTTGGATAACCTCGCCGCGTCTCGAGCGTGGCATCACCGTGTCCAGTCGCAGCTCAGGGACCAGGTTGATCCGCCCACGCTCACCAACCGCGGGGTTCGCGGCTGCACTGGGTACGAATGTGCCCGTTCCTTCCGCGAAGAAAGCGCAGCGTTGATACTCCCCTCCGCCCCAGCCCGCACCGGCTAAGCACAGCGCATCGAGCACCCGCTGTGCGTGCTGGGGTGGCACGGTAGTGCTGAACTTATCCAGCGGCACCGACTCGACTTGCTGCAGCGGGGCAAGACTCCGCGGAGACAAGCCGAGTACCTCGGCCAGCGCGTCGCTCACCCCAGGGTTTGCTGAGTCAGCGTTGGTGTGCGCGACGTACAGCGCGACATTCGCCGCGATCAGCTTATGTAGCAGCCGCCCCTTGGGGGTCGTCGTGGCGACAGAGTGCACACCACGCAGCAACAGCGGATGGTGAGCGATCAGCACATCGGCCCCGGTGACTACCGCCTGGTTTACGGTGTCATCGGTGACGTCGACCACCAATAAGACGCGGCGCACCTGCGTGGACGGATCGCCGCACACCAGCCCGATGCGGTCCCAATCCTCGGCAAGCTCTGGCGGGTAGTGGGCCTCCATCGCCTCGATCACATCGACAACTGTGCATGGATCAGACATCAACGAAGGCTACCGCCGGACGAAACGATCACGGAACGTGGCCAAATAGTCACAATCTGATAGCCAAAAGGTATAAATGATGGTTTTGCGCCTAATTAATAGTGACTAGCAGCTTCCACCGGTTATGATGTAAGTCACTCCTCGGAGTCGGTGCGCAAGGCCGGCGACTCCGGGAGAGTCAGCAGGACAGGGGCGCGCTCTAGCGAAAGCTAGCGCGCCCTTCCTACCTAAGCGGCTTAGAGGCTCCGCCAAAGTCATCTGCCAAGGCCGCAGGAGCCGCCGCCTACGAAGGTAGGCAAGGCGACGAGAACACCGGCAGGGGCTTTTGGCGGAGCCTCTTACCAAAGAATTAAATAGACGGCTACGTGGTGGCAGATCGCCGCTACCACCGTCGCCGCATGAAAGAACTCATGGTGACCAAAAACGGTAGGCCATGGGTTGGGCCATTTACTGGCGTAAAAGATCGCACCCACGGTGTAGGCGAGTCCACCGATAGCTACGAGCACCAGCGCAGCTATGCCTCCCACATGCATCATTTCGGGTAGCACTACCAACGCTGACCAGCCAATTGCCAAATACAGCGCGACTGCCAACCACGTCGGTGCATGCGGCCAGATCAACTTCGCCGCCGCCCCAGCCACAGCAGCACACCACACCACTGCCAGCAAAGTCGTCGCACTACTTTGGCGCAGCAATAGCACACTAAACGGGGTGTACGTGCCGGCGATGAAGATGAAAATCATCGCGTGGTCGAGGCGTTTCATTACGGTGTAGCCCCGCGCACCCCACGTCTTGCGGTGATACAACGCGCTGATCCCAAACAGCCCGCAGCTGGTCAGTGCATACACCGCACAGCTGAGTAGCGGCGACCACCCTGAACGACTCGCGGCCAACGCGCACAACACAATTCCACCGACGACAGCTACGCCGAAGGCATACAGGTGAATCCAGCCCCGCATTCGAGGTCGCCCGTGAAAAATGGCGGCGAGTTCCTGCGCAGGGTTTAGAGTGTCGCGCTCGTACCGCGGCATCGAAGGTGGTTTTACCGATACTGGCTGCGATGAAGCGCTCGATGCCGACACCTGCTCAGACTACGCCGAAGGGTAAATCGGGCGAGTGACCCGCGGGAAAAGTCACAAATCCCACCGTGTCAATGATCAAGGCAGCGGATGAGAACCGCCTCAGCTGGATTTTTCGCGCTCGGCCTGCGGTAGCGAACACACAGCCGTACCGCCCGGCAGCAGGCGTCGGTTACGAGAAATCAGCCGGTACAACGGCTCAGCCAGCCAGGATAGTGGGGGAATCCGCAACGCCCATCCCAACGGCAGCCAGATGGAGCCCGCGTGGATAAGCAGCTCAGCGATTGCTCGCGGACCGCTGAAAACCTGGCTGTCGTGGGCGATCCACTGCACGGCGGCATTGCATTGCTGCTCAGTGACTCCCAGCAACTCAATCGATGCGGTCTGCCACGGCAGCACCGTCGCCCTGGGATGGATACGGCGATTGATAAACGAGGCACATGCGCTACAAAACGCGCAGTCGCCATCGTAGAGAAACACCGGCCGAGGAGACATGTGGATCACCAGACCTATGACAAACCTTCCACGAAAGTAGCTAACAAGCGCAGCTTTAGACCTGCAAGTCTAATTACTTAAGGCTTACCTAGTAGTAATCAGTATCGTATTCCACTCCGCGCCTTCATTGTTCTAGGTGGTTGCAGTATGTAGCTAAAGCGCTCCCGAGTCAGGTCAGCTTCAACTCCGTCAGACACTCGTCAAGCTGGGGCTCGAAAGCTGAAAACCAGAGCGTATAGCCGCAGTTATTGGGGTGAAAGAAGTCCCCGGCCACGACCTTGAGGGGGTTTCCCGAGCCGGCGAATGCTTGCATCACCCGGGCTCGCCGAATGCCATAGGAATCGGCAAGTTCTTGCATGATTGGCTGATAGATCGGGTGAGCTTTCACCAACGCAACATCAGCGATCACGGTCTTGGTCGCCGGAAGTTGACTCATCAGCTCGTCGAGCTGCTGGCGATACTCCGCCAGCGGCACACGTTTAACCGCGTCGTTGGCCGACACGCAGACCAGCACGATGTCGGCTTGGTCCAGTGGAGCATGTGGCAACTGATCACGTAGCACGTCAGCGACTTGCGCACCAGTACTGCTGAGATTCTTCAGGTACACCTCACGCCCGGTGCGCTGGCGGATATGCGCCGCGGCCAGACCGGCCAGGCCTTTGCTCGGTTTACTGGCTCCAATGCCCTGCATTATCGAGTCGCCGAGGGTGACCAGATACAACGCGTCCGGGTCGGCTTGCAGACTGTTCCCTTCCCGCCAGTGAGCGGCATAGCGTGGCCGCTGCCGGTACACCAACCGCACCCGCAGCGCAAGAATTGCGATTACCACCAGCAGCGCAACCACCGCGCTCGCTATCACAACAATGCCAGTGCTCATGCCACATACATCCAGGTCCACTACATGCCCACGTCTGCGTTGACAG
>JBBSOC010000112.1:0-4507 GCA_038260095.1 Mycobacteriales bacterium | reverse complement strand
AGTAGCGAGGGTGTCCAAATCGACGTCCATGACGGGTCTCCAAAATTCGACATTGGGTTAACAACGCCGATCCTGGACACCCCCGCCCTCAAACCCCAGCAGCCACACCGACAACACCCCTTGGAATCAACCCATCTAGGTGATGAGTCGAGCGTGCACCGGCAGTAAGGTCATCTATTCAGTGCGACGTCAACGCCGATGCGGTTCGTCGCGTCACAGTTCCTGAAACGAGGCGAAGTGTCTGTTGCAGAGATCGCGGCACTGATCACCGCCGGAGCGGCCGTGGTATTGGTGCTGTTCTCAGTTGTGGCCTTGGTTAAGCTCATGCGTACCCTCGACACCACAACGCGGACCATCCAAACATTGAGCGATCGCGTGGTGCCCATCCTCACCGAGCTGGAGCACACGCTTGCCAATGCTAACGTTCAGCTGCACAAAACCGATGCCTTGATCGACCATGTTTCGTCGCTCACAAAAAGTGTCTCAACAGTGACCTCGTTGATTGCCGGAAGCGTGACCAATCCACTGGTCAAAGCAGCTTCGTTTGCATACGGGCTTCGTAAAATTGTGAGATCGCGCCGCGCCGACACAAAGGATGTGGCTGTGAGAGCCCATGACACACTGCAAATGAAGGGGGGAGCACCGCTATGAGACGACTTTTTTGGCTCAGTGTGGGCCTAACCGCAGGTGTGCTCATCTTTCGCAAGCTCTACGAAGGTAGAAGCGCTGATGAAATTCCAGTAGAGCTTAGCGAACTGGCATGTGCTGAACCGTCGCACACTGGCCGTCATGCGGCACCATAGCGGCTGACGTTTTTCCTTGCGTTCACACGTTACGTCGCCGCGCTTGGTAAGTAGCAGACTGCTCTTTGTCCTGAGTTTATACCTAGCCACAGTAACGGATGTTTATAATGAAAACTTCTGAAATTCGCCAGCGTTTCCTAGATTACTTCGCCCAACGCGGACACACGGTTGTACCTAGCGCGAGCCTACTCCTAGATGACCCGAATCTATTGTTTGTCAATGCCGGAATGGTGCCGTTTAAGCCTTACTTTCTCGGACAGCAAACACCAACATATTCTCGAGCCACTAGCGTGCAAAAGTGCGTGCGCACTGTTGATATTGAGGAAGTAGGAAAGACTACTCGCCACGGATCGTTCTTCCAAATGAATGGCAATTTTTCATTCGGGGATTACTTTAAAGAAGAAGCGATCCGATTCGCTTGGGAGCTGATTACGAGGCCCATCACCGACGGTGGCTTCGGTTTCGCTGAATCGAAGTTGTGGGCGACGGTGTACCACGATGACGACGAGGCTGCCGATATTTGGCGGAATAAGATCGGCGTTTCGGCAGAGCGCATTGTTCGACGTGGCATGGCCGACAATTTCTGGTCTATGGGTGTTCCTGGCCCGTGCGGACCATGTTCAGAGATATACATCGACCGCGGTCCGGAGTATGGCCCTGAGGGTGGCCCAGAAATTGATGAAGACCGCTACCTCGAATTTTGGAATTTAGTCTTCATGCAATACCAGCGCGGTGATGGCCCGGCTAAGGAGGGCTATGAGATCAACGGTGAGCTTCCCGCCAAAAACATCGACACCGGTATGGGTTTGGAGCGGATGTCAGCGTTGCTGCAAGGCGTGGACAATCTGTATGAGATTGATGAAATGGTCGGGGTGATCACCCGGGCTAGCGAACTCACCGGAAAGGTGTACGGGCAGCATTCTGGCCCTTCGGCCGGCCAGGCGCACCCCGACGACGTTCGATTCCGCATTGTCGCCGACCATGTACGCACCGGTTTAATGCTGATCGGCGATGGAGTAACGCCCGGCAACGAAGGGCGTGGGTATGTGCTGCGCCGAATTCTGCGCCGGGCCATTCGTGCCATGCGCCTGCTGGGGTACGAGGACCTAGTACTGCCGGAGCTGTTACCAGCGGCCCGGGATGCGATGAGCGCTTCCTATCCCGAGGTCGCCAACGACTTCGGACGGATCTGCGCGTCAGCATACGCCGAAGAGGAAACCTTTCGGCAGACCCTTAAGCAAGGCACTGTTATTTTCGACACCGCCGCCACCCAACTGCGCGGAGCGGGCGCGACGGTACTCAGCGGCGAACAAGCATTCGCACTGCACGATACATACGGTTTTCCGATCGACTTAACGTTGGAAATGGCCGCCGAGCAGCAGCTATCGGTCGATGAAGACGGATTCCGGCGCTTGATGGAGCAGCAGCGCACCCGTGCCAAAGCTGATGCCACCGGCCGTAAAGCTGGTCATGGGGATACTTCGCAGTACCGGGAGGTGCTCGACGAGCACGGCCCAACCCGATGGCTGGCATACGAGACGCTAGAAACTGACTCCACAGTGCTCGCGGTGTTTGCAGGTGACGCGGTCGTTGCGGCGGCTCATCAACCTGGGCATTCGGCCAAGGCGGGTGACATTGTCACTGTCGTACTGGACAACACCCCATTTTACGCCGAGTCCGGTGGTCAAGATTCCGATGCTGGAGTATTCATCGGGCCGGGTGTGCGTGCTGAAGTGCTGGATGTGCAGCGCCCTATCAAGGGGCTAATCTCGCACCAGGTGCGGATTCTTGAAGGTGAGCTCGGCGTGGGCGAGCAGGTCCGCGCTGCCGTCGACGCTGATTGGCGAATCGGTGCTCGACAGGCGCATTCGGGGACGCACCTCATGCATGCCGCGCTACGCGAGATACTTGGGCCCACAGCGTTGCAAGCTGGTTCATATAACCGGCCCGGCTACCTACGGCTGGACTTCGCTTGGCGTTGCGCGCTGTCGCCGACGAACCGTTCAGATGTGGAGCAGGCAGCGAATATCGCGATTCGGCGCGATTTGCCAGTGGACGTGCGCTACATGACGCTGCCAGAAGCTAAAGCTATCGGCGCGCTGGCGTTGTTTGGTGAGGCCTATGATGAAACAGTCCGAGTGGTGGAGATCGGCGGCGAATGGTCGCGTGAGCTGTGTGGTGGCACCCATGTAGCGCACGCTTCTCAGATTGGCATAGTGAGCCTGACCAGCGAGTCCTCCGTGGGTGCCGGTCAGCGCCGAGTCGAGGCAGTAACGGGCATTGAAGCGTTTCAGTACCTGGCTCGCGAGCGGGATCTGGTCAGTCAGCTTGCCGAACAGCTTCGAGCTCCTCGAGAGGAATTACCGGACAGGGTAAGCGTGCTGCTGACTAAGCTGAAGAACGTCGAACGGGAATCTGCTCGGCTACGCGAGCGGGTGCTAGCTGTGCAAGCGGCTGATCATGCGGCCGCCGCAACAGACATCGTCGGCGTGGCCTATGTGGGGGTAACCGCACCCGCCGATATGGCTGCGGCTGATCTACGCGGCTTCGCTCGCCAGATCGTAACGCGCATTGATGCACTGCGCCCGGTGGTAGTTGCCGTGCTCACCGCGGCTTCTGATACAGCGCCGTTGTCGTTGGTGGTGCACACAAATGAGGCCGCTCGTGGCCGCGGCTACTCGGCCAGCCAGTTTGTCAAGCAGGCGCTGGCTGGGCGTGGAGGCGGCAGTGACGAAGTGGCACAGGGCGGCGGAGCGGATCCAGCTATGCGGGAGGCGGTGCTTACCGCTGTGTATGACGAAATCGCGAGCGCATCGAGTGCACGGAACGCCGCGAGCTAGCGACACGTGCTGTGGTTGCCCAGACCGATGGAGAAGATAGCCGCCAAATGCCTGGTGCTGTACTAGGGATCGATGTGGGTGATGTGCGGGTGGGGGTTGCCGTCAGTGACCCCCACCGCATTCTGGCTACGCCGTTGGTGACTTTGAAACGGGATCGCGCGGCAGGTAGCGATTTTGTTAAAATTGCGCGAATTGTCGCAGAACGGGGGATAGTAGACATAGTGGTGGGTTTGCCACGGCTACTCTCGGGTAGTCACGGGCGGGCGGCGATTGGAGCTCAGCGGTATGCGACTCGACTTGCGCGCCACGTTGCCCCAGTCCCAGTGCACCTGCATGATGAGCGAATGACCAGTGTGATCGCTGGGCGCATGCTCAGCGAGCGAGGGGTAAGGGGTAGACGGCAACGTGCGGTGGTTGACCAAGCGGCCGCGGTAGTGATTTTACAGTCATGGCTTGATGCGCGGCCCGCGAATACGGCTCACCCGGAGGATTAGCTATGGCGGTGGGTAAATTTCGTGGCGACCCCGCGCAGGAGCCGCCACGTCGAGCTAGCTTTGGGCCAGGGGTCCATCGAGTACACGGGTATACCAGTGGGGGTGCGGCGCGAGGTAGGGCGCGGCCGTCGATGCCTTCAATACCTCCGCCTCCACCTCGGAATGCGGCCGTACCAAGGCAACCAGTAGCGCCGCAGGCGGTGTTTCCCAACCGACCTCGTAGCCGTCCTACCGACGGTGGCTTAGCCGCGCTGGATTCTAGTTTTCGCCCTGAAAGCTCGAGGTCTTCCAGGCGAGGTCGCCGCCGCCAACGGAAGGACAGGCGAAAATCTGCCATAGCCTTTCTTCTGGTCATAGCAGTGTTCGCGCT
>JBBSOC010000111.1:0-4628 GCA_038260095.1 Mycobacteriales bacterium | reverse complement strand
GCCCTCACCGCCGCGATCTGGCACAACGACACCCTCGGCCTCGCCACACGACGCTCACTCACCGCCTACGACCACTAACCCCTTGGAATCAACCATCTAGCGCCAGCGTACGACCGATTCCAGGATGGGATGCTGCGGTGACCACCCGCACGCTGCAAAAACCAATCAAAACCGAACACGGTGAGTCCGCCCAAGCGGTGGACCGGATCACGTGGACCGCCACCAACGGCACTAAGATTTCCGCTGGCCAGTTCCAACAATTCGACGTCTCGCTTGAACAGTTACCTGACACCGACACAGTTGTGCTCAAAGCATTACAGACCTACGACGATGGCAGCGTGGTTCGTTGGATCGACATAAATCCAGGTGCTGAAAATCCGGCCCCGCAGCTGCACTTAACTAAAGCTGTAAGCGGTCACCACGACTCTGAAAGTCCTGCCTCACACGGCGAGGAGTCCCACTCCGCCGAGCATTCCGAAGGCGTCAACGCGATCAGTATCGTGGCGTTGGTGATAGCTGGTGTGGCGCTGTTTGTGGGTTCGGCAGCTCTGTGGCTCAGCGTGCGCCGTCGGCGCTCGAGCCAAGCGGCATCCGAGAGTTAATCGGTGTGACGAGCCCTGCCTGCGGTGCCTTAAGAGGTCTCCAGGCAGGGCTCGGAGGAACATTTCTCCCCGTGGGCGTCTAGGCATCGAAAGTTCAACGTTAAACACCTGACGGCTCTGATCTGACCGAGGAGCGTAGTGTTGGCTCGTGGACGTCGAATACTTCGCTCGCTGGATATGGTCGGAGGGGCGTGGCGTAGAGCCGCTGACTCCGAAACGGGTAGCTCGCCTCCACGACAAGCGCACAACCTATGTCGCCTACCTCGCCAGCGATCGAGTAGTTCTGACGCTTCGGCCTGAGACGAAGTTCGCTGGGCTCGGGTTCCTCACCCCGTCAGCTAAAGCGCTCGGCGGCGTTGCGCTGATCCTTGGAGACACAGCGATGATCGAATCAATCAGCGTTTGGCAGCACGGGGAAGAGGTGGTGCGTCTTCAAGGTGTCCTGGTGCCTCGCTCACCGTCACCACAGCGTGTTTCGACGAACCGGTTGAGTTCCACGCCAGGCCGCTTTCCGCCCTCACCTTTCCGAGACTTGGTGATTAAGCGGAACTGATAGAGCTACCTCGGGATCCGTGGGATTACATCGAGCTGCCTCTAGGGTTTGACCCGCCCCAACCGAGGGCTTAATGCAACCGATCTTTGCTGAGTCCTTCGATCCCCAAAGCGGCCTGGTGGGCGAGATTGACGAAGCGAGCGCACGTGCCCGTGACCGAAACCGTCAACGCTACGTTGCCTGCTGGCCTGACCGATGTTTAGTCGTGAACCGAGCGGGTGGCACGTTGTTGTTCCACAGCTTAGTTGAGGGTCGGCAGCGAGGTTACCTAGCATATTCGCTGGCGCGTAAGACGCGCCGCTGGCGGCTTACCCATCTCTACATCACTGGTGTGGCTGATGCCGGGATGTTTGTGGCGGTGCCTCTTTGGGAGGGGCGGGCAAAGGTCGGCGCCGCTCCCTTTGAATCCCCCTCCGAACTCGACGCCCCTCCTGACGGTCTTCGGGAGCTAGCACCTCCGCAGTTCGGCGACTGGGTTGCTGTGCTTTCGATGCCAAGCGATCCGGCGGAGTGGATTGCGATACCTGGGGGGTTCGCAGTACGTCCGAGTGAACTCGGACGTACTGCGTGACGGTGACATCGTCAAGCGACATCGAGCCACCGGCTAGGAGCCAGTGCAAACCCGGCTTCGGGGCAACTCCTCATGCATGGCAGCAGGAAACTAATGTTGGCCATCGGGTGCTGGCTAAACTGGTACAGCGCGGTCCCCTCCTATGGGGGCGACCCGGTTTGACCGCTACTCTTGCGCGTATACGGAAAGACACGCGGTTGGCGCGCGCACCACTGGCCAATAAGCTTATCTGTCGAGGGAATGCCTCGACAGATAAGCATGGGTCTTCTTCAGCGGCAATCTCTTCGCCGAGCCTCGGCCGGGTCTGTCTGCGGGCGGGTGGGTTCACTTCTTTCCTGGAGGTTCATGATGGGGCTGGCACGCGTCGGCTTTTTCCGGGAGCTTGCCCATGGCATGCCATCTGGTCTGAGTCTGGGTGAGTGTCTACGGGAGTCAGGAATTCCCGACGAGGCGAGGATCGTTGGCTACCTTAACGGGGGAGCGACGCTTGCCGCAACGGGCTCTATGGTCAATGACTATTTCGATGGAACCAAGCAGGCCATCGCGCCTTTGGAAATCGCAACCGACGGTAGTTGGGTTTGGCCGCGGGATTTGGCCTACTATGTCCGCCAATATCATGCGGTCTTGCCAGAGGAATTCGTGGAGCACATGCGGCGAGACGGCTGGAAGCCTCCGAAATTTACGCGCGAGGATATGGAGAGACTAGAAACAGAGTACCTGATGTCGTAGGAGGGCGCGTGGCACGTGAAGTAGGAGCCCAATGTTAGGTGTATGCGCAGCAGGCGCCGTTCGGCCTTGACTATGCCTGTGGTGCTTCTGGAGGCTACAGGCAGGGCTCGACGAAGATTTACGTGGACATCTTTGGCATTCGGTAGCCTAAGCGGCCAGAATTGAGAGATGATGCGTATCACAGCATGCTCACGTCGCGAAATATGGGTTGGCTCACTTCAGCATGGCGCGCGACGTATTTTGGAAGTCTGCGGGAGGCGAGATAGTAATGCCGGGTACGCCATCTGCGCTTGCGCCGCCGCCTCCAGGCCCTCTGGGTCCTAAGCCGCCGGCCATTGGTAGGTTCCGCCCTCGTATTTCCGTCGCTGAAATTTCTCGGGCCGCTGAGCTTTCTCGGGCCGCGGCGGAGCCCGAGCCCCGTTCTGCGCCGCAATCGCCAGCGAGCTCATCCCGCTCGTCGGAGCTGGTCGTCCGGGGGCTATCGTCGCGCGCCGCTGCACGACTAGAGCGCCGCCTCAATCGCCTACCCAGCGTGTTTGCGATCGTCAGCCACGCCACCGACCGGGCAACTATCTCGCATGATCCTTCCCGGGTTTCGCTAGCCCAGGTGATGCACGTAGTACAAAAATCTGGATTCGCGGTGGAAACCAGTGATGTGCATCGCAGTCCGGGGACCGGGACCGGCGAATCACAGGTAGACGCACTTGGCCGAGCAATCTCGGCCGATACGACGTTGTCTGAGCTTACTGAGCTGCGTAACCGTGCCGTCGCCGCGTCTTTACTTGCCATTCCCGTGCTGGCGCTCTCGCTCACCCCGTCCTGGCAGGCTCATGGATGGCAGTGGGTGGCTATGGTATTTGCCATCCCCGCCGTACTGTGGGCCGCGGTACCGCTGCACACAGCCGCTTTTCGAGATTCGGCCTCCTTGTCCGACATGCGCGACTTCCTGGCCTCCATCGCAGTGTCAGTCACGTTTTGCTGGAGCATGTGGGTGACCATGAGCGGCTCGGAACCGCCGTATTTCCACATTCCAGTGTTGATTGCGGCCGTGACCTTATGGCTGCGCTGCGTCGAGCGCAGTGTGCTGCACCGCGCCGGCGCGGTTTCTCGGCTGCTGTTGCGAAGTGGTGCGGCCGAAGCCAGAATTCGGGTAGACGGCACCGAGCGGCGTATCGCTAGCCAGCGGTTGCATCCGGGCGACTATCTCATCATCGGCCCGGATGAAAAAGCTGCCGCTGACGCAATCGTGGTGGAGGGCCACTCTTCTATGGATGTTGCCGCGCTCACCGGCGAGGATGTTCCGGTCAGCGTTGGTCCGGGTCGTCCTGTCGCGTGCGGGGCGACCAATGTTGGCGATCGTTTGGTTGCGCGAGTGGCGCGGGTGGGAGCCGACACGGGCTTGGCACAAGCCATTCGGGTGATGGAGCGCGCACAGGCCGAGCAGAGCGTGTTGCGTCGCCGAGCCGATCGTGGGGGTGCCGCGATCGTTGTGGCGGCCTTCGTGCTCGCTGGGGCCACGCTGCTGGCTTGGCTGAGCAACGGCAGCAGTGACCGTGACGCGTTGTTTGTGGCAATTTCGGTGCTGCTGATGGCATCGCCAAGCGCTCTCGCCCTCGCCATATCCACTCCTATCCAGGTAGGCGTTGGCCGCGGCATTCAACTGGGCATTGTGCTCAATCGGCTGTCGGCTGTGCGGCGCACCAGCCACATAGATGCCGTGGTCGCCGATCGCAGCTTGGAACCAATCGCCGCGGCCCGCAGTGGACTCAACCGACAGATGCAGCGAGTCCGGCTGGAAAGCATGTTTATTAGCCGAGGCGGGATAGACGAGGCGATCAGACAGCTACGTGCTAGAAAGTTCTGCGTAGCACTTGCGCTCGATGTCAGTGGTCGAGTGCCGCCCGATGGCACGATTTTTTCGCAGGCATGCATCGGTATTGCGGTGGGTGCTGGCACGTTCGGGCCGGTGCCCGGCGCTCACATCACGCTTGCCCGGCAAGGCTTGCTCGCGGTCGCCGATGGTTTCGCGTTAGCACAACGGATTTCCCGCACTATTTCTGGCAATTTAGTGTGGGCCGTGCTGTACCACGTGATCGCGCTACCGATTGCTATGACCGGGGTAGCCAGCCCAATCGTGGCCAGCGTTATCTCCGGTACGGCCGGAATCATTGTG
>JBBSOC010000110.1:0-4654 GCA_038260095.1 Mycobacteriales bacterium | reverse complement strand
TCAGCTCGCTACGTCACCGCCCCACCATAGTCGGGAAACCACTGCGCTGGGAACTCCACGGACACTACGCCGCTCGACGAGGCGACTGGCGCATCATCTACAGCCTCGACCACGACGCCCACACCATCCTGATTACTAATCAGATCGAAAGTAGCTGGACTGGTGCAGCCTTTTGACCTGCAAATTCAGCTACTTTCGATCTGACTTAGTAACGAACGGCTCAGTACCCGCGTTGAACACCGTGCTCACGTCTACTACACCTGACTCTTCCGTGTGCATGGGTAAGCAGGGCAACGGGGAGTTGGGCCTGCCCGATAGGGTTATATCGACACAAAAATCTATTGGACAACTTTGCACCTCTAGGAGGATTACGTGACCGTTCGGGTTGGAATTAACGGTTTTGGCAGGATCGGACGGAACTTTTTCCGTGCCGTACTCGCGTCTGGGGCTGATGTCGAAATCGTCGGCGTGAACGACCTCACCGACAACACCACGCTGGCGCATCTGCTCAAATACGACAGCATCTCCGGCCGGCTGGACCACGAGGTCAAAGCCAGCGCCGACGAGATTTCGGTGGCCGGCCGCAGCTTCAAAGCGCTGGCCGAGCGGGATCCCTCAGCGCTGCCGTGGCGAGAGCTCGGCGCCGATATCGTTATCGAGTCCACCGGCATCTTCACTGATGCGACTAAGGCCAGAGCGCATGTGACCGCTGGCGCTAAGAAGGTCATCATCTCCGCGCCGGCGAAAAACGAAGACGTCACTATCGTGATTGGGGTGAACGAAAACACCTACGATCCGGGCCGGCACACCATCATCTCCAACGCTTCTTGCACCACGAACTGCTTGGCTCCGCTGGCCAAGGTGCTCAACGACACGTTCGGTTTGGAACGTGGTTTGATGACCACGATTCACGCCTACACTCAGGACCAGAACCTGCAAGACGGACCGCATGCGGACCTGCGACGGGCACGCGCGGCCGCGCTGAACGTGGTCCCCACTTCTACTGGTGCCGCTAAGGCAATCGGGCTCGTACTGCCGGAGCTGAAGGGGAAGTTGGACGGCTACGCGCTGCGGGTGCCGGTACCAACCGGCTCGGTCACCGACTTGACCGCAACGCTGGCTCGTGAGATCACCATCGATGAAGTGAATGCGGCGTTCCGCGCGGCCGCTGATGGGCCGTTCGCTGGCATTCTGTCCTACAACGATGAGCCGATTGTCTCCAGCGACATTGTGGGCGACCCGGCGTCGTGCATCTATGACGCGCCGCTGACCAAGGTGATCGGCAACCAGGTGAAGGTTGTCGGCTGGTATGACAACGAGTGGGGCTACTCCAACCGACTGGTGGACCTTACTGTTCATGTGGGTGCGTCGCTGTGAGCATTCCGACGCTAGATCAGTTACTCAAAGACGGGGTTGAAGGTCGGCGCGTGCTGCTGCGCGCCGACCTCAATGTGCCGTTGGCCGGCGATGCCATCGCTACCATCACTGACGATGGGCGAATCCGCGCAGTGTTGCCTACCCTGTCGGCGTTGCGTGAGGCTGGAGCGGTAGTAATTGTCTGCTCGGCCCTTGGGCGTCCGAAGGGAGCGGAGGCGAAGCTCTCGTTAGCTCCGGTGGCTGTCCGGTTGGGGGAGCTGCTAGGCGCGCCGGTCACATTTGCCACCGATACGGCCGGCCCTGTCGCTGCGGCCGCAGTCAAAGCCGCTCAGCCTGGCGGTGTGGTGCTGCTGGAGAACCTACGGTTCAACAGCGGGGAACGCAGTAAGGACACCCTACAGCGCGAAGCTTTTGCCGCGGAACTTGCCGCGTTGGCTGACGTATACGTTGATGATGCATTTGGTTCGGTACACCGCAAGCACGCCTCGATATATGAGCTGGCTGGGTTACTTCCAGCGTATGCGGGGTACTTGGTAACTGCCGAGCTGTCGGTGCTTCGTCAGCTCACCGATTCGCCGAAGCGCCCTTATGTAGTGGTCCTTGGCGGGTCGAAGGTTTCCGACAAGCTCGGAGTGATTGAGTCACTGCTGGCGCAGACCGACACGCTGTTGATCGGCGGCGGTATGTGCTACACCTTTTTGGCCGCGTTGGGTCATGAGGTCGGCGGCTCTCTATTGGAGCCGGACATGATCGACACCTGTCGTGAGCTGTACAAACGCGCCGATGGACGGATTGTGCTTCCCACTGACATCGTGATCAGCCGAACTTTCGCAGCTGATGCGGTGACCTCGGTGGTACCGGTGTCGCAGATCCCCGCCGACCAGCAAGGTTTAGATATCGGACCGGAGACGGTGAGGCGCTTTAGCGAGCACATCGCTGGTGCGGCGACCGTGTTCTGGAATGGTCCTGTAGGTGTATTTGAGCTGCCGCCGTTTGCCGAAGGTACCCGTGGCATTGCTAAGGCAATCGCCGCATGTTCGGCGTTCAGCGTGGTCGGCGGCGGTGACTCCGCTGCCGCGGTGCGGCAGCTTGGAGTGGCCGAGGCTGGCTTCAGCCATATCTCTACCGGGGGTGGTGCGTCGCTGGAGTTCATTGAAGGTAAAACGCTGCCCGGCATTGAGGCCTTGGAAGCCGCCGCTTCATAAAGCGTCAAAAAAGTGCCAAGTTAGGAGAAGTTGTGCCCGCACAACTTCTCCTAACTTGGCAAAATAGGGCCGGTACTTATTGCCGGGTGTGCTGAGGATGGGAGTTGATGGTGGCTAAAGCCACAGAAGCTAGTACTGAGCGCCGGCCGCTGATCGCTGGCAACTGGAAGATGAACCTCAACCACCTCGAGGCCATCTCACTGACGCAACAGAGAGCGTTGAGCCTGGATGAGCGGCAGCTCACCGATGTCGAGGTCGTTGTGTTGCCACCGTTTCCGCATTTGCGCAGTGTTCAAACGCTGATCGCGGGGGAGCGACTGCTGCTTGGCTACGGTGCGCAGGATGTCTCCGCGCACGCCTTTGGCGCCTACACTGGTGAGGTGAGCGCGGCGATGCTCGCCAAACTGGACTGCGGCTATGTGGTGGTGGGGCACTCTGAACGTCGGCAGTACCACGCCGAGGGCGACGCGTTGGTAAACGCTAAAGCCAAGGCCGCGCTCGAGCAGCAGATCACGCCTATCGTGTGTGTGGGTGAAGGTCTGGAAGTACGCGAGTCTGGTGAGCATGTGCCTTACGTGCTGGCGCAGCTAGACGGATCGCTCGCTCACCTTAAGGGTGAACAGATCGCCGGGCTGGTGATCGCCTATGAGCCGGTGTGGGCGATTGGCACCGGCAAAACCGCGACGCCAGACGACGCACAGGAAGTCTGCGCCGCTATTCGGAGGCGGATCGATGAGCGCTTCGGTACCCAGGTGAGCGAAGCGGTCCGAGTGCTGTATGGCGGTTCGGTGAAAGCCAGCAACATCGCCAGCATCATGGTTAAACCCGATGTGGATGGCGCACTGGTGGGTGGGGCGAGCTTGCAGGCAGAGGAATTCGTCGCAATCTGCAGGTTCAGCGAACACACAGTTCTGGTGTAGCTGTGGATCCGAAACCGCCGGTGATCACAGTTGTTGTGGTCGCCGGCGGTGATCCACCCTCACTTGCTGACCTGAACGACGTGCCGGCTAACGCGATCGTGATCGGTGCCGATCGTGGTGTTGCCTACGCCCGTGAGCTGGGCCTCAAAGTAGCTGTCGCCGTTGGGGATTTTGACTCGATTCCGGCTGATGCACTCGATGCCGCCGCTGCCGCTGGTGCAAGTATCCGGCGATATCCGGCGGAGAAAGATGCCACCGACCTGGAACTTGCGCTGGACGCCGCGCTGGAGTTTCAGCCGCGGCGCGTCGTGCTGGTCGGGGCACACGGCGGTCGCCTCGACCATGAGCTGGCGAACCTGCTGCTGATAGCCGCTCCGCGCTATGCGCGGCTGAACATCCAGGCGCGCCACGCCGGAGCGACATGCACGGTGATCCACCGCTCGGCAGAGCTGTCTGGCGCGGTGGGTGAGCTCGTCTCGTTGCTTCCAGTGCATGGTCCTGCCATGGGAGTAGAGACAGCGGGACTGCGGTATCAGCTGCGGGGCGAGGCGCTCGAGCCAGGCAGTAGCCGCGGCGTGAGCAACGAGTTTGCCGAGCCGCAGGCCCAGGTGCGGCTGCGGTCCGGAGTGTTGTTGGCGATCCAGCCGCACTCACCAAAATGATATGAGGATCGGCGTCCATCTTGTTGAGTGCTCGCTGCGCTAGACGGTTCGTATAACACACCGTATACTTTAAGCATGACGGCCACTACCATGATGCGAGTAAGCCCAGCTACCCGTGAGCGTGTGATGAAAATTGCGGCTGAGGACTACGGCGGGGTAACCGCGGATGAAGCCCTCCAGCTACTCGCCGATGAGCACTGGGAACGACAGGCTCTCGCCGCCATGGAACGGTTTCGCCGAGAAGACCCCGCCGGTTACGCGGACTACATGGCAGAGCTGGGCGAAGTAGAAGCCCTCGACGCAGCGCCCTTGGATCCTTGGGAAAGTGAGGCCGCAGCGTGAGAGCGTTTGCTCCCTGGCAGATATGGTGGGCAAAGCTCGACCCTGTTGTCGGTCACGAGCAGGCCGGTGCTCGTCCTGTGCTTGTAGTTTCCTCACATTTCCACTTGCGGTTGACCCGCTCTACAGTTCTCACGATTATGCCGCTGAC
>JBBSOC010000109.1:0-4669 GCA_038260095.1 Mycobacteriales bacterium | reverse complement strand
CAACCCCAACCCCAACCCACTCCGACACCGCCTCCGCCTACGCAGGGACCGCCTCCGCCTACGCAGGGACCGCCTCCGCCTACGCAGGGACCGCCTCCGCCTACGCAGGGACCGCCTCCGCCTACGCCTGCTCCGGCGGCCGGTCCTGGCACGGTTACCTGTGTGAGTGCTGGTACAGCCAACCCCACGTACTGCAATGCCGGTGTCCGGACATGGGGCCAACCCAATCAAAAAACGCCGCGCGATACACTCGCCAACGGCACCAGAGAGACCGCGACCTGTAAGGTACAGGGCCAGCACATCACGTCGTGGGCGTACAACGGCAATAAAGCTGGCACATGGTGGCTGCGTCTGACTAACGGAAGCTATATCCCCTACGCGTGGTTTAACCTTGACGGCGGCGATGGAGCACTGAACAAGCTGCCTAATTGTTAAGCGATCATTTAGGGCTCAAAGATTTCGGCGGCGGTAATCACTCGCACGCCCTCAGTCTGGTGGGTTACTGTCTCGCGGGCGCAGACCGCGAACTGGATGTCGTGTGGTTTACCGGGTAACGCGTCGATTTTACGGGTCAAACTTGCCACGATCTTTTGCGCGGATACGGTTTTCGCCCACTTTGCTTCGCCAGCTAACACGGGTTGGCGAGACCGGCCGGCAAGTACCAAGGCATCTATTTCGTTGTGGCCATCGGCGGTCCAGAATGGGCCGACCGCAACCACTTCCGGTGCGATCTCACCGGCGATGGCCATCCGTCGAAGCTGGTCTCGGAATGCAGCTTCCCAAGGGCCACCGAGATGATCATCGAGCGAGCCCAAGATAACAGGGAGAATGCTCCGACCAAGTCCGCGTTCGATCTCAGGAAGGTGTCGGTTTACCACGTTGAGGTAGAAGGCAAGCAGATTGTCAGTAATGCGATACAGTTTGCGGCGCGAGGCAGCCGTTTCGGTTACCGGGACTAAGCGTTCGACAAGACGCAGCTGTATCAGGCGGTCCAGGGTTCGGGTCGGGTCTGCTTTAACCCATTCCCTTATCTCGTTGTGTTTCGTCTTGCCCGCGGCGATTGCGTGTAAGACAGCGGCCGGAAGATCGCCTTTATCGATCTCAGTGGTCAGAATAAGTCGCCCCTCTGACAGGATTGGCGCGAAGGGTCGGCAGACTAATCGTTGAATATTGTCGTTTATCGAAGCGCTCTGATCCCACCACGATAGGTACAACGGCACACCACCAACAATCCCATGCACCACAGCGCGGTCTGCGGGCGCAAGATCAGGCAGCATCAGCGCTGACTCGGCCGGAGTGAATGGGTGCAGCTGTAAGGTGAGATCGAACCTGCCGTACAAAGGTGCTCGGGAGTCAAGAAGAGCTTCCATATGCCGCACCGCGGAGCCGCACAGCAGCAACCGCAACTCGGTATGACCGTGAGTCCTGTCAAGGAAAGCTCGAATTATCCCCGGTAGCTCCGCGGATGTATGGACCAGCTCAGGAAACTCATCCAATACCAACAACAGCGGCGCTTTTTCTGCCAGCGTGGCAAGGTCCTCCAGCGCCTCTTGCCAGCTCCGATAGGGCCGCTCGGCGAGATTGCGCAATGGCCGGGGTTGGAGCTGCGCAACCTTATGGGACAAATCGGCGAGTTCGCCGGCGGCGGCTTGACCCGTGCCAGTGTGGAACACCGCAGGTACGTCTCGAGCGAACTCACCTAACAGCACGGTCTTTCCCACTCGGCGTCGTCCCCACAACATGGCCGGTCGAGGCCGAGGCGAACTCCACCAATGACGAAGTTCTGCCAGCTCAGACACGCGATTCATGAACCCCATAAATCAAAGCTAGCACGTCGTCGACGTGGCGTGTCGTCGACGTGCCATGTCGACGACGTCGCGCGTCGGTGACATACCCACGAGGTCTTACGAGGTAGTGCACGATAAAAATTTTTGCCAAGTTAGGAGAACTTGGCAAAAACACGCTGCCACTGAACTGGTCGTTTCATCGATGATGATGGCAGTAGCTTGCAATCGTGCACCATGTCGTAGAGGTGGTTCACGGCTGATGGGTGGGCTCCCTGAGTGAGAGAATGTTTCTATGACCTTGTACCGCGACGATGCGCTGGTGTTGCGGTTGCAGAAGCTGGGTGAAGCCGACCGAATAGTCACCATGCTCACTCACCGGCACGGCAAAGTGCGGGCTGTCGCACGCGGTGTGGCCAAGACATCCAGCCGGATCGGCGCGCGTCTGGAACCATTCAGCCACGTGGACGTGCAGTGCTATGCCCCGCCTACAGCCAAAAGCGGATTGCACAGCATCCGACAAACCGAAACCGTGCACCCGTACGGCAAAGCCATCATGGGCGACTATCCGCGCTACACCGCGGCCAGCGCCATCGTAGAGACCACGGAGCGGCTCAGCGGTGACGAGGGTGAGCCGGCTCCGGAGTTATTCATGCTCACCGCTGGGGCACTGCGCGCCATGAGCGGCGACGAACACGTACCAAGCTTGGTGCTTGATGCGTATTTGCTCCGGGCGATGGCTGTGGCTGGGTGGGCGCCGGCGCTGGGAGAATGCGCGATCTGTGGCACAGCGGGGATGCACCGAGCATTCTCCGTCTCCGCGGGCGGCTCCGTCTGCCCGCGATGCCGCCCCGGCGGCGCCACCTCGCCAGCTCCCGCGACATACACGCTGATGATGGCACTGCTAGGCGGCGACTGGCCGACTGCCGATGCCAGCCAGGCGCCTGCTCGTCGGGAAGCCAGTGGACTGATCGCGGCACACCTACAGTGGCACACGGAGCGCAGTCTGCGATCCTTACCGTTGGTCGACCGACGCTAACGCGGCACGTTCGAGAACGAGAGACAGGCGAGCATGCACGATCTGGCTGCAACGACTGATGGTGGGCCACCAGAACCATTAAGGCCACCAGAGATATCCCCAGAGCAGCTGCCCCAGCACGTGGGCCTGGTGATGGACGGCAATGGACGCTGGGCCCAGGAGCGGGGCATGCCTCGCACCGAGGGACACCGGCGCGGCGAGGCGGCGCTTTTCGAGGTGGTCGAAGGGTGCCTAGAGGTAGGCATTCCTTACCTGAGCGCGTTCGCCTTCTCTACGGAGAATTGGCGTCGCACGCCAGAGGAGGTGCGCTTCCTGCTGGGCTACAGTCGCAACGTGCTGCGCCGGCGGCGTGATGAGCTGCATGCCCGTGGTGTACGGATTAGGTGGGCCGGCCGACGAACCCGGTTGTGGCGCAGTGTGCTGCGAGAGCTGGATGCCGCCGCCGAGCTGACCGCACACAACACCCGAATGACCTTGACGTTGTGTGTCAACTACGGTGCCCGCGCTGAGCTCACCGATGTAATGACCACACTCGCGCAGCGCGTCGCGGCGGGTGAGCTCGACCCCCAGGCCATCACCGAGGACACTATCGCCGCCGCGTTGTACCAACCTGACCTGCCGGATGTGGATCTGTTCCTCCGGACATCGGGGGAGCAGCGGCTATCGAACTTTCTGCTGTGGCAGTCGGCGTATGCCGAACTGGTCTTCGTGGATACGTTGTTTCCCGACTTTGACCGAGTCGCGTTATGGGACGCTGTGGTGAAGTACGCCAGGCGGCGGCGCCGTTATGGTGCGGCTTAGCCTGTCAGGTAGGCCGCCGCGGATCCGGGTCAGTGCTTCACTACATTGAGCGTGGTGACTGGTGGGCTTAAGACAACGTCGATTCCGCGCCGCGCTCCGGGCGATCGATCGGGGTCGAGGAAGACCGTGTCGAGCCGCCGCCGCATGGGCCAACCAGCAAACCCCAGTAGCGGTTGGCATCAGCGTCACCGATGTGTATTTGCGCTATGTCAGAGAAGGCTTGCGCCCGTTTCTGATTGTCTCAGCGGGAATCCTGCTGATGGTCGTCCAGTGAAGATCACCATGGCTGGCGAGCCTATGCACAATCTAGCCGCGGACACATGGGTTGAGGTTGTGGGTCATTACGACAAGCGACTTGATACCGATCCGGCAAATGGCGAGAAAATTCCCTATCTTCGGGTGAGCTCCCTGCGCAAGGTCGCCAAGCCCACAAACCCCTACGACGGTTAACCTCTCTTTCCCGACAACTTGGCGCAAGTTGTCGAAGGAATTACCGAGTAGAGCATGTATGGCAGGTGCCAAACAGTTCCAGGGTGTGTGAAATGTCGCTGAAGCCGTGCTCCGCGGCAATGCGCTGCGCCCAGCGCTCCATCGCGGGTCCGGTTATTTCCACGGTGGAGCCGCACGACCGGCACACCAAGTGGTGATGATGTTCGGTAGTACATTGCCTATATAGATAGTCACCGCCCGGTGGCCGCATCACATCCACCTCGTCGGCGTCAGCCAGCGATTGCAGCGTGCGGTACACCGTGGTCAGTCCCACGGAGGTGCCGCGCTGCCGCAGCAGGTCGTGGATTTCTTGCGCGCTACGAAATTCGTCAGTTTCATGGAGTAGCTGCGCGACTGCTGATCGTTGCCGGGTGTTGCGCACCACGGTTGTCATGGGTACATCCTTTCGACCAAGTCGCCAGAGAAAAGCATGTAACAGCGCGGTCAAGCCGGCGAGTTGCTGTGGAGCCTGCCGTGCTCTCGGCGCCGCTGGTTCCACTGACGGAGTTGCCCGGATAGCCCACTACCCGCGCTGACCACGATGAAGACCAGGATT
>JBBSOC010000108.1:0-4820 GCA_038260095.1 Mycobacteriales bacterium | reverse complement strand
GATGACTAGTTTCATCACCGAACTGTTGTCCCCCAGCCAGATGGGCCCGCAAAGCACCAGAATATCGGCGGCCAGCACCCGCTGATACAGCTGCGGCCATTCATCGGTGACGGCGCCGTGCTCAGTCATGTCTGGCCAGACACCGGTGGCGATGTCATGATCAACGGCGCGGAATTCGTCCACGGTAACTCCGTGGCGCTCCATAAGCTTTCGACTGCGGTCGATCAGTCCCTGGGTGTGGCTGCGCTCAGGGGAGCGCTTGAGCGTGGTG
Source organism: Mycobacteriales bacterium (assembly GCA_038260095.1). Lineage (GTDB taxonomy): Bacteria > Actinomycetota > Actinomycetes > Mycobacteriales > QHCE01 > QHCE01. The sequence continues at coordinate 4,549 of JBBSOC010000108.1, read as the reverse complement.
TTGATATACAGCGCGCGCAGCTGGGAAAACTGAGTGCTGTTGGCCGAATCAGCCATGAAGCTTCTCCTTGCTGGGCGACACCTTGGCTACATATAGGCTCAACGTATGACCGTCGCGACTAGAGTGGCACATCGGGCCGGTTTTTGGCGACAACTAGGCACAAATTGTCAACTCCTACCGTGCCATATGTCGTTTACAAGCCTAGCCCAGTACCGTTACTAACATAGTGTCGCTGAGGTGAGGAGCTGCTGAGACGTGCGTGTGGTGGTCTTGGTATCCGGCACTGGTTCGTTGCTTCAAGCGCTGCTGAACGCTAGTGTCGATCCTGACTACGGCGTGCAGGTGGTAGCCGTTGGCGCCGACCGCGCTGGAATCGAGGCCTTGGCTCGAGCGGAGCGATCTGGGGTGCCGACGTTCATCGAACGGGTTGGTGACTACCCCAATCGGCAGCTGTGGGACGCGGCGCTCGCGGCCCGCGTGGCGCAATTCCAGCCGGATCTGGTGATCTCGGCCGGATTTTTGAAACTTGTCGGGCACGATTTTTTGGTCGCATTTGGCGACCGGTTTATCAATACCCACCCCTCACTGCTGCCGGCGTTTCCTGGCGCGCACCCCGTACGCGACGCGCTGGCCTACGGCAACACTGTTACGGGCGCTACGGTGTTCTTCGTCGACGCTGGCACTGACACCGGGCCCATCATCGAGCAGCGTGCCGTCTCGATTCAGCCACAAGACACCGAAGCCAGTCTGCACGAGCGCATCAAACAGGTAGAACGAGAGATGTTGGTAGAAGTTGTTGGGCGGCTGGCGCGCCAGAGTTGGACCATTACCGGAAGGAACGTCACGCTGCGATGAGCGTTACTGCCAAGGACACTTTCGACTCAGTTAACCCACCGCGGCGCACAGGGGTGCGTAGGGCGCTGATCAGCGTCTATGACAAGACTGGCTTGTCAGAACTCGCCGCCGCTTTGGCGGCGGCCGGGGTGCAGATCGTCTCTACCGGTTCCACGGCGGCCAGGATCGCCGAGCTGGGCGTCGATGTCACCAGTGTGAGCGAGGTGACCGGATTCGCCGAGTGCCTGGACGGGCGGGTGAAGACGTTGCATCCCCGCATCCATGCTGGAATCTTGGCTGATCGCGGCAATCCGGAACATGTGCAAACGCTTCGCGAGCTCGACATCGCCGGATTCGACCTGGTGGTGGTGAACCTCTACCCATTCTCCAAGACGCTCGCGGCAATGAAAGCCGACGGCGAGGTCGACCCGGCTCGCGCTATTGAGCAGATCGATATTGGCGGTCCCGCGATGATCCGCGCCGCGGCGAAAAATCACGGCAGCGTCGCTGTGGTGGTCGATCCAGCCGACTACGTCGCTGTCGCCAGGGCTGTGGCTGCCGAGGGTTTCGATTCCGCCTCCCGGCACCGGCTCGCGGCGAAGGCTTTTGCGCACACCGCACGCTACGACGCGGCGGTTGCCAGCTGGTTCGGCCGAGACATCGCCGCACAAACCGAGCAGATGTGGCCGTCATTTGTTGGCGTCACACTGGAGCGTGCCGAGGTACTGCGTTATGGAGAAAATCCACACCAAGAGGCCGCGCTATATGTGGCCGCTGGCAGCAACGGCTCGGCTCCGGCGGGCAATGAATGGTTGGGAGCCGGAATCGCGCAAGCCGAGCAGCTGCATGGCAAAGCCATGTCCTACAACAATTACGTGGATGCCGATGCCGCGCTTCGCGCCGTGCACGACTTCGATCAGCCGGCCGTAGCGATCATCAAACACACTAATCCGTGTGGCATCGCGGTCGGTTTGGATGGTGAGGGCGCCGAGGATATTGCGCGAGTGTATGCCAGCGCGCATGCCTGTGACCCGGTCTCGGCTTTTGGTGGCGTCATCGCCACGAATCGCCCGGTGAGCGTCGCAATGGCCGCGCAGGTGGTGGAGATCTTCACCGAGGTAATCGTGGCGCCGGCCTATGCGGAAGGAGCGCTGGAGCTGCTGACCGCGAAACCCTCCATCCGAGTACTGCGTGCCGAGCATATTCACCGGGCGGGTAGCGATACACGAGTGATTTCGGGTGGGGTGCTCATGCAGTGCACCGACTACGTAGATGCCCCAGGTGACGATCCCGCCACCTGGCAGTTCGTCAGCGGAGATGCCGTCGACGAGCGGTTGCTAGCCGACGCGGTGTTCGCCTGGCGCGCGGTTCGGGCGGTGAAGTCCAACGCGATCGTGCTGGCATCCGGTGGCGCCACCGTGGGCGTAGGAATGGGGCAGGTGAACCGAGTGGATTCCGCTCGGCTGGCTGTCTCGCGGGCCGGAGAACGCGCCGCGGGCAGCGTGGCGGCATCGGATGCGTTCTTCCCATTCCCCGATGGATTGCAGGTGCTCATCGACGCTGGTGTTCGCGTGGTGGTTCAGCCGGGCGGCAGCGTTCGTGACTCCGAAGTCGTTGCCGCCGCACAGGCTGCCGGCGTGACCATGTACCTCACCGGCACCCGGCACTTCGCGCACTAGTTCTCTATCGCGGCGCGACAACGTTCAGCCCGGCGGCTTCCGCCGCCTCAGCTAGTCGCGTGTCGTACGCGACGAACGCCGTCAGGTGCTCGGTGAGCTGCAACGCGCTGGCCAGATGGATCGCGTCCAGTGACCGCAGCGCTGGCGGCGGCATGGTGGCGGCCAGAGCTAACACTCGGGGAGTGATCGGTACGATTTGCATGCCACTCGTAATTTGCATAGCGCTTGGCAGCATGATCGGGTTAGATCGAGCTACTGCTCTAGGCAGTTCGACATGCACAATTTCGCTACTGACCTTTGCCGAGCTTTCGTGCTGATCCAACCAGTCCGATAGCGCTCTGCTTTCAGTTTCGGGAAGCACCAGCTTGGTGAGTGCGGAGGTGTCGAGGTAGATCACAGCCGCTCTTCACGCTGTTCCTGTAACGCCTCCGAGATCGAGGGGCGACCTGGCAGAGGTGGTGAGGGTGTGATGCCGGTCAAGTCCCACGGTTCCTCCGCCTCGCGGATGATGCCTGCCGCGATTAGCTCGGCGACCGGGTCGGCTGGATCTACAGCTGGAATCAGCCGAGCCATTAATTCGCCGCGGCTAGTTACCTCAATGGGCTGGCCACGATGAGCTTTCTTCACCCATTTGCTGGTGTGCTGCTTGAGTTCCCGAATGCCAATACGTTCCATGCCGCTAGTGTAGCCCATTATGGGCTACACTAGCCGGATCGCTTAAGTCTGGGCGTCGTTCCGCTTACAGCGAGTGGACCAGCTGGCACACCAGTCAGGTTAGAGCGGTTTCCACTCAGATCAGGCTGGCCCGGATTGAAGTGGCCCGGAGCGACACGCTGTCCCCTGGTCCGCGGCGCCTCCGTTGTGAAGCTTGTGACCTCAGGCAGAGTACTAGCCGCTTCACGAAGGCTCTGTAGTAGCCGCTTGGCGTCGTCGGCTCGAGGCTTCCAGCCTTGCGCGTCAGCGCGGGCGACGGTGACTGCGGCGATGAGCCGGGCGGCATCCTCCGGAGTCTCCACTCCGACGATGTGGCCGCGTTCGCGTAGCTTCGCGATCTCGTCGTCGATTTTGTGTCCGACGACGATTCCGACGTCTCCCTTGGCTGGGTCGAGTTCTTTGAGTACCGCTACGTCGCCTTTGTCGTCGCCGACAAAGACGCAGGGCGCTTGGGGATCGGGGCAGTTCGAGCGTGTGGTGGCGAATCCCTGACCGCGGTTGGCCCGAAGCACCACGTACTCGTTCGGGTTTCCACCGGGGACGCCCCAGCCATTCTCGGTGACGAGCTGGGCCGCGGCTGCGCTGACTTGCTCCGCCAAGGTGGGCTCCAACTTGTTGATGTGTATACATACCCCGTTCTCGGTGAAAGCTAGGGTGACGGTGTTCGGCGGGTCCGGAGGCGGTTCGCTGGTGGCGTTGAGCGCCTCGATCAGAGACGCACCGCCTACGGCGTTCTCCACTTTGACGTTGAGCCCTGCTGACCCGAACTGAGCTTTCAGCTGGGGCGCCAAGTTGTCTCTGAGCTCAATGAGCTGCTGCTCCTGGTCCGGCGTGAGGTCTATACGACCCGTCCCACCGAGCTCCGGGCTCCGTACCAGTCCGTGCCTGCCGACGACCTGGATAGTTCCTGATTCGCCGTCACCTAGGTCAAAGGTCAGGTCTGCCCCGCTGCGGGTCTGGGGCAATGCACCCAGCAATGCTGGGCTGAGACGGTAGAACGCGTTGATCTCCTCCCGAGCTCGTCCGGTAAACACTAGACCGACGGTTCCGGGAGTCAGATGTTGGGCTTGTAACGCTTGCACCACCTCTGGGGCTGGATGTCTTACGAGTGGGTCATCGCCGATCGCGGTAGCGCCATCGTGGTCAAAGCAAAATATCGCGTTGGGATGGTTGATGACCCATCTAAGAGCGTGTTTTGAAACTGGATGGTTGGGCGGTGTGGTGGCTTTGGGTGTTGGAGAACTCCTGGTAGATCGATGGTTGTTGAGACCCGATCTGACCAGGAGTTCTGGTGCCATCATTGCCCACGTGTAGGTGTTTGT
>JBBSOC010000107.1:0-4830 GCA_038260095.1 Mycobacteriales bacterium | reverse complement strand
TCGCGGTGCAGCCGCTTGAGGTCGGTACTACCTAGCTGGCGCAGCGGAGGGGGTGGCGGGGGTATAGCGGCACGTGAACCGCTGTGTGCGCTCACCGTAAGCCCTTCTCGTCTTCGACGTGGCGTCTTGGTTGGTCAACGTTTACCGAGGGTTCAGCCGCTGCCTGTACGCACAGCAGGCGGTACCCCTTGCTGGAACGTTCTCGTTGCGTCGAGTAGCCGCTGCTGGTGAGCCACCGAGTGAGAGAGTCCGCGCCCAGATGCCGATGCACCACCAGATAAGCCGCGCCGCCTGGCAGGAGCCTGTCTAGCCACGTGATGAGCATGGATCGCAGCGCACCCTTACCAATCCGGATCGGTGGATTGGCATATATCGCCGCGAACCGAATCTGCGATGGAACATCGTCGGGCTGACTAGTTGTAACGTTGGCGCAGCCGGCCGCGGCGGCGTTGGCGGCCGTGAGCTCAAGCGCGCGTTGGTTAGTGTCGACCGCCCAGACCGTCGCCTCAGGCTTGCGGGCGCCCCACACCACGGCAACGGGACCATACCCGCAGCCAAGGTCGAGCACGTCTCCTGACAGTGGTACGGCTGGCGCGTGCTGCAACAGAAACCGGGTACCGGCATCGATCGCGGCGTGGGAGAAGACGCCTGTATCGGTGGTGAATCGGAAAATGCCATCGGGTAGCGCAAGCGTGGCGATGCCAGGCTTGCTGGAAACTTCGGGCTGCCGCGTGAAGTAATGCTGCGTGGTAGACACATCGTCAGTAGGCGGATGCGACGTTGCTGGTGAATGCATAGTGGTGCTCAACCTTACGCCGGGGTGCGCGATAAAAATTTTTGCCACAAGTTCTCCTAACTTGGCAAAAACGCGCTGCTCCCTATGCCGTAAGGTCGTGTTTCGTGCGAGTGACAGGCTTAGGGCATGCCAGCGCCTACATTCAGACAGCAGCTGGTTCGGTGTTGTGTGACCCGTGGGTGTCGCCAGCATATTTCGGATCATGGTTTCCTTTTCCGGATAACAGCGAGCTGGATTGGGCCCGCTTCGGCCGAGCCGACTACCTCTATGTGTCGCATCTACACCGGGACCACTATGATTCCGAGCACCTGAAGCGCTGGATCTCTACCGACGCCACCGTGCTGCTCCCTGAATACCCCACCGATGAGCTGTACGACGCGTTGCACGACGTAGGCTTTCGCCACTTTGTACGCACCGTCAGTGGCGAGGTCACCGAACTCGACGGCTTGCGGGTGATGATTCAGGCGCTGACTTCGCCGACTGATGGGCCTATCGGTGATTCGTCGCTGTGGTTGTCCGACGGCAAGACGACGCTGTTGAACCAGAACGATGCTCGCCCCACCGAGCTGAGCGCATTCGCCGAGCTGGGTCACGTTGACGCCCATCTACTGCAGTACTCCGGCGCGATCTGGTACCCGATGGTGTATGACTTGCCGGAGAAAGCCAAGCGCGTCTTCGGTGAGCAGAAACGAGCGCGTCAGCTCGACCGCACGCTGCGCTACATCGACGACCTGAAGGCCAGTTGGGTGTTTCCGATCGCCGGTCCGCCGTGCTTTTTAGATCCGCAGTTGTGGCACCTCAACGATATTTTCGACGATCCGGGCAACATTTTTCCTGATCAGCAGGTCTTCGCCGGCTTCATGGTTGAGAGGGGCTACGACAACTGCCGAGTGCTGATTCCGGGTTCGGAGGCGGATTTATCGCAACCGGACTGCCCGGTGCGCCATCCGATCCCCGAGCCTGACGTGGCGCGGATTTTCAGCCACAAGGCTGAGTATCTTCGCGAGTACCAGCAGCGCAAGCTTCCCGCGCTGCTAGAGCAGAAAGCCAGCTGGGCGCAGCCTGATATGGATGTGTTGGCCGAGCTGACGCCGTGGCTGGAGCAGATACTGTCTGAATCTGAGCGTATAGCCGACGGCGTGGGCGGTCCGGTTCGATTCCTTGCTACCGACTCCGAGCGCGGTGACGTGGACTTCGTGATCGATTTTCCGGCGCGTCAAGTGCGTCCATACAACGGAGAGAGCTGCCGATACAGCTTTACTACCGAGCGGGCGCTGCTGGAGTACCTCGTCTCAATCGGCGAGATCGACTGGGTGAACAGCCTGTTTCTGTCCTGCCGATTCTCGGCGAAGCGAGTTGGACCCTACAACGAGTTCGTATACACGTTCTTTAAGTGCCTCAGCGAAGAACGTATCAACTATGCTGAAGGCTGGTTTGCCGAACAAGGCGTTGATGACGAAGACATCACGCTGCAGGACTGGATCATTCAGCGACGCTGCCCACATTTGAAGGCCGACTTAAGCAGGTTCGGCAATATTGACGCCGGCGTGCTCACCTGCCAGATGCACGGCTGGAAGTGGGATCTCGAATCTGGTCGCTGCCTGACCTCCAAGGGTCCAGAGATCCGGTCACAGCCGCTCGCCGAAAATTAGGAGCGAAGGTGTGCAGTTCACCTTCCATCAGGGGCCGGGCTGGTGCCCACTCTCCGGGCAGCAGCGCTACCAGCAGCAACATCGCGAGTAAATAAGCATTTGCGGTCAGCCAGATGTGCGGCACTGCCAGCTGACTCGCGGAGACATGGTCGCCATAGCGGATGGTGAATTGCGTGGCGAACAGCACATATGTGCCAATGGCTACACCGCATAGGAGATACCGGCGAAATCCCGAGTAGGAGATGCTCGCACTAACCAGCACAGCTAACGCTGGAATGATCCACACTAAATGGTGCGTCCACGAAATCGGGCTGGCTAAAGCCGCGGCCAAACCGATCACGGTAAACCCAGCTAAATCGTTGCCGCGCTGAAACAAGTGGCGTGCTCGCCATAGGGCGAGCGCCAGTACGGGCAACACCAGCAGGAGCCACGGTAGCGTTGGTGCCACGGATTCATTGGTTATCCGCGCGACCAGACCTGCCAAAGATTGGTTGGGCACCCTCGCCATGTTGCTGATGCTTTCACATGGAAGACCACGCTGCTGAAGTAGCGCCAGGACTGGGCGGGCAAAACGACGAATCCGACTCCAGTTGCCACCGCTGTGCTTAGGGCGGCGGTTAGCGTCGCCCGCCACCGCCGCGTCGCGGCCAAATACACGATGAACAACAACGGGGTGAGCTTGATCGCTGCGGCAAGACCAATGCCAATTCCGGCGTAGCGAGACTTGCTGCGCAACAGCGCGAAATCTGTGAGCACCAGGGCCAGCAGAACAAGATTGATCTGTCCTAAGGCAATCGTGAGCGAAGTGGGTGTGAGTGCGAGAGCCGCCGATACCGCGAGCACCCACACGTATAGCTGATTCCAGCCGTACTTGACTACCATCGGCCTGACGGCCCACCAGACGGCAGTGCCAAGGGCAAGCAGTGAGACCTCAGTGAACAGCACCGTTGCCGCGGTCGGTGTGGACAAGGCGGGCGGACTCAAAAAGATTGCCGCAAATGGGGGGTAAGCAAAAATTAGGGATTCAGCGTCATTCGGGACGATGAAGTCGTAGAGGTGCCCACCATGAATTAGCCAAAACCTGATCGCGCCTATGTAGACCTGAAGGTCGAATGCGTGGTCGTGGAGTATCCCGTTTTTCAGGACCTACCAGGTGGTCGTCATAGCGGCGGTGAGTGCAGTTGCCACCATGAAGCAGTTGCGTGTGGCTGAATCCCTAGCGAAACTGCGCAGCATTGCGTAGGTTCTGACCGAAGTACGTTGTGGCGATACTGAAGACGTCACTGGCTGAGATTCCACTAGCATCGAGCGATCATATACATTCTGTCGGTGTAGGCAGCGCTGAGCTCAACCCAGCCATGATGTCGGAGAGCTGCTGAGAGAAAAACGCTTCAGCATCGTGATGAGCGAAGGGAATGTGTCCGAAAACTTCCAGACTCACCAGGCCGAATAGGCGCAGCCAGACACTCATCGCGACGTTGAGCGCGCCCACCGGAAGTGGGGTTGCGGTGGCTGCGCGGTAAGCCGATAGCTGCTCAAGCAGAGCCGTAGCGGTCTCATCAGGTGCAGGTACAACGTAGGATTGCTGCTGCCATAGCTGCTCAAAAATCTCGATCAGGATGTAGCTGCATCGCGTTGCGCCGGATGGTCCTGTCCCGGGTTCTTGCCCGTCGACGCAACCAACGGTTCGCGGGCTATCAAAAAGTAAGCCAAATTCCGCACGATGTTGTACAGCCCAGCGGCGAAATGCCTGGCTGGCGGCGATCAAGCGTTGCTTGGAATACTGTGCCGCAACACTGTCGGCCTCAATATTGTCGGCCCCAACAGAGCCGACCTCAACACTGTCTCTCGCGCGCGCCATGGCGGCATGCACCTCGTCATACATATCTCTGACGAGAGCCTTTACCAAATGGTCGAAACTGGGAAAGTATCGGTACAATGCTGGTGCAGTCATGCCCATTTCCCGTGCGATAGCACGCAGTGAGACAGCATGGGGGCCGAGTGCCACCAACTGTGCCCGTGCGACGTCCTTTATTTCTTGAACTGTCGCGGCGCGTACTCGCTCGCGGCGGTTTACCACCATCGTCACAATGAAGGACTCCTGTACTTCCTTTACCGGCCCATGGTAGAGCCTGCGCTCGATAAGTATTTGTTTTAGTTAAGTACTAGATGTAGACAGGGGTATCTGTCTGTTATCTCCCTTAACGACTGTCTCGCCAATAAGTAACTGCTATCTCTGCCCTACCCCTTTTACGACAACTTGGCACAAGTTGTCGTAAAGACGCGAGCTGAAGCCGAGACCGGAGTCCGAATTTGTAATCTAAATACGGCAGACTGACCGTATGCGCGATGTGGTCGTTCTGGGTTCAACCGGCTCGGTGG
>JBBSOC010000106.1:0-4850 GCA_038260095.1 Mycobacteriales bacterium | reverse complement strand
TGGATTCGATGAAAGCAGAGACATCGCTAGCAAGAAAGTTCTCTCCATCGCCGCGACCGGCAACCAGTGGGCTATTGCGGCGGGCGCCAACCACTAGGTCCGGCTGGTCAGAGTGCACAACAAGCAGCGTGAACGCACCGTCTAGCCGTTGGCACACCCGCCGCATAGCCTCGGCAAGGCGGTCTGGCCGCTCCGCCGAGACCGCCGCGTACGCCTGCCCGAGCAGATGGGCCACGCATTCGGTGTCGGTTTCAGAAATAAACGTCACACCACCGGTTTCCAACTCCCGGCGCAGCACGGCAAAGTTCTCGATGATGCCGTTATGGATAACGGCAAGCGTCCCGTCGGCGGCCAAATGCGGGTGTGCGTTGCGATCGGTGGGCGCGCCGTGAGTGGCCCACCGAGTGTGACCGATCCCGGTGTTCCCAGCCAGACCGCTGTGACCGCTCAGTACCTCAGTGAGGTTGGCGAGCTTGCCGGCGCGTTTCTCGACTACCAACTCACCAGCGTCCAGCAGCGCCACGCCCGCGGAGTCGTAACCGCGATACTCCAGCCGGCGTAGGCCGTCCATAACTACATCAACCGCACGTCGATGACCGGTGTATCCCACAATTCCACACATGAAAGCTGAGCCTAGCGCCAGGTAGCGGGTACGCGCTCGGTAAACGGCTTACATCACACCGGCTTACACCAGGTCTATGTCAGAGAGCGTTACGACATGTGCTTATCGGCGTCGTGATGGGTGCAACGGCAGCCACATACCACGAGATGGCCCAAGTGGTGGTTTCACAACGCTCAACGCGACTCTCGATCTTCCCGGATAGCCGAAACAACGAAGTCTCGGGTGAAGCTGTGCGAGAGCGGCTTGCGCATGACGACTCGGGTACCCAACGCATCGAGCCCCAGGACCGCCTCGCGTTGACGGAGCTCACGCAGACCCCCGCTCAAATCCTCCTCTGCCACGCCGACAAAGCCGTGGCGGGCGTAAAACGGGGCGTTGCACGCAACATCGGCGAAGGTGATTAGCGTCTCGGCCGAATAACCAGACTCAGCCGCCCAGTCCAGCGCCTGCGCCAGCAACGCGGTTCCGATGCCGCGCCGAGCGTGATCGGGGTGCACCGATAACTGCTCTAGGTGTGCGGTACCGTCCACCTCCTCCATTCGAGCGAACCCGACCGGTGGGTCCCCCACCACCAGTAGAGCGCGGGCGGCGGCAAGCTCGCCGGGGGCGCTGGGTACCGGCAGTGGACCGATCCCGAGCACGTTGAACACCGTATCTGCGGCTGCCTCGATGGCAGGCAGCGACGCAATCTCTGCGGCCCGCGCGGACCTGACGGGGGTGAGCTGGAGGGTCACCGCGCCAGGGCAGCGTGCCGGAGCGTCACCGAGGGTGAAACCTTGACGGGCATAAGCGCGACGTGCAATGCGATTACTCGCTAGCACCTCCACGTGCATCGTGGCCCCTTGCCCGCGCGCCCAGCCCGCAACGGCATCGATGAGCATGCCGACGATGCGCCGCCCCCGAGCGGCAGGCGAGACCCACATGCTGATGAGGTCGGTGAAACCGGGCGTGTCCTCCGGCAGCCAACCGCATGCCAAACCGACCGGCTCATCGTCGTCAAATGCCGCGTACACGACTCCGCGCCGCGGCCAGGCTCGCCACTGCTCCGGGGTGCGAACGCTCGCCTCTTCATAACTGCCCCCGAAAGCTTCCGGGGCGTCTCGCAACGCGGCAAGCCGAAGCGTCCGAGTGAGCGCCCAATCGTCGACGCCGAGCCGGCGCACCCTCACGCGGTCCATTCGGTGTGGCATACCGCCGTCAGTGCGCCGGTATCAGCGAGCTGCCGACTGATGTGACACCGCACCGCTGGACGCATCGCGCTTCCAGGCAGGGGTGCCTGGTTCCAGGGCGAGCCACGCGGCGTACAGAGATGGCAAGGGGTGCTCAGCTCCCCCCCGTACTCTATATATGCCTTGGATCACCCGCTCCATGACGCCCGCGTCTACAAGGCGTCCCAATGCCAGCCCGCTCACGCCGTGATCCGCAGCCTGAGCTCGGGTCACAAGCCCCCACTGGTCCTCGGCGAAAGGCAGCAAAACTCCTAACTTACGCTTAGACATACTGAAAATATACCACCTGTGATAATAAAATCAGTATCTATCTTCCGAAGGCGCGGAGCACTTCTTCGGGTAGTGGCGCATTGAAGTCCTCCGGCACTTCGAACAATCCGCGGTCGCGGCCGAATACTCGTTCAGGCTGCCGCTGTGTCGAGACAAGTCGCGCTAATGGCTCAGCGCCACGGGTGCCGATCACTTCCTCACCCACAGTTGCCTGGCGTCGCGACTCTACTAGCTTTACTTCAATCTCATTGGCCCCCATCGGTTACCACTCCCTATCCGAATGTGTCCGGGTCGGGGCCGAGCCGCTCGCTGGTGTTCAGCGCAGCGATAGCAGCCAGGTCATCGGAGTCGAGCGAGAAATCGAAGATGGCGAAGTTCTCCCGGATCCGACTCGGTGTAACAGATTTGGGAATCACCACATTACCGAGCTGAATATGCCACCGCAGCACGACTTGGGCCGGCGTCTTGGAGTGTTTGGCGGCAAGACGCTGGATCGCTTCGTCGGTCAACAGCTCGCCGCCTCTAGCTAGTGGGCTCCACGCTTGCGTCACAATGCCGTGTTGGGCATGGAACTCCCGAAGCTGACCCTGTGAAAAATTCGGGTGTAGCTCAATCTGGTTCAGCACGGGCGGGGTTTGGCTTTCAGCGAGCAGCCGCCGCAGGTGTGACGGCTGAAAGTTGGAGACTCCGATCGACCGAACCAAACCCTGTTCAGCGATGCTCTCAAACGCCCGCCACGTGTCCAGATACAGGTTCTTGCCCGCAACCGGCCAGTGGATGAGATACAGATCGACGTAGTCCAGCCCGAGCTTGGTCAAGCTGGCGTCAAAAGCTGCGAGAGTGGAGTCAAAACCTTGTTCGCTGTTCCATAGCTTCGTGGTCACAAACAGCTCATCGCGGCTGATACCAGACTCGGCGATAGCCTGGCCAACGCCGGATTCATTGGCGTACACCGCGGCGGTGTCAATGCTGCGGTAGCCGGTCTCCAAAGCGACGGACACAGCTTCGGCGGTCCGTTCAGGCTCGGTTTCAAACGTACCGAACCCCAGCTGCGGAGTAGTGATTCCATTGGCGAAGGTGATGGTCGGAACTGTGCTCATGGCGTCCTTTCGTAACTGGTTTAGGGCGTCGTTAGCCTTGACTGTTGTAGCGCTCTGTGTGCGTCTGCGAGCCGCCGCAGAGTACGTTCTCTACCCAGTATGGCCAGCGATTCAAAAAGCGGAAGGCCTACAGTGCGGCCAGTCACAGCAACACGAACCGGGGCCTGCGCTTTACCCAGTTTGAGCCCCAGTCTCAAACTCACCTGCTCCATGGCCGCTTTAAGCGCAACTGGCTCCCACTCGACGTCGGCAAACGCCGCGATAGCGGCATCAAGGATCTGCTCGGCAGGCTCCTTCATGGCCTTGTTCCACGACTGTTCATCCCGAACTGGATGGGGTAGAAACGCGAAGTCCACCATCGGCACTATCTCGCTCAGCAACACAATCCGAGTCTGTGCGTGCGGGGCGAGCGCGGCGAAAACCTCGGCGTCGAACTCTGTGGTCTGCCACGGGGCCGATTTGCCCACTAACCACGGCTGACATGCGTCAATGAATTCCGCCAGCGGTAGGGCTCGAATGTATTCGCCGTTGAACGCCCGGAGTTTGTCCACATCAAAAAACGCTGGAGAAGATGTGACCGCTGAAAGTTCGAATTCGGCCTCAATGAGCTTCCACGGTACGATCTCGCGGTCACCGCCTGGCGACCAACCCAGCAGCATCAAGTAGTTGCGCATCGCCTCGGCGAGGAACCCTTCATCCCGATATGCCTCAAGCGCTACTTTGTTCCGGCGCTTGGACAGCTTTTTGCGCGCGTGATCGACCAGAATCGAGACATGCGCCCAGGTGGGCGGCGTGTGACCCAGCGCCTGCCAGAGCAGCTGCTGCTTTGGCGCGTTGGACAGGTGCTCCTCGGCGCGGATCACGTGCGTGATTCGCGCCGTCGCGTCATCGACGACGTTGGCCAGCAGGAACGTCGTCGAACCGTCACCGCGGGCAATCACAAAGTCTTCCAGCGCCGCATGCTCAAAGCTCACTTCGCCCCGCACCAGGTCATTGATGACGGTGCGACCCACATCAGGAGTGCGAAACCGCAGCGCCCCGCCGGCGGCAGAGCTTAGACCCCGGTCGCGACAAAAACCGTCGTATCCACGGTGGGAGTCTCCGGTGCGCGCCACGACCGCCTCGCGGGCGCAGTCACAGTAGTAGGCATCTCCTGCCTCCAACAGCGTGCGCTGGGCCTGAGCATGCTGCCCGGCATATTCAGATTGAAGATACGGACCCTCGTACTCCGCAGAAGTAATTCCCAGCCACGCGAGGGAGTCAATGATTCCCTGAGTCCACTCCGGACGGTTGCGGGATGCATCAGTGTCTTCGATCCGCAGCACCAGGGCCCCGCCGTGGCGCTTGGCGAACACCCAGTTGAACAGGGCGGAACGCGCGCCACCAACGTGCAACATGCCGGTGGGAGAGGGCGCAAACCTTACACGGAGTGGCGGCTCCAGTTGCTCCCTGCCTACGTTCTCGTCGCCTTGCGTACCCATTCCGCTGCGCTCCATTTTCGTACGCGGCGGCTCCTGCGGCCTTGGCAGGAAACAACTGGAGCCGCTCCGAGTTTTAAAAGCATAAGAATATATGAACGTCTTCTTCTGCTAAACGTGGACCGTGAAGCGGCGCAGTCGCAGGCTGTTG
>JBBSOC010000105.1:0-4885 GCA_038260095.1 Mycobacteriales bacterium | reverse complement strand
CTCAACGCTCACGCCTCGTACCTGTGTGGTGATCGCTTTAGTGAGAAGGGCTTGATCCTCAAGGGAGATGTGGTTCTCCTCTCCGCAGGCCGTCAGCCCGGCAACCAGGGCGACCAACACGGCGAAGCGGGTCGTTGCCCGGCGCATACTTGCTGGAGCCCTCATAGGGTTCATCCTAGGCCACAGGGCCATGCCGACATTCGTGGAACTACTCAAATTCGGGAAGAGCGAAGTACCTCCGCTACCGTTAAACGACTTCTAATGGTGGATCTCCGTACTAGTAGAGTTGGACTCACGGTGGGCGCCTCGCATGCTTGGAGCTAGGCGGCTACGAAACGCGTCTCTCGACGCTGGAACAGGGTGTCTATGTCAGCCGCGCTGGGCCATTCAGGTGTTGCACGCCCTATAGAGTGGATCGCCGTGCGGACGATCGGCAGTGCCCGTTTGATGGCCTCTGCCTCATCGGTAGCCCGAATCGTCAGCGTCGCCGTCAAGATGCTGTTAGCAGTGTTAGTCGCCGTGCCACAGTCGAGCATATCCTCGTTCAGAAGCTCCAAGTCAAGCAAGGCGTCCATCAAGCGTTCACCATCTTCGTGGGTGAGCGCGTGTCCCACCGCTTCATACTCCACCTCTATGAACGTATCCATGGTCCCTCCTCCCATTGGGGGCACTGTCGTGTTGGGGGCACTGTCGTGCCAATCGTAGTACAGTATTGCCGTGGTGGCGGCTAGATGGCGTGAGATGTACCTGTAATTGGCATTGCCCACAAGGGCACCGCGCTGTGTAGTACTTGGGTGGATCGATGATACGCCAGCCACGTTCGTGGAGGGCCTGTAATACCTTTTCGAGGTCTTTCTTCTGGTGTTTCTTCCAATAGCCCACAGTCGCCTCCTTCCAAATGTCTCTCTGTCAAGTGATCGTCACTCCGCCGAACCACTACCTCGATTAGGCGAGTATGGCGTTAGCTCGCGCCGCGAGCCGGAATTTTACCTCTTTTCTTCGGTGTGGCGCGTCGCAATGGCACCCTTCTAGGTCGAGCTCCGCACTGCATAATCGGACGACTGGTAGACTAGGAAGAAAATCGTCTAAGGGGTAGCTTATGCGCACCAAAGAACGAATGAACAAGGCTGTCCTTCGAAAAAAGAACATCATGACGATCCCGCGTGAGATCGCCGAGCGCATGCACCTGGAAGAGGGCGACGAATTCATCATCACCGAGGAAGAGGGCCGCATCGTGCTTACTGCGGCGCTGTCAATCCCGGCGGACCAAGCGTGGTTTTGGACCCCCAGCTGGCAGGAGCGCGTTGCCGAGGCGGAGGCGGACCGGGTGGCGGGCAACAGCACCGTCTACCGCTCGGAGGAAGAATTCTTGGCCTCACTCGAGAGCTCCTGATGCCGACCTACGAGAGCCTAGACGCGTTCAAGCGACAGTGGGAAAAGCTCGACGCCAATCAGCAAGCGGCGTTTCGTCGCGCTCTTGCGGTGTTCGTCACCAACCTTAAAACAGGCGGGAATTTTAGTTCTAAACTGCGCATACACAAGCTCGCCAACACCGAGATTTGGTCGCTGAGCTGGGCTAAAGACGGCCGTGCGCTGTTCCTCTACGGTAAGCAGATTATCTCCGGCGAGACTCGCATCACTTGGGAAGCGATCGGTACCCATTCCCAAGCGTACAACTTCAAAAGGTGAGCGTTCTCCAGCCTCACTTCAACAAATACCGGGCCATCACCAGGCGCTGAATTTGGTTCGTGCCTTCATAGATCTGGGTGATTTTGGCGTCCCGCATCATGCGTTCCACCGGGAAATCTTGCGTGTAGCCGGCACCGCCGAACAGTTGTACCGCGTCGGTGGTCACCGACATGGCCACATCGGAGGCAAAGCATTTAGCCGCGGCGGAGGCAAACCGCATGTCAGGGGCGCCTTGTATTGCCTTAGTCGCACCCGCGTACACCAAGGTCCGAGCCGCCTCTACCCGCATTGCCATCTCCGCGATCATGAACTGCACCCCCTCAAACTCCGCAATCATTTTCCCGAATTGTCGACGCTGCCCGATATACGCGATCGCGGCATCCAGCGCGCCTTGCGCAATGCCCACCGCCTGCGCCCCAATGGTCAAGCGAGTGTGGTCCAAGGAGCGCAGAGCGGTCGAGAAACCCGTACCTGGTTCACCAATGATGCGATGCGCTGGGATGCGGCAATCTTGTAGATAGATCTCACATGTGGGAGAGCCTTTGATTCCCATCTTGTGCTCAGGCTCCCCCACCGAGAATCCCGGATCATCTCGATGCACGACGAACGCCGAAACCCCATGTGCTCCGGCGTCGGGATCAGTCTTGGCCATCACCGTGTAGTAGGTAGACATACCTGCATTGGTGACCCACGCCTTCGTACCGCGTAGCACCCAGCTGTCACCGTCGCGATCCGCCCGGGCCCGCATCGCGCTGGCATCCGAACCGGACTCTCGCTCCGAAAGCGCGTAGGAAAACATGACTTTGCCGCTGGCAAGGGGAGTTAGCACTTCCTGTTTGAGCTCCGCGGAGCCGGCTAACAGCACCGGAAGTGATCCCAACGCGTTGACCGCGGGAATCAACGAGCTGGAGGCACAGCCCCGAGCGACTTCTTCGACCACGAGGTTGGTGGCAATTTCATCGGCCCCAACCCCGCCGTATTCGGTGGGAATGTGGGGCGCGTGGAAACCCGACGCAACCAGTATCTGATACGCCTCGGTGGGAAACCGGCTATTGGCATCCACATCTGCCGCGTGCGGCGTGATGCCATGTGCCACCGTCTCGCGCAGCGCCTCGCGTAGTTGGAGATACTCAGGCGCGAGGTGATGTATAGCATTTGACGAGGTTTGCACGATCATCTCCATGAACCGCTGTGTTTCCAGGAGTTCTTAGGTTAGAGGAGTGGGCATGACGGATAGTAGCGCGGCGGATAGCAACGCAGCTGGTAGTGACACGGCAAGCAGCGCGACGCCCGAGCCACGCATGGCACCATGCCCTGGATGCCACAGCCTCCGTCCGGTCAGCATCTCCCACTGTCCAAGCTGCGGGCTACCGCTCATCGGCGAGCTAGCGGCCCACCTTCGGCACATTGACGAGGAGCTCCACGGAGTTGGAGCGGCAATGTGTTACCCGGCCAACAGCACACAAGCCTATTTTGGCGCGACGTCCGCGCAAGTCACCCAGCGGTATCGAGAACTGCTCGCGCAACGCGTCACTGTGCTCGAGGCGTTGTATGCCGGTCAGACTGAGCTGCCAACAGCCGAAACTACAGCGCCCTCAATAACGCCCTCATCCACACCGCCCGCGACCCCGATCGGGCAGCCCAGCAGCGCCTACCCGTACATCAGCGACAGCGTGCCGCCGGTACCGCGGTTTCGATCAGGAGAACAGTTCGAGCCAGGGCAACGGCTCGAACCAGGACAGCCGGAGACTTCACCCAAGGTCATTCAGAACACACTGCTGATCCTGAGCGGTATTCTGCTCACATCCGCCGCCGTAGCGTTTACCGTGTTTGCTTGGGGCCAGTTCGGCCTGGCTGGGCGCGCCACAATCCTGAGCGCGGCATCGCTGATCATGCTCGCTGTTCCCGTACTGATCGAGCGACGCGGCCTGCGCGCCACGTCGGAAACACTCGCCGTACTGGGCTTTGCGCTACTGCTGCTCGACGGATACGCCGCTTGGCAAGCGGTACTACACGAAACACTGTCCGGCACGGCAATCAACGCTTTCACCTACAGCGCGGCGGTAGGTGCACTGGTGTGCTTGATCGCGCTGCTCTACCGCATACTCGTGCCACTACGCGCTACCTCGATGGTCGCGGCCATCGTGGCGCATACGGTGCCCCCGCTGTTCGCGCTGGGAATCGCCACCAACATCGCTAGCAATACTTCGGCCTTCAGCGTTCTGCTGGCTTTGAGCACGGGCAGCCTTGTGGTTGTGGCAGCAGATTTGGGCGCGCTCACCCCACTGGGCACACTGATCAAACTTCACCGCACCACCAGAGCGATTATCGTCGCCGGTGCCGTTGCCGCAACCTCGTTGGGAACCGTTTCAGCGCTCAGCGTGATGGCAGCCGATGCCTACACCGGCTCCGTGCTTGCTGCTGCTGGTCTCACCGCGGGCTTTGCGTTACTGATAACTATATCTGGGGTAGTCACCAATAATGACGTGTGGAGCGGCGTCTCAGCGGCGTTCGCAGCACTACTGCTCTGGTCTGACACCGTAGCTCTGCTGCAGAAGCTCTACGGCGAGGAGTCGTTGACGGTAACGGCCAGCGCCGCCGTAGGTCTGGTGTGTGCCTGCTTCGCGGTGCTCGTACCTGTACGAGGGCGCGTCGGCGCGACCGTCGGCGCCAGCATCATCCTCAGCCTCTCTGGCATCCCGCTGACTGTCTGGACGCTGTTAGCGGCATGGGGACCGATCGGCAAGACCAGCGGAATCGGCGCCGATGTTGCCCACGCCGGGCTCCGCATGCTCTGTGGCGTGGTACTGGTGTGCATTGGATGGGCGCTGCTGAATTGGCGCTCGAAACCTGCCGGCGCTGGTCTGGAAACTGCGATAGGCCCGGCGCTGCTGGCGGTCGCGGTTTTCACCACCACGATCGCGCCTATCACGGCGGCGCCGGTGTTTCTGCTGGTAGCGCTACCGTTGTTCGGCGCAGCTATGATCACCGGCGCGGGTATAGGAAACACGGGTATAAGTCGGGAGGGGACTTTCGGCGCGGGTTTGCTGCTTTCGCTGAACGCGCTAGCCCGTGGCGCCCAGCCGCCCAGCACCATGATCGCCACCATAGTCGCGATCGTCGTGCTGTATGCGACGGTGGCAGCGCTGACCAAGTCCGGTTCCGTGCGAGTGAGCTCCACCGCGGTGAGCTCGCT
>JBBSOC010000104.1:0-5067 GCA_038260095.1 Mycobacteriales bacterium | reverse complement strand
TTCCGACAAGATGACCGACTCGTCGTTCTTGCGGCTCAACGCGCGACCGCGAAACGTCATCTCGAAGTAGGTCACATTCTCGCTCGACGCCGCAGGATAATCCTGCACGCACTCATTCATGATCGCCGTCGCCATCGCCGGCGCCGCTTGGTGGTCGCGCAGGCTGGTGACCATTTCCCCTAACCGGCCCCCGGCATCGGGGGCGGTGTCGGTGATCGCCTTCGCGCAAACCAAACCGGGCTCCCGGCCGCAGGCCGACAACAATCCGGCATACCCAGAGACCCAATCGTTGACGCGGCCCTGATCTTGCATCCAAGGCCCCTCAGCCATCGCCCGAGCCACCACTGTGTACAACCCCCGAGCACGGGGGTTCTTGATCACAGCGAACTCGTTACCGAAAGCGTCAGTCTTAGACAGCAGCGTCGTGCGCCCGAGCATCCCCGGCAACCGCGTCGAGGGGTTTTTGTTGAAAGAGAACACGCCTGACCTCCATTGATGAGCACGAGCACTGCGTTGCCGCCAAAACGTGTACCGGCGACCGATGTAATGACCAAGCGGGCTGCCCACAGCCCCGAACAGCACGAGCGTTACCGCCGCCACGGGCAGCGCCAACGGCAACCCACCGATGAGCAAAGCCAGCAGGCACGACACCAATCCGACCAACAGGACGACGGTGCCGAGGATGCCCGCACCAGCGATCCCCGGTGACTTGTGCTGAATCCAATTCCCGTAAGCCGAACGTGTGGCAGTCATTCGCCCTCCACCGCCTCAGTAGCCGTCTCTTCGCTCTTCCGGGCCACGTTCTTCGCGGCCTGCGTACCTCGCGCAACGTCACCGGCACGCCGCACCCGGCCGGAGCCAGTGCTCCCACCAGGGCTCTGCCCATGACCACCCGACGCGCCAGGATCAGCCGGGACAGGGGACGACGGCGCACCAGAGGGCGCAGCAGTAGACGAACCGGCCGAGGAAGGAGCTGTCGCAGCTGACGACGCGCCACCGCCACCGCCGGACTTTGTCTCAGACGATGCGCCCGAGCCACCCAGACCACCCGAAGAAGGCCCACTAGCCGCCCCCGAAGGCTTGGCCACGTCCGCGCTAGGCGTACCGCCCGAGCCAGCGGTCGAAGACGCACCCTCACTAGAAGACGCGGACCCTGCAGAGCCACTAGCGGCAGAGCTCGAACCGGGAGTGTTAAATGCCCCAGACGGGCTCGACGAACCACCACCGGATGAATCACCACCGGATAGACCTTCCGAAGAACCACCAACAAGATCGGAGCCAGACGACTCACCACTGCCGCTGGGCTGCGCGCCCGCCGTCACAGGATCAGAACCCGACCCGCCTCCATTACCCGAAGAACCAGAACCGCCAGCACCCGGAGTCGGCTCAGAACCAGACCCACCAGGCGCGCCACCACCACTGGACACCACAGACTCAGCGCCACCCGGCGACGAAGAACCGCCACCCGCAGCGCCACCACCGGCCGACGTTGCCCCGCCAGTCGTTGTCCCGCCAGCCGCGCTAGCACCAGAAGCGCCAGCAAACCCCCCGCTAGAGGCACCACCAAAACCAGCCGAAGCGCCACCAGCACCAGCACCGGCAGCAGCTGCGCCGCCCGTGGCCATAACCGCGCCGGCAGCCACAGCCGTACCGACCATCGCACCCGCGATCGCGCCCGCATTACCGCCAGACATCGACGACACCGCCGGGACCAAGAACCGCATCAACGCCGGAAGAGCGACCAGCGCCAGCAGCAACAACGCCACCCCGCCGATCTGGGTGTTGATGTCCTCCCCAAACGTCAACATCTTGAACGTCACTGCGTAGATCACCGCGACCACAGGCTTATACAGAACGAAGGCGATGGTCCAAGCAAAAGCCTTCTGCCACCCCTGACGACCCATCTCTGTATTGCCGTTAGCAGCGGTCAGCGGCAATACCGCAGCTAGCAGCACGAGCATGGCGCTGCGCACGTACATCAGCCCGATCTGAATGAACAGACCGAGCATCAGGATCAGCGCCAAGATCAGTAAGAGGCCGGGAGCGGTGCCTACGGCCAGCACGTTAACCAGGTCAGGGCTAGGAGCCTGATCAATGATCCACACGCTGAACGCATCACCGATCTCGATGCCCAGCGTGATCAGGAATAGTGCCGATGTCGACACGATGATGACCCGGATCAGGCTCTCAGCCAGGTCACGCAGATGGGTGAATTGCCCGGACTTGGCCAAGCGGTAGCACGCGACGAGAACGCTGCCCAGAATCGCTGCGCCCACGAAGTAACTGAGTTGGTCTTGCATCCACACGATGACCGAATCGTCACCGCCCGTTGCCGGTGACGACATCGTGAGCCACGCGCTCATCCCGTCCTTCAACAGGCTCGCAGCCCCATCACGGAACGTCTCAGCGATCTGCTCGATACCGCTGCTAATGCCCTCCGTGATGCAATCTTGCGGGCTGGTCAGTCCGCAACTCACGGGACCGGGCTCCACGGCACGTACCGGCTCGGAGCGCCCTGGATGCAGCCACTCACCGTGTCACCGTTCGATTGCAGCCGGAGCATCCAGTCCCCCTCGTCCCCGCCCTGCCACTCGACCTGCAAGGAACACGAAACCTCGTAACTCCCGCTCCGCAAGTAATACGTCACCGTTGCGGCGTCGTTGGTGTAACTGTCAACGAGATATCCCAACGGCACAGTGGGTGTATCAGCAGGAGTTGGCGCTCCGCCCTCTAGCCTCGTTTGCTGGGCAACACCGGGTACGGTCTGCGCTTTGACAACCTCTTCCCAAAATTCAGCCGCGCCGTCAACTCGCATTGCGATGGTGTAACCAGCCAGCACCGCGCCCGTCGGGGTCTGTGCAAAGCACGACCACGGGCCTTTAGGCGCACGATTCTCCGGCCCAGCAGACTCAGAAACAGGGAAGTACCAACCTTCCTCAGATTCCCACTTGACATCAGCCGGTGCGCTCGACGGAATAACCGTCGAGCCCCCGCTCAAGCCGCAAGCCGAGTTGTATGTCGAGTCGGTAGGCAGAGGTGCCACAGATTTCGTGGCAGGGCGAGCCGAGTCGGTTGTCGGCGCAGCGTTTTCGGCTGTTTCCTGCCTCGTCGGCTCGGTGGGTTCGGCGTTGCCCTCCCCTCCGAACCCACCAAAGAGGACGATGCCCAGACAGATCAGCACCACGAGCAGCACTGCCCCTGCCGCAATGGTCAGTGGTTGTTGAGCGAAGGGCTTCTCCGTTGAGTCGGACATTGGTTCTCCGTTGATCGTGGATGACTGGACCGGAACCGCTAGGCGTACAAGAAACTCACAACTGCCGACGCAGAGCCAGCAAGAACACAAGCGGCTGCCACGCCGCCAAGCCTGCCGCCCGCCTCGCCCAGTTCGCCGCGCCTATACGCCAAGGCCATGAACCCCGCGCAGATGAGAACGCCGCCGACACATGCGGCAATGACCAGGGCAAGACCGAAGCCCAGCACCGTGTCGACTTTGCCTGCCAGTTCAGCTGGCAACTCTGCATCCGGCTGGTCGGGGACATCGCCTTGCATAGGTAGACGCAGGTTGCCAGCGTTCACAACCGCGGCCGCCCACACGTCGTGTCCTGAGGTGATGATTGTCATTACTTCTCCTTCTCGGTTAAGGCAACCACGGCGGCTGCCAACTCACGTACCGGCCGGGTGGCCGTGTAGGGGGTGTCGCGCCACGCGGGAATCCACGGGACTCTCATGACTTCGGGGACTGCGCCGGAGATCTCGTGGGCGCGAGCACGTAAAGCACGGGATGGTTTCGACGGCGAATCAGCGACAAGAACCAACGCACACACCGTGACGTCGGTTATCTGTCCCGAGGCACGCTGCTGAAGCATCCGGGCCGCAGCCTCAATCCCGGCCATGTTGCTCCGACAGACCACGACCGCGGGCGAAGGCCATCCTCGGGAGGGATCGGGCCACAGCTGGCTTAGCGCCACGCCGACACCAGCGGCCGCTTCGAGAGAAGACACTCCAGCGCCACCGTGGGCACCAACCCATGTAAAAGAAGCATGGCGTTCCAGCCGGTGGGTCGCCCTCCCCGCAACCGGAAAACGCGGTTTCGGCCCAGACACTATCCACGGTCGGGTGACGACCGGATCTTCATCGCTGATCTCGACAGGTACCTGTTTGCTCTCCATAGGAGGAACGGACCATGCCGATTCGCACACCACTGGCTTCGGCTTACCCATGAGTCAACTCCTTAGCGTTGCTGTCTGTACCGTTACCCTGGCCTCGTAGTGTGGATGTGCAGGCACGTTCACGATAACTGTAGTTTCATTCGCTCAGGTGAGAGTAACTGTGGCTAGTGTAGAACGCAACAAACCCCCGCAAGTGGGGCGCACGATGGGAAACCGTCGTAGTTAGATTGGCCGCGAAACGAGAGAGCATGGAGGGTGGCGACTGTGGCGGACGCAGGGATGCCAGACCTCGCAGAGAGACTCAACGCGTTATTTTCCCGCGTGCCGAGGCCGGACGGGCGGACCCACTACAGCAATGCCGACGTCGCGCAGGCCCTGAGTGAGAACGAAGTATCTGTTACTGGCGTCTATCTTTCGCAGCTCCGAAGCGGGCGACGCGACAATCCCAGCGCACGCTTGCTGGCAGCGCTAGCCAAGTTCTTCGGTGTGCCGATCGCCTACTTTTTCGATGAAGAGGAAGCGCAAGCAATCACCGACCAACTCGATGCCCTTGCTGCGGTTCGCGACTCTCGCATCGAAGGGATCATGAACCGCGCAACCGGCATGACCGACCAGGGGATAAACCATCTGGCGGGGATCATCGATCACATCGTTGCTTTGGAGCGCGAGCAGAACGAAAACGACAGCTCAGGCCGCAGCTCAGACGAACCCGGGCCTTGAATTTCTGCTAGCAAGTTAGAAACGACGTCTGCCATGGGTATGTATGCTGTAGTTTATTTTCTCCAGGAGAAGATAACTACAGCAAGGAGTCATACGTGCGGACCGTTTGCTACATCGGGCAGTATGCCGGTCATACGCAGAGCACCGCATGACAAACCGCGGCGGGTCCGGCATGGCC
>JBBSOC010000103.1:0-5122 GCA_038260095.1 Mycobacteriales bacterium | reverse complement strand
GAAAGCTCCCATTTTGACTGACCGTCAGCGAGCCCACGCCCCTGGAGCACACAGCTAGCACCATCGGCGTGTGGGCCAGCGCGCTGATCGCATTCGATCCCCACCAGCAGGTCGCCTACGATCGCCGACGCCCACATTGAGGCCGGCGTCGCTGACTGCCATTGCTCAGTAAGCGGGCTGGGCTTGTGCGCGGCCGGTTTATCCGAAGATTTGGAACCTGAACCCGAATGATGCAACAAAATTGCGGCGAGAATCAGGACCACGACACCAATAGTGATTCCAACGAGCCAGCGCCAATTGATGCGGCGCCCTAGCGCTTCATCGTCGTCATCATCGGCATCGTCCTCATCGCTGCGGGGTTGCGTAGCGTAGTAGTCCGCAGCGGACTCGGGGTTGACATATTGCTGCCAGCTTGGACGGGGAGCACCAGGCTGGTGATAGGGGTCATTGGCTGAGAGTGGTTGCCCGACCGGCGGGTAGCCCGGCCTATTATAGGGGTCGTTTTCGGGGTACGGCTGAGGGTTATACGTCACCCGTTACCCCTATCGAAGTCATACAGCTACTCACACATGCAGTACCGCTGGCACGATCATCGGCCGCCGCCGGTAGGTAGAACTCACCCACTTGCCGACAAGACGCCGCAAGATTTGCTGGAGCGCACCGGAGTCAGTCACGCCTTCGGCGGCCGCGGCGGCTAGTGCGGTCGTGATCAGTGGTAGCACAGCGTCGAACTCGGGGCGGTCGGTGAATCCACGTCCCACTACATACGGGCCGCCGGTGACTTTGCCCGTTGCTTTGTCGATAACTACGGTGACAGCGATGAAGCCTTCGTACCCAAGCACGCGGCGCTCAGTGAGGGATGCCTCCCCCACTTCGTCGACGGCGAGCCCATCAACATAGACATAGCGATTGGGTACTGTTCCCACGATGCTGACCCGGCCATCCACCAGATCTACTACATCGCCGTCGGCAGCAATAACGGTGCGCTGCGGGTCGATACCGGTGAGCTGGGCAAGTCGGGCGTTGGCGTGCAGGTGCCGCCATTCACCATGCACGGGCATGACGTTACGTGGTCGCACCATATTGTAGAGATACAGAAGTTCGCCAGCCGGAGCGTGTCCAGAGACGTGCACCTTTGCGACTTCCTTGTGAATAACAGCGGCTCCGAGACGGATCAAGGCGTTGATCACTCGGTACACCGCGGTCTCGTTACCAGGTACCAGGCTGGAAGCCATCACGATGGTGTCGCCGGGCTCAATGTGAATGTGGTGATGGTCGCCGGCCGCCAAGCGACCCAACGCGCTCATTGGCTCCCCTTGTGAACCAGTGCTCATCAACACAATCTCCTCTGGCGGAAGCTTGGCGGCTTCTTCCATGGAGATCAACGTGTTGTGCGGCACCGTGAGTAACCCCACGTCACATGCCACGCCCAGATTGCGCACCATGGAGCGACCCACGAACGCGACTTTGCGTCGATGGGCGGCAGCCGCGTTGAGCACTTGCTGCACACGGTGCACATGGGAGGCGAAACTTGCGACGATGATGGCGCGCGGCGCGGCACGAAACAGCTGGTCAAGTACTGGACCGATCTCCCGCTCCGGGGTGACGAACCCGGGCACCTCAGCGTTGGTGGAATCGACAAGAAGCAGGTCTACTCCTTCCCGACCAAGTCGGGCGAACCCGCCAAGGTCAGTGAGCCGACCATCCATCGGCAGTTGATCCATCTTGAAATCACCGGTGTGCAGCACCGTTCCAGCACTGGTGGTGATGGCAACAGCCAGGGCATCGGGAATGGAGTGGTTCACCGCGAAGAACTCGCACTCGAACGGCCCGAGCTTTTCTCGTTGTTCCTCAGCGACGGTGAGGCTGTAGGGCTTGATTCGATGTTCGACCAGTTTCGCCTCTACCAACGCTAGCGTGAACTGCGAACCGACAAGCGGAATATCAGGTTTAAGTCGCAGCAAATACGGAACACCGCCGATGTGGTCTTCGTGGCCGTGCGTAAGCACCACCGCCACTATGTCATCGAGTCGGTCGGCGATAGGTGTGAAGTCGGGCAAGATGACATCTACGCCGCGGTGCTCAGGTTCGGGGAAAAGTATTCCGCAGTCGACGATGAGCAGACGGCCGCGATACTCGAAGACGGTCATGTTGCGGCCGATCGCGCCGAGACCGCCCAGCGATACGACTCGGAGCCCGTCTGCGGGTAGCTCTGGAAGCTCAGACTGAGTTGTGGCCGCTGCGGCCGAGGTATGGATTTGTGACTGTGTCATTACTGAGAAACTCCATGTGGTGTCATGATTGTGCTGTAATCATTGAAATATCGGCCGCGGCAAGGTCGGCGGCGAGCACCTCACGTTGGTGCGCGGTTGCGTCGGTCAGCGGTGACCGTACTGGTCCGGCCGGTAGGTCCGCGCTGGCCAACGCAGCCTTCACACTGATCACCCCTTGCGTGCGGAAAATACCGGTGTAGGCGGGAAGCAGCGATCGGTGCAGCGCTGCGGCACGGACAACCTCACCGGCTTGGTAAGCATCGAGTAGCTCACGCAGCCGGGCAGCGGCAACATGAGCGACTACAGAGACGAACCCGACCGCCCCTATCGAAAGCAGTGGTAGGTTGAGCATGTCCTCGCCCGAGTAATAGGCAAGATCACTACGGGCCATCACCCATGACGTGGCACCTAGATCACCCTTGGCGTCTTTGACCGCCACGATCTGCCGGTGCTCAGCCAAGCGCACCAAGGTGTCGGTCTCGATTGCGACCCCGCTGCGACCGGGAATGTCATACAGCATAACCGGCAGTTCCGTAGCGTCCGCGGCGGCGGTGAAATGCCGGATCAGGCCCGACTGCGGCGGCTTGTTGTAATACGGGGTAACGACGAGCAGCCCGTGCGCACCAGCTGCCTGCGCGGAGCGGGCCAACTGCACGGTGTGAGCGGTGTCATTGGTGCCCACACCGGCGATGACCCGCGCCCGGCTTCCCACGGCGTTCACCACGGTCCGTAGTAGCTCGAGTTTCTCGGAGTCGGTTGTGGTGGGGGCCTCACCGGTGGTGCCGTTGACGACGAGGCCGTCGCTGCCGGCATCAATGAGATAGTTGGCCAGCCGAGCAGCGCCCTCGACATCTAACGCACCATCATCGGTGAAGGGGGTGACCATCGCGGTCAGGACTCGGCCGAATTGCCGCGTCACCGCTTCATGTCGACTGTCCATGTGCTAACGCTAGCAGCGAGTATCAAGCGTGGTTGGCTTCGCTCACCCTTTAGAGTCTGTCGCTGGACGCGAAGCCTGATGGTCGGCTGGCAAACTAAAAGGAGATCAGCAATGGACGTAGAGCTATCAATCGGTGAGATCATCTCTCCTGACTTCTGTGCACCCTCCTTGGTGATCGGGGTCGATCGTTATACAATGCAATCGTTCGACGGGCAGGTTGTTCAATGGAATAGTTACACGCTGACTTCAGACTCGGCGCAGCCGTTTTCGCGCTGGTGGCTGGTAAACACCCCTGGCCGTGGGGCACATGTCTTCACCGCAACGCCCAACGTGCCCGAGGCGGCAGAGTTTCGGAAAGAACTCAGCGGCCTAGTCGCACTCAACAGCGAGGGCAATGCAGACCTCTCAACAGACATTGGGGCGCTGGCAACATATATTGACGGGTTTGACGTGCTGTATGCAGAAGAAGTCTTTGGCGGCACGGAACGGTTGGTGTTCGTCGGTAGGCCTTTTCACGCCAAAATCCGTTAACCCGCCATGTCAACGGTAACCCTTACGAGGTGGTGCACGATAAAAATTTTTGCCAAGTTAGGAGAACTTGGCAAAAATGCGCTGCCACTGAACTGGTCGTTTCATCGATGATGATGGCAGTAGCTTGCAATCGTGCACCATGAACAGCCGCCGCCGCTCCAGTAAGATTGCACTTGCCGCGGTTTCGGTGGGTTTCATGATCGTGGTGCTCGACGCCGCGGCGTTGTCGGTAGCCATCCCAGATATCAAGCGAGCCTTCGGCGGTTCGCTCGCCAGCGTTCAGTGGGTGTCGAACGCCTACGTTGTGACGTTCGCCGGCTTCATGCTCAGCGCGGGACGCGTCGCGGACCGTTGGGGCGCTAAGCGAACGCTCCTTGCTGGAGTGGCAG
Organism: Mycobacteriales bacterium; assembly: GCA_038260095.1. Taxonomy (GTDB): domain Bacteria; phylum Actinomycetota; class Actinomycetes; order Mycobacteriales; family QHCE01; genus QHCE01. The sequence goes on along the minus strand of JBBSOC010000103.1, from coordinate 989 downwards.
CGTTCACGATTACTTCAGTCCTGTGCGCAGTCTCCCCCAACATTTCGGTGCTCATAGTGTTCCGCTTTCTGCAAGGGACGGCGGGCGCGGTTTTAGTGACGTCAGCATTTTCGCTCATAGCCCACGTGTTTCCGGGTAGCGATGAGCGGGCTCACGCACTCGCGATGCTGAACTTGTGCGGATCTATTGGCCTGACGTCGGGCCCGCTTCTGGCTGGAGTTTTAGTGGATACGTTGAGCTGGCGCTGGGTGTTCTTGCTCAACATAGTGACTGGCGCTTTCGTCGCTCTCGGGCTCCGGCTCGTCAGCAATCCGGACCCTCAGCGCCGACTTTCGGTCGATATAGCAGGCCAGATCCTGAGTGTGTTGAGCCTAGGCGGTTTAGCTACCGCACTGATCGAAGGACGGGCTTTAGGTTGGACAGCTCCGCTAACCATCACTGGTGCGTTGGTGTTCATTGTGGCCGGTATCGCGTTCATCGCCGTGGAGCGGCGTCGAATAGACCCAATGCTTCCGTTGTCGCTGTTTCGAACCCGATCGTTTACTGCCGGGAGTGTGGCGGTGGGAGTGTGGCGAGGCTCGCTCTATGGCCTGCTGTTCTTTTTGGCGTTCTATTTTCAACATTCTCACGGCTTTTCCAGCACGCTCACCGGAGTGGCATTTATCCCAATCACCGTCACGCCGCTGGTGAGTAACTACTTCAGCGGTAGCGGCATCGCACGCTGGGGTTCCCGATTCGTTGCGATCTCTGGTTTCGCGATCTCGGCCGTGGGAGCAGGGATTTTATTCATCGCGAGCGTGACCAGCGGGGACTACTGGCTGATCGGGATCGCGCTAGGGCTGATCGGTTTCGGTGGCGGATGGGCAATGCCCGCTGTTGGCCACGCGGCTCTGTTTAATGTTCCCCAACAGTTTTCTGGGATAGCGGCCGGAGTGTTCAACGCCTGTGGCCAAACGGGTGCGCTCATCGGAGTAGCCCTACTGGGATCG
>JBBSOC010000102.1:0-5172 GCA_038260095.1 Mycobacteriales bacterium | reverse complement strand
GTCTTTTTTTGGTGTGGGGGGCCACCCCCCCCCGGCCCACGGGCGTGGGGGGTGTGGGGGGGGGGGGGGGTTGTGTCCCCCCCCCCCCCCCCGACTTGGGTACTGCTCGCAGGTCACGCTCAATTACCAGCTGCGCTCGGGATACCGGCCGCCGGTTAGTAGGAGGCTTACGAGTAGCGATCAGTCGGACCTCACGAAATATGTGCCTCTAGCGCATGTGCACAGGTTGCTGCTTCTACTCGGTGTGTTGCGGTAATCATTTCGCCCATGCGGCTGCGTGTCTCGGAAGCTAAAAAGTATTGCTGTACGCGGCTTCGCAGATCACGACTGGTGCCTACGTATAGCGGGCGATCATCGGCCGCCCGAAAAATGTAAACGCCAGGCGCGTGCGGAAGGCCGTGGGCTAGGTGTCGCTTGCTGCGCTGCGCCTGGCTGACCAGACGCGTGTAGGCCTGGAGCTCTTCGAGGCTGTGCACTCCTTGGGTGCCTAAGCGTGCGATGAGCCCGTGAAGCACGTCGACTGTGGCTCGGGCATCGTCGAGTGCGCGGTGCGAGGGTGCGGTCTCGGTGCGGAATAGTTTGGCTAGCGTTCCGAGCTTGCAGTTAGCTACCTCGTCCCGTTCCAGGACTCGGCGCGCAAGTGTCACAGTGTCCACCACGGGGAAACCAGGCCATGCTATACCGAGCTCCGAGCTAGCGAACGTGAGAAAACCCACGTCAAAGCGGGCATTATGGGCGACCAGGACGCTGCCCCGAGCGAACTCCAAAAAGCTCGGCAGCACCGAGTTGATTCGTGGTGCTGGCGCCACCATAGCTTCGGTAATGCCGGTGAGTGCGGTAATGAATGGCGGAATAGGGCCACCAGGATTGACCAGGGTGGCAAACTCCCCGCGCACCTGACCGCCCTGCACTTTCACGGCGCCGATCTCGGTGATCTGGCATTGCGCCGGAACCCCGCCAGTAGTTTCCAAGTCCACGACCACGAATGTCACATCCGCCAGCGGACGGGAACTTGGCAGCTCATCGAAGGCCGGCTGGTAGAACCGATCTTGGAGTGTGGGCATGTTTGTACCGTAAGAGACCGGTATGACAATTGCTGTGCTGCGCCCCAGTTCAATACCCCGATGAGTCGATACGGCAGCATAGGTGCCGTGCTTGTCGATCCTGTCAATTTTGTCGGTGTTGTTAATACCTCACCCCACGAGGCTGTTATCCACCTGGATTCGGTCACGCTCACCCGAGATGGTGTAGACCTGCTGTCTGACGTGAGCTGGTCGGTCAGAGCTGACGAACGTTGGGTTGTACTCGGCCCTAATGGGGCTGGAAAGACCACTCTGCTCTCGATCATGGCCGGTCGGTTGTACCCGAGCCGCGGAATCGTGCACTTGCTTGGTGAGCGGTTGGGCGCAGTAGATGTGTTCGAGCTACGCCCACGGCTGGGGCTGAGTTCCGCATCGCTGGCCGACCGCATCCCCGCCCAGGAGACTGTTGCCGACGTGGTGCTCACCTCCGCCTACTCAGTGGTTGGGCGCTTCTCCGAGCAGTATGAGGCGGTGGATGAGTGGCGGGGGCGTGCGCTGCTAACACAGCTTGGCATCGCCCATTTAGCGCAACGCCGCTACGGCACGCTGAGCGAGGGGGAGCGCAAGCGCACTCAGATCGCTAGGGCTTTGATGACCGACCCTGAGGTGCTGCTGCTTGACGAGCCGGCCGCCGGGCTTGACCTTGGGGCACGGGAAGATCTGGTGAGGCGGCTCGCTGCCCTAGCCGCTGATCCCGACTCGCCGGCGCAAGTCCTGGTCACACATCACGTGGAAGAAATTCCGCCAGGCATCACGCACGGCCTGCTTCTGCGTGGTGGTCGGATAATTGCGGCCGGCAAGCTGTCGGAGGTGATCACGGGCGAGCAACTGTCGGCTACGTTCGGCGTGCCACTGACTGTGCGCTATGACGAAGGTCGCATCTTCGCCCGAGCGATCTGACATCCTCGAAGTTCACTTTGCCAAAGGTAACCTGTGTCGTTGACATCAAGCTCCTCTGGCACGAAGTCGTACACAGGTGGCAGTGCTAGCATAGCTTTGTGCCAAAGATCAGTTCGCGAAGCTTTGTGGAGTTGCTTATGCCTACCTTTACTATTTCTACGGCGGTTGCGGCGGGTGTGGCGAGACGAACTCTGTATAGGCTTCGCGATGAGGGACTCATTTTCGAAGTTTCACGGGGGGTATATCGCCGTGCTGATGCGCCCGAGACGGCATACGTTGATTTGTTGGCAGTTGCTAAACGGGTCCCGAAAGCGGTCGTATGTTTGGTTTCAGCTCTTGCAATTCACGAGCTAACCGACGATGTGCCCCCGGCTATCCAACTAGCATTACCGGCTGGAACTGGTGTGCCATGTATTAGCTACCCAGCGGTGAAATTTTCTCGGTTTGCTTCCTCCACCTTCAGTGTTGGTATGGAAATGTTTGAGGCTTCACCCAATGAATACGTGATGGTATATAACGCAGAGAGAGCTGTTGCTGATGCTATGCGGCTACGTCACCTTGTTGGCGACGATGTGGCATACCGGGCGCTACGTGCATATCTGTCTCGCCGATCGTCTGATCCTGTGAAACTAACCCACACTGCTCGCGTTCTGGGTAACCCGGAGCCGCTCATCCGCGCTATCGAAGTAGTGATGAGCTGATGAGTAATCCTCCGCGCACCACTACTGCAGGTCAAGTGTTCAACGACCTGCGCAACAAGGCCCGCCGTGAAGGCCGCAATACGCAAGAACTCATGATTTTCTACATTCTAGAGCGTTTTCTTTACCGTCTATCCATTTCCACCTACCGCGCTCAGTTCATTCTCAAAGGTGGTCTCCTACTGGCAGTTCTGGACGCCCGGCGGCCTACTCGAGACGGTGATTTATTGGCCTACCTGCATTACGACAAGGTAGCCGTCGTTGAATGTATCCGAACCATCGCCTCCATACCAGTTGGTGACGGGGTTACTTATTGTACTGATCAAATCAAGACCGTGACGATTCGCGACGAGGAAGACTACTCAGGTTTTCGTGTGAACATGCCGGCCATGATCGGCCGTTCGAGGGTCGCTCTGTCACTTGACATCAACTTCGGTGACCCGGTTACCCCCGCCTCAATCTCCACCGGCTACCCTCTACTGCTGCCTGGAGATAGTTTCCACGTGCTGACCTACCCTATAGAAACTGTCCTGGCGGAAAAACTTCTTACCGCTATCCGTCGCGGCGAGAACAACACTCGTGACCGGGACTACGCCGACCTATGGCGTCTAACCCGAACCCACGACATCAACGGCGATACCCTAACGCTAGCGCTTGACCGAACTAGTCAGCATCGCCAAACTCCGCAGCACCTCCTTTCGACGCGCATCGGCTCTCTCCTTGGACGCCGCACCATTCCATACCGCAGATGGCGAGAAAAACAGGGCGCCGACACCGACGCATACCCCCAAGACTTCAGCTGTCTCATTCGGGACGTCATCGCATTCGCCGATCCTCCTCTAGCCGGAAACGTCGCAGGCCATACGTGGAGAGCAGATAGCTTGCGATGGATTCAAAGTTGAACTTGGAATGCGCGGTTGCTGTTATTGCTCCCCGATTGCCGTAGTCAGCCTCGTCGGCGTCAAGGAGAGCGACGAGCGGACCGGCGTCGGTGAGGGTCACGCCCTCGGTATGCGTTCAATGAGGATCTCGGCGAGGGCAACTCCCGTGCGGCAGGTTCGTCCTCCTCTCGAAGCGAATGACCCTAAGCACATCGTTGAAGTTCCCGCTACGGTTGGCCGCCAGGATCATGTCAGCGTGATACGCCGCAGTGGTCTCAATGTGACAGCGATGCTGCACAGGGTGCGCGATCTGAGTTTCCTCGCTCACGGAATAAGTCAAGGTGAAGGGGAGCGAGTCGCTCCCCTTCAAACCTCGAGGGCGCTATCCCTACCGTGGAGCGTCTCAGCACGGCCGGGACCAGCTGTAAAGGATGATCCTCGCCACCGCCGCGGAAAAGAATGTCAATCGTATATATGAGGTTGGCATGCCAGGGGTATGGTCCGGGTAAGCGCCCGCGCTAAGCAGTGCTATTCCACCTATATGGCTAGGACCGATCTAGGCATGTCGCAGGCTTCCACCTTGTACACCGTCTCGCCCAGCTTATTGCAGCGGCCCCAGATGCGGGATGCTTTATGCAGGCGTGATTTTCAGACTGCGTTTAGGCTGATGCGTCAATACGATGGAGCGAGCCAAGAGCGCATCGCCTCTGTGGTTGAGGGTCTGACTCAGGGCCGTGTGAGTCGAGTTATGAGCGGGCGGGATCGATTGGCTTCGCTGGACCTGATCGAGCGTCTTGCTGATGGACTGCGAATCCCCGGCGAGCTGCTGGGGCTTGCTTCCCGAAGCTGGGAGCGGGCTCAGGCTGCCGGCCTGATTGTGGAGAATGAGCACGCGGAGCTTCACTACGACGGCCGAGAGTACCGGGTAACCATCCGTAGGCGGCTACACAACGTGGGCAGCGAGCCTGTCACTCGATTTTTGATCCGGATAGCAGTCGATCGCTATCCCGAGGATCAACAATGGTCCAACGAGTTTTATCGAGCTAACCCCTTAACGTTCAACGAGCTGCAACTTTCCGCGTATTGCGGTTTAGAGCCGATGATGTGGAAGGTTGATCACGACCGAGATGCGGCCAAGGAAGTGTGGCTCCTGTTTGGCAACTCAACCAGCAAGTTCCCCATTTACCCGGGCAAAACGAGCGAGATCGTCTATTCCTTCGCGGTGAGCGACGCCAAGTGGGGAAGCTGGTTTGAGCGGGCGATTAAGTTGCCTACCCGGCGACTGACTGTTGTCTTGAAGCTCCCACGAGCCGATGATCCGACGGTTTGGGGGACTGAGACCTCCATGACGGCTGATACTGTGGCGATTCGCAACGGAATCGACATTGAAGAGGAGGATCAGCTGCGGATTTTCAGATGGGTTACTGGTAAACCAGAGTTAAACGCGAGATATCGCTTCCAGTGGCGAACGCGAACACCAAGGGCTCTTCAGCCTAAGGTTGACCCCGGCTCTGCCGCGCTGCCGCTTCCGAGTGCACGCATGGCGGAGGCGGGCATCGTGCAGCGCGGGCAACCGATACTGCGTAAGCGTACGCAGCCATTTACGCTGCC
>JBBSOC010000101.1:0-5255 GCA_038260095.1 Mycobacteriales bacterium | reverse complement strand
TCTTCGCTGAGCCCATCGTTGGCATCAGCTCGTGGCACGATCACGACACCCTTGCGCGTGAACAGATACGCCACGCTGCCCGGGTCAGCCATGGCCCCACTATTACGTGTCATGGCGGTGCGCACCTCAGATGCCGCCCGATTGCGATTGTCGGTGAGGCACTCCACCAAGACCGCCACGCCGCCAGGGCCGTAACCCTCGTAGCTGATGCTTTGGTAGTCGGCGCCGCCTGCTTCCAGCCCAGCACCACGTTTGGCTGCCCGATCAATGTTGTCGCCGGGCACCGAACTCTTTTTTGCCTTCTGGATAGCGTCGTACAGAGTGGGATTACCCACCGGGTCACCACCACCAGTGCGAGCCGCGACCTCGACGTCCTTAATCAACTTGGCGAACATCTTGCTGCGTTTTGCGTCAACAACGGCTTTTTTATGCTTGGTGGTGGCCCATTTTGAATGGCCGCTCATAACTGCAACTCCTTTAAAGGTCGTGCGTGGCACTGCGGAGTGCTATCGCTTCCGACTACGGCGAGCTGCCGCCGCACTGGCCACCCGTTACGCAGCGCGCACATGCATGGCGACAATATCGACAAAGTACTGAGGCACCCGATGATCGCCGGTGATCTCTGGGTGAAACGCTGTCGCTAGTGCATCACCCTGCCGGACAGCTACGATCTTACCGTCGTAGCGCGCCAGCACTCGAGCGTCCGCGCCGACGTGTTCGATCCAAGGCGCTCGAATAAACACCGCGAGTAGTGGCTCGCTATTGGGTTCGGTGATCTCAGCGACACATAACCGGGTTTCGAACGAGTCGACTTGACGGCCAAACGCGTTACGCCGCACCACCATGTCGATCCCCGCCATGCAGTGCTGATCCGGGCGACCGTCGGTGATGTGGCTCGCCAACAGAATGGCTCCCGCACACGATCCAAACACCGGCATCCCTGCCCAGATACGTTCGCGTAGCGGTTCAAAAACGCCAAACGTTTGTGCCAACGCGCCGATCGTGGTGGATTCGCCTCCGGGAATCACCACTCCATCAAGCTGATCGAGCTCGCCGGGTCGCCGCAGCAGGCTCGCCTCCGCCCCACAGGCGGTCAGAGCGGCCAGATGGGCGTTCACATCGCCCTGGAACGCGAGCACCCCCACCCGTGGCCGGACTGTGGGACCGGACTGCGCGGTTCTACCAACCACGATCAGCGTAGCGCGGAAGCGGGGAACCCACGGAGCGGTCGTCGGCCAGGTTGATACCCACCATGGCCTCCCCCAGCCCGCGCGAAACCTCTGCGATCACATCAGGATCGTCGTAGAACGTGGTGGCTTTCACTATCGCGCTCGCTCGCCGCGCGGGATCACCTGACTTGAAAATGCCGGAGCCGACGAACACCCCTTGCGCCCCCAGCTGCCGCATCATGGCGGCGTCAGCTGGTGTGGCAATGCCACCCGCGGTGAACAACACCACCGGAAGCGCGCCCTGCCGTGCGACTGCTTGCACGAGCTCCACAGGAGCCTGTAGCTGCTTGGCTTCGGCGTAGAGCTCTTCCTCAGCCAGCGTGCTCAACCGGCGGATCGCCGATCCGATGGCGCGCATGTGCCGTGTTGCCTCCACTACGTTGCCAGTACCGGCTTCACCTTTGGAACGAATCATGGCCGCGCCCTCGGCAATTCGACGCAGCGCCTCCCCCAGGCCAGTCGCGCCACAGACAAACGGCACGGTGAACCGCCACTTATCGATGTGGTGGGCTTCGTCGGCCGGTGTGAGCACCTCGGATTCGTCGACGTAATCAACGCCCAAAGCTTGCAGCACTTGAGCCTCGGCTATGTGACCGATCCGGGCTTTGGCCATAACCGGAATAGAGACCGCGGCAATGATGCCATCAATCATGTCCGGATCACTCATCCGAGCGACTCCGCCTTGCGCACGGATGTCGGCCGGCACGCGCTCAAGTGCCATCACGGCCACAGCACCGGCATCTTCAGCGATCTTGGCTTGTTCGGGAGTGACCACGTCCATGATGACGCCGCCGACCAGCATATCGGCCATGCCGCGTTTGACCCGCATGGTACCTAGCTCAGGCGTACCTGAGCCGCTGCCATTGGGTGAACCTGTGGATGAGCCGGTGGGGGAAACGTTAGACACAAACTGACGATACCCAGCTGCTGCCTCCGCTAACTCCGCGGGCCAGCCACTGGAGTAGCTGTGCTTGATGGCTGCGGCAATGCTGTGGTAAGCGTGGCATCAATATCAAAGTATGTCGGGCGTCGCCGATGCACTGCCAGCCGAAGCGTTCGCACGTGCCAGCGGCGGCGTAGCGCACACATGTCACGCACAGCGTCGTTGTACAGGGCCCGAGCAGTCTCCACACTGCGATTTTGGGTTAGAATCTCGGTAAATCCGCTCTCCAGCTCCCTCGACTCCAAGGCTCCCGATTGCAGGACTGCCGACCACAGAGCATCCTGCACGGCCCTAGTCAGCTCACTTTCGGCGGCCTCTCGATCCTCAGCTAGCGCACGCAGTGCCCCGTGGGCAGCCAGCTCGGTGGCGTCGGCCCTACTGCCTAGCGCTACCGGCTGCATTACGGCCAGCTCGGCAACCCCCAGCGCGCGGCGAACGAGCGCCGCATCGAGCGCACGAGACGCGGCATCAACCCGTACGTACAGACGACGGAGCCGTGCCGCTAACCACGTAACGTACAGTACCCACGCGCTGACCAGCGAAACCGCGCTCAGCCAGTAATCCATAATCGGTCATGGTACTGAATCGGCAGCCCTATCAGCCATCCCGGAAACTTGGCACAAGTTACGGACAGCTACAGGCAGCTACCGGCAACACAGCACGGGTTATGCTCGCAGCCAACGAACGAGTTCCGCGGGAAGCCGTCGCTTCGCGGCTACTACCTCGGCATCGGCTTCGGGCTCCACGCGCGCTGGAGCTGCCGCGATCGCGCCAGCGTAGACCTCAAGCACTTGAGCTGCCACAATCGGCCAGTCGAACTGTGCAACCGTCTGCCGAGCGCGAGCCGCTAGCACAGTGCGACGGATCGGGTCCCGCAGTAGCGCGTCAAGCGCCCGGGCTAGATCCTCTGCGCTTCCCGCGCGAAATAGCTCTCCGGCCGATTCTGCCTCGCCATACTGCCCGCCGCTGTTGAGCACGTTTCGAAACGCATCGAGATCACTGGCCAGCACTGCTGCTCCGGCAGCCATGGCCTCAGTAAGCACCATGCCAAACGATTCCCCGCCTAGATTCGGTGCGACATATATATCAACGCTGCGCAGCATACGAGCCTTGTCGAGTTCCGATACCGCACCTAGCATGGTGACCTGGTGGCGGATCTGTTCAGGAATAGCTGCCAGCGCGGTTCGCTGGTCACCCGGGCCAGCCACTAATAGCCGAAGTTCGGGACGCTGGCCCGCTAGAGCTATAAATGCCTCCGCCAACAGCGCAAATCCTTTGCGCGGCTCGTTGAACCTGCCCAAAAAACCTAAAGACCCACCGGTACCGGGCCACCCTGGCATGGGTTCGGCTTGAGAAAATTTGGCCACGGCAACCCCGTTGGGGATCTCCACGCCACCACCATCAAAATGCTCGACCTGAAACTGCCGAGCCAACGCCGACACCGCTATCCGACCAGTGATTTTCTCAAAGATCGGCTGCAGTGCCATATGCGCCGCGGCCACCGTCCGGGAACGATGCTTAGCAACGTGCGACGTGGCCACGATCGGCCCACGTGCTACTAGACATGCCAGCATGGCCGCGCTCGGTGCCATCGGCTCGTGTACATGCAGCACATCAAAATGACCGTTACGCAACCATTTGCGGATTCGATTCAGCGATAGCGGTCCAAACGCTACTCGCGCTACTGAGCCGTTGTATCGCACCGGAATGGTTCGACCCAGCGAGTCTACGTATTCCGGCACAGCAGATTCGTCATCCACCGGAGCAAGCACTGAAACGTGGTGGCCGAATTGGCGTAGCGCCTCAGAAAGTTCACGTACGTGCGCCTGTACACCACCGGGGCTATCAAAGGCGTAGGGGCAGACCATGCCAATGCGGAGCGCGGTGTCAACGCCAGAAATCTGGCTTGTTTCACCCGCCGAATCGGACATGCTCAGCTCTCCGAGGGAAAACTCGGTGCCGGTTGCGACGCCGCAGCTGCCTTGTGGTCAAGCCAAAGCCGCTGCATCATATGCCAATCCTGTGGATGCGCCGCGATTCCAGCAGCGAAATTGTCTGCCATGCACTGGGTGATTAGCGCTACTTTGGATCGGCTATCACCGCTGCTTGGAATCGGAAGAGCTGGATGTAGGCGACCGCGAGAAACCTTACCGTCGAACCATAGCGAGACCACCAATAGCGGCGCACCTGTACGTAGCGCCAGCAGCGCGGGTCCGGCAGGCATGCGCGCGGGTCGGCCAAAAAAGGTGACGTCGATAGCACGCCGAGACAGATCACGATCGGCGAGTAGCACCACTAATCTGCCCTCTTCTAACCGCCGCGTCATCACATCCAGCGGCGCTTGAACTCCCCCGCTGGATGGAAGGATCTCCATGCCCAGCCCCTCGCGGTAACGCACGAAACGGCGATAGAGCGCCTCGGGCTTGAGCCGTTCGGTTACGGTGGTCACAGGCATTCCGCTAGCGCACGCCCACGCTCCTGCGTGGTCCCAGTTCCCCGAGTGATGCAGGACGCCAATTACGCCCCGCCCTTGGGCGTAAGCTTGAAAGAGACGCTCGGGGTTATCGAGCACAAAGTTGTTGAGAACGCGCTGCGGCGACCAGGTCGGCAGCCGAAACGCCTCCATCCAGTAGCGGGCATAGGAGCGAACGCCGGCTTCCACCGCAGCGCTTAACTCGATAGGTGTGATATTCGGCGGCAGCACTCGAGCTAGGTTCGCCCGTAGTCGCCGCACCGCCTGACCGTTGCGTCGCAGTACGGCATCGGCGCCGCGCTGGAACACGGCACGCGCCACCGGTTCCGGAAGCGCTCGCACGGCACGCCAGCCAGCGGTGTACGCGGCAGCTTCGAACGCTGACTTCACGTCGAACTCTGCTCCAGCGGCTCGCGGGACTGTTGCCAGACAGTGAAACAGCGCTGCCCAATGGTGAACGCGGCCAGAGCAGTCAGTAACCACACCGCCACATCAAGCGCCAGGGACACTCCCGCCGACCACAGCAGAGCAGCGATTGCGATCAGGATCAATCGCTCCGCACGACCAGCGAAGCCAAGGTTGCAACTAAAGCCAAGGCTTTCTGCCTTGG
>JBBSOC010000100.1:0-5382 GCA_038260095.1 Mycobacteriales bacterium | reverse complement strand
TGGGCTACCGACGATGCGTCCGTGACTACGAACGCCTACCCGCCACCCACGAAACCATCACCTACATCGCAATGATCATGCTCATGTCACGGCGACTCGCACGAAACACCCCACCACCCTAAGTTTCAAAACACCCTCTAAGGAGGTGGTGCACGATAAAAATTTTTGCCAAGTTAGGAGAACTTGGGAAAAATGCACTACTCAGTTTTACCGCTCAGGCCGACGCCGCGCGCGCCGAGGAAAGCGGTGGGATCTACAGGTTCGCCGTTGATTCTCGTCTCAAAATGCAAATGTGGGCCGGTGGAATTTCCACTGCTACCCACTGCACCCAGCGGATCACCTGTAGCGACCTGTTGACCTACGGAAACCACCGGCTGGGCGACCATGTGACAGTACCGGGTGACAACTCCGCTGCCATGGCCGATTTCCACGTACCACCCACAGCCAGCCACGTCTAAACTGCCATCGGTATCGCAGTTGCCGGTGCTGGCGTTGCAGCCCGATACGATCACGGTGCCGGGCCCCGCGGCCCGAATTGTGCTCCCTCGAGGGGCCACCAGGTCAATTCCTTGATGATCGGGTCGATCAGCGGTACGAAAGCCGCTGCCTACTCGCCCATGCAGCGGAAGCGCCCAACCTGAACCACTGATTTCCCCCGGTGAAGCACACGATCGCAGCGCATTGACGGCGACCGCGGGTGGAGTATTTGCGGTTGTGCTTACGGTAGGCATCACAGTAGGTGTTGTAGTAGCTGCGCCCCGCGAATCAGCCGTTGCCGATGGCTTGTCATTGGTGTGATTGCCTGCTGCCGCAGCGCGCAGCACGAGATGCACGGCCAACGGTTCCCATTTTGCGTAGGCCGCGGGAAACGCTGATCGCTGTACAGTTTGCGCCGCCTGCGTCAGCTGCATCCGCTGCCAATCAGGCACCGCCAGCAGCTTGCGGTAAAACTTCTCAGCCGAATAGCTGGGGTTCAAAATTTGCGCCTGGGTACCCCAACCCTGCGAAGGCCGTTGTTGAAAGAGTCCTACCGAATCGTAATCGTTGGCCGCGCCACGGTTAAGCAGATTGCGCAGCTTCGACTCCTGTAAGGCGGTGGCGACCGCAATCACCCAACCGCGCGGCGGCACCCCCAACCGAGTGCCCACTGCTACTAGGGTTCGCGCGTTGTCCACCTGCTCGGGCACGAGCTCACCAAGGTCGGTGGCTGGCACCTGTACATCAGCAATATCTATGCCGCAACTCAGCGATGTTGCACTGCTCCCCCCACCGCTAGTTTCCGACGGAAACAACGCCGGTACTAAACCACCACACACAAACATGGTGATAACGATCAACCCGGCTAACACCCACAGCACTCGGCGCCCCACCGTGTGTGAACGCCGCCGCGCTTGTAACTGTGCTGTATAAAACTCGATCAGCCTGTCTTCGGCCTCCGCGAGCGGTTCAGGCATAGCGTCAACCTTGTGCTGTGGTGCCGGCGGACGCGGCACTAGTGGAGTCGGTATCGATGTCGCTCACTTTCCAGACCTGCGCAGCCTTGGCACCGGTTTCCTCGTCACCGCCCAGCACAACGCAGGTAACTACAACGATGCCCGCATCGGTACGCACCTGCGCCACTACCCGATTTCGGGTGTGGGATCTACTTACCGGCGCTGATTCCACCCGCCGCGCAGGAACTCGATCAGGGTCGGTGAGCTTGAGTTGTTCAGCGAATGACGGTTCAGCGAACGCCGCTACGCGCTGCCACCACTGCTGTGCGCTCACTCCCGGTGCGGGCCGCACCCAAGCCCGCACAAAACGGTCCACTGTACGCAAAGCCTCGGCTGGAACACTCTGTGGCGCCCCAGCAACGCTGTCATTGCCGGCATTGCTGTCATTGCCGGCACGGTGCGGTATCGCAGTCACACCGTGGTCACTGGCAGATTCTGATGCGTCATCACCGCCAAGCCGGGCAATGATGAGCACTGTCACCACCAGCGCGGCTAAACCTCCCGCGATCCCGCCGCGCCAACCTAGATTCGGCCGCCAACCACTAGAGCCATCAGTCATTGCTCGCCGGACCGCTTCGCGCTGCTTACCCGCTGATCCGAGGGCCGCGACGCTGCCTCCGGCCGCGCCTCGACCAGCTCCCGCGATGCAGCCTCGACATCCCGGATCGGTAGCCCACCGATCTCAGCATTCCCGATCGGTAGCCCACCGATCAGTGGCAAACTGGCTCGGCTAGCATTTTCTGGACGACCCGGCTGGTATATGGGATGACTTTCTCCAGCAGAGCCAATAGCGATCCGCGGATAGTCGACCAACGCAGATGTGGTATCCCCAGCGTCTTGGTGGCGGTAGCGATCCGGTAGTCGATCGTCGCTGGGACGTCGTTGCGCCGGCAGCGCAACGCCAGCCGCCCTATCTACGTCTGCATCACGCCGCACGCCCGAAGCTGTATTCGCCGTGGAGTCCGCGGCCCCCAGCACTGCGGCCGCCGGTCCACCAACCGCCGCCGCGGCAAGCGTGAAGCCTCGGCTCCAGGTCTCGGGCCGGCTACGTAACGCATCGGAACTTGAGGCGGCAAGCCGTGGCTGGGATTCCGCTGCTGCGTTCCCTCCGACTGCGCCCATGCCCGCCACGGAAAGCCGGCGGAGCTCCCCGAAGACACGCTGGTGCATCCGTCCAACACCGCCGGTCAGGCTGCTCATTGGGTCAACACCGGTGAGCTGGGTGAGCCGGCGATATGGGCGCAGCAATAGCCACAGGATCACCCCTGTGAGCCACATGAGCAGTATTTGCTGCCAGCCGGCAAGCGACGAGGTTCCCGTAATCACCTCAACAGCAAGCAGGAATACTGCTGAGCCGATACCAAAAATTACGCAGTTGATGATCGCCGCCACCACAGTACGCAGCATGTTCCGCAGCGGACCCGACGCCGGCCGCAAAATACCGATGGTGCCAATCGCGGGCAAAAAGGCCACCGCAAGCCGAATGATCAAGAAGGCCACGAGCACCAACACTGACGCCATCAAGTCAAACGGGGTGACCACGACCGCTGAAATCAACGCCAGCATGGCCGCACCCACACGCTCTGTGCCTTTACGTCCCACAAGGTATTCATACGCCTCGGGATCTTCGGCCTTGACCTTTGCCGCGGTAGTCGCCCACAGTTTGGTCTTATCGGCGAAGATCGCCGAGCGGGTATTGGGATTCTCCTGCATCTTCTTGGACTCATACCAAGAGATCGCGTGCGCACGATAGAGATCTGGACCGTACTTTTTCGCCACATCGCTATCTGAACTACCCAATGTGCCGCGCAGCCACTGTTGATATAGCACAGTTTGAGTCATTACTCCGCTGGCACGCACTGCCGGTGGACGGTCGTCGGCTCCGCCCACGCTGGAGGCCATGGCACCACTGACGCTGCCCAGCACACTTGTCAACGTGGAGTCGGAGGCGCGCGAGGCATTGAGCGGCCACGCCGCTACTGCCGAAACTAACGCCATCACTAACAGCGCCCAACCAGCCGTAGTTACCGCGGCAGACATGTTTCCACCTCGCGCGCCCCACAGCAGCCACACACCTACGATGCCCAGTACGAGCACACCCCAGACGTTGAAGACCCGGTCGGCAAGCGCGCTCGAGGCGCGCGCCACCAGCTGGTCTGTCCAACCCCACATGGAATTGGGCTGATAGGCGTACTCGCGCACGCTGTTATCTAATGCCACCAACCACATCGCCGGTGAGTAGAGCAAATTGGCGATCGTGTTGGTGGTAAGCGCCGAGGGATCTCGCACCGCCCCCGGACCACACCCCAGGTCGTAGGTGGTGTAGCTGAGCCCGGCGTAGCCATATGCATCATAGGTGGAGACTCCCGCGGAGCCTTTGAAAGGATCTTTAGCCGATGGATTCTTCGGCTGTCGAAGAAACCATCCCGCCAGACCGCTGCTGGGTCCGGATGCGGGCGGAGATTCCTTGCAGTCCAGGCTTGAAGCCACCCGATCACCGCCAGGCAAACACTCCAGCGGGCTCGTCAGGCTGCACGCGGCCTGCGCGGCCGGCTGCCCAGTGGGCAGGAACAACGCAGCGCCCACACCAATGAACACCGTAAGGAGCAGCACTCGGCACCGCAGAAACAGCGGACGCAACGAGGCCGGCAAGGGCTTAGAGCGCAGCACGCGGATCAACCCCGCCCATCTGATGAATCGAGCAGCTCGTTGGGGAGCCGAGTCCGATCAGCATTGGGTGATTTGGCCGTGGTGTCGAGCGCGTCTAGCAACCCCGGAACGTAGGACAGATCCGCACGGAACTTTTGCACCCGGCCGTCAACATCGCGCATGATGAACTCGCGATACCCCAAACGGTCCTGACTGCCCATATGGGCGACCGAGAGCTGCGCAAGAGTATTTTCATAGCCCACGCCCCGTTCGATGCTGAGCATCCTTAGCGCCTGCTCGGCAATTTCAGGATCTTCGGCAATGCGGCCAACAAAAACTGTCGAGACCAGGTTTTGCACGTCCAGGCCCAAGATGTCGATGGGATTTTGGCTAGCGGCAAGCGCGGCAATGTTCCATTTACGCGAATCTCTGGCTAGACGCGTGAACAACGCACGCCCAGAGCCCCAGCCCGACAGGAAGTGTGTCTCGTCCAGACCAACCAGTTTACGTTCGGCCATACCCAGTCCGTAGGCGCGACGGGTGGTGAACGCGGTAGCCAAGTGCAGCATCGGCAGCGCCATGCGCTCTTCGATCTGCCAGTACTCCCGATCGATGGATAGGTCCGGCAGCGCCAAACCGGCCATGGTGATCACCGACAGCACGGCGTCAGTCTCGCCGGTTGAGTCGGGCGCCGCGCCAAAGAACAACCGCGACAGCGGCATGTCTCGCACGTCGCCAAGCGTCTCGGCAAGCTCGGCGCCCTCGGCACTCGCGTCCTGCAGTGCCTGCAGTACATCATCGAGCGTGGCCGACTCTTCTGGGTCCACAGCACGCGCCGCACGCTGTAGCAGAATCGGGGTGGACCGCTCTCGAGCCACTTGGGGCGGCAGCAGCATTGTGCAGATGTCGGTGGCTAGCGCCTTGCGTTCGGCTCGCGCGGCGGCAATCGCGGAGCGGTGCGCGGCGTCGTCGGCAAAGTGCTCGCGTTGCGGGGTGGGAATCAACGAATACGGCGCCAACGTTCCCGGCTCGCCGCGCGTGAGGTCATACACCTTGCTGTAGGGCGCGAGTTCGGGCAGCTCACACAACCGCGCCAACGGACCGGATGGATCCAGCAATGTTGTAGAAATACCGCGCCGTGCCGCTAGGTAGGCAACACCGCCCATCAGCGTGGACTTGCCGCCACCGGGCTCGGCTACCAGCACCGCCAGGCCCGAGCGCTCCCGCACCTCTGTGGCGA
>JBBSOC010000099.1:0-5408 GCA_038260095.1 Mycobacteriales bacterium | reverse complement strand
TAAATAAAGCGGCCCCTCGCGCCATCCATGATGCAGAGTAAAATGGCCGCATGCCAGCCCCCGAACCTTCAGCTTTGACACGCGTTACCTTCTCGGCCACGATGACGGCCTGGGTTCGGGCTTGGCGCGCCAGCCTGGTAGGGCTGGGCGAAGTTGTTGCGCACATCGAGCGCTCCGTTGCCCAACTTGCTGAGCATGAGCACATGGTGACGAACACGGCCAGCACCGACCAACTCCTCACTCAGCATGCTGAGCCGTTGATTCAGGCATTGGGCGCGCTCGACTCCGCTCAACCCGACCACATACGGCTTGTACTTCCTACTCCAGGCGACACTCGTGGGCTTCCCACCTATTCGGCAAGCGCGCCTCCCATAGCACGACGATTCATCTCCGCTGCTGTAGATTCTGGCTGCGCAGTTGTCTGGGCAGCCAGCTCCATTGCCCCGTTGCTGGGGCTTGTTGTGGACCCCGTGCCTGGACGCATGGTGACCTGGCACCGTTTCCTTATGCCGGCAACTACCGCGACACTAGTAACACCGTCTCGCCTTCCCAGCTGGGCTAATCCCCCAATAGACACTGTGACACCCTCGGAGGCTGACACGGAGCTAGTAGAGACGCTACACGCGGCCACAGCACTGCTAGATCGATTAGAGATCGGCCGCATGCAGCCCGAACAAGCTGAACAACTCGGCGTCCTACGACGCGGCGGCACGAATAGCCCAACGCTTCCACCCGGCTACACCGCGAGGCATCGGCTCCGACTAAGTCGCGCCACAGCTGTACTAGGCATTGCCGAGATCGCCAGCCTGGATCAGGCTGGCGGCGGTGTCAGTAGCCACGACATGGTGGCTCGCGCGGCTGCACTGCGCAGCATTACTACAGCGGCTCGCCACGTGTACACCGCCACAATCAACTCTCCGCTCGAAACCACCGCACGTCGAGAACCAAGACTTCCGACGGTTTCCCAGGAAACATCGACAAATCCCACTTTACGGAGGCACTTTCCCTGAAAATACTGCACCTGAAAACGCTGCAGGGTTACGCCTGGCAGCAGGCCAATCCGCAGCTGTCGCGATCCATTGTTGGCGGCATGGTTGGAGGCAGCGGCAGCTCGAGCTCTGAAGCCTCGATAAACAAATCTCGCACCATGGAGACGAAGCGAGGATCGGTGCCCGGCGTGGCCGCTCGCTGATACCCAATTCCGACTTCTTTGGCTGTAGCTGCCGCCTCCTTATCGAGATCCCACAGTACTTCCATATGATCGGAGACAAATCCGATGGGACTAACGATCACGTCAGTGACTCCTGTTGCGGCCAGCTGACGAATACGGTCGTTGACGTCTGGTTCTAGCCATGGAGTGGATGGTGCACCACTGCGGCTCTGCCAGACCAGCTCCCAGCCCAGTTGGGGGTCGACCGCGGACATTACGAGCTCGCCAGTACGCCGAAGCTGAGCCTCATAGCGACGACCAGTTTCACCGCTGCGCTCATTCATTGCCGTCGGGATGCTATGTGCGCTCAACAACACGCGCGTGGTAGCACGGCGACGATCAGGAAGCTGCTTTAAGCAGTGGGCCACACCATCAGCTAACGGATCGATGAAACCCGAATGGTGCGCGTACTGGCGAAGTTTCACAATCCGCGGAGCACCGTCACCTACCGCTTCCTGCGCGGCTCGAATATCTTCACGGTATTGCCAACACGCCGAGTATCCACCATAAGCCGAAGTGACGAACGCCGCCGCGCTCCGCACTCCTTCACTACACATCTGGGCCACGGTGTCGGACAGGTAGGGCCGCCAATTTCGGTTACCCCAGTACACAGGCACCTCGAGGCCGTGACGGGTGAGCTCGGCCGAGACCGCCGCGAGCAGGCAGCGGTTCTGCTCATTGATCGGGGACACCCCGCCGTAGTGATAGTAGTGCTCCGCCACGGCTTGCAGCCGCGATTCAGGAACCCCGCGGCCACGAGTGACGTTGCGCAAAAACGGCATAACCTCGTCAAAACCCTCTGGTCCGCCGAACGACACCAGCAGCAACGCATCCAACATGTGGTCCCCCGAGCTATGCGATCATGCTCCAACGGCGTGAAAGCCGCCATCAGCATGCACAATCTCACCAGAGGTCGCCGGCAACCAATCCGAGAGTAACGCCACCGCGGTCTTGGCGGCCGGCTCTGGATCGTTGGCATCCCAACCCAGTGGTGCACGAGAGGTCCACACCGTCTCGAACTCATCGAAACCGGGAATGTGCTGGGCAGCCATGGTGCGAATCGGTCCTGCGGCAACCAGGTTCACTCGAATGTTTTTCGGGCCCAGTTCACGGGCCAAATACCGGGTGCATGATTCCAGCCCCGCCTTGGCGACTCCCATCCAGCCATAGGTTGGCCACGCTTGACGGGCATCGAAGTCCAGCCCCACGATTGAGCCGCCATCGGGCATAAGTGGCAGCACAGCTTTAGCCAACGACTGCATGGAGTAGGTGGACGTGTGCAGCGCGACCGAGACATCCGACCACGGAGCCTCGAGGAAATTCTCGCCCAAGCAGCTCTGGGGGGCGAAGCCAATCGAATGCAACACCCCGTCAAGGCCGTCAATGTGTTCGCGCACCCGATCAGCCAGTGAGGCCAAGTGCTCGTCATTAGTGACGTCAAGCTCCACCACCGGCACCGGCTCAGGTAGCCGCTTTGCGACCCGTTCGACCAGCGAAACGCGACCATAGCCGGTGAGCACCACAGCGGCCCCTTGTAGCTGCGCTTGCTTGGCTACAGCGAAACCGATGGATGATTCAGTGATCACCCCGGTAACCAGGAGTCGCTTTCCAGCCAGAATGCCGCCACGGCCAGTGGATGAGCTCTGCGTCACGATGAGGTTCCTTTCATACAGATGCATAACAACGGCACCAGGGCACTAATGGCCCATGCCCAGGCCACCGTCTACGGGGATTACAGCACCGGTGACGTAACCGGCCGCATCGCTAGCCAACCAGCTCACCACCGCCGCCACTTCCTCGGGTGCGGCATAGCGGCGTAGAGGGATTGAGCTCAAGATCTCGCTACGCCGACTTTCCGGCAGAGAAGCAGTCATCTCGGTATCTACAAAACCCGGCGCCACTACGTTGGCCGTGATCGATCGGCTACCCAGCTCTCGAGCCAGCGAGCGGGCCAGCCCGATCAGGCCGGCTTTGGAAGCGGCGTAGTTCGCCTGCCCGGCCGAGCCGGAAAGTCCCACTACTGAGGAGATGAAAATCAGTCGACCGAACCGAGCCCGGACCATCTTTGCGGCGGCCCGCTTGGCGACCCGGAACGCCCCGGTCAAATTAGTGTCAAGCACCCGGGAAAACTGCTCCTCACTCATACGCAACAACAGCGTGTCATCGGTGATCCCAGCATTGGCGACTACGATCTCCGGCGTCCCCAGCTCACGCTCCACAGTCGCGAAAGCGGCATCTACCGCCTCAGTATCGGTGACATCACATTGCACTCCCAGTAACCCCTCGGGAGCGTCACTACCCCGATGGGTAACAGCTACCCGATGACCTGCCGCGGCAAACTGCCGCGCAATGGACAAGCCGATACCGCGATTTCCACCGGTAACCACCACAGTGCGCTGAACTTGCACAGCTGGAAATCCTCTCGTGAGTCTATAGGGTGAACAGCGGTCGCGCGGTTACCTAGCGTGACAACAAGGTCGTTTTTCGCATCCCAAGGGACCGCAACGTCACGCTCGGGGCATAGAGGGCTCCAAGACTTTCTCCAAGCCTACATTCGCTACAGCAGACGTAACAGGCGCTTGTTCCTGTGCCACGGCAGCTTCCTGGGGCATCACGTTCTGTTGCCGCGATCGCCACCAGCGTTCGGCGGCAGCTACAGCCAGCCATACAATGACTACGTAAGCCCAGCCTACGAGCACATCGGTGACGTAGTGCTCCCCCGAGTACACCAGAGTCAGCCCCATAGCTATCGGATACACGGCAAGCAGCGGCCACCACTTCTTCGCAACTAGGCTTCCGATGAAGACGGCGGCCAATAGCGCGAACGCCGAATGTAGCGAGGGCATAGCAGCAACTTGGTTTGCAAGGTGCTGGCCACTGTTCAGCACCGTGCCAGTGTTTCCCAGCCCAATCGCTTGCCATCCTCGGGTGGAAATACGCACGATGTTCTCGTGCAACACTCCCGCTTTCTCTGCCCACCATGGAGGCGCTGCTGGATAGAGAAAATACGTCGTTACCCCCATAGCCGTCAGGGCGAACCATCGACGCATAAATGAGGCCCATAGCGCTCGCCGCTTCAGCCAGAGCACGATAGCCAGACCCAGACTGAGCACAAAATGCGACATGTAAATAAACGACACCGCCACATCCCACCAGTGTGCGTGGTCTGGGTCGAAGAAGTGGTGCTGCAACCATGCAGTTGGTAGCTCTCCACCAAACAGCGCCCGATCAACATTGATCATTTCGGTAACGTGAGGTAGACGCCTACCGGTAGTGCCCTGGTCGGCAAAACCGCGGCTAACGTTGTAGACCAGTAACAAGCCCAGAATGGGTCCCCAGTCCCGGACCCAAGCGAGGTGGTACCGCCAGGGCTGGGCAATGTTCCAGCACAGTGTCGCAGCCAACAACCACGCAAAAATGAGAAAAACGTCCACGGGAAGACCCCACAGCACCCACTGCAGCACGAAGGCCACCGCGTAGCCACTCATTGCGATGCGTCGATTTGCCATGCGTCGATACAGCCGCTGCCAAGGGGTCGGCGGGTTCAAGAGCGGCGAAGGAGAGAGTCCAGTTGTGGTATTGGGCAGCACAGGCGGAGGGACTGAGGTCATAGCCGGCTAGTTTAGAGGTAGCGCTGATAGACATATATCCGGGCTCGCCGACTCCAGGCAATGCTGGACGATGCCGGAAACGAGTTTCTAGTTGGAGGGGTCTACCAGAGATAACATGCTGCGATGCTCCCGAGGTTCCCGGTGCTCGACTGTGGCAAGCCACTGCAGCGCCAGCTCGTAGCCGGCAAGTCCGAGACCGCAGATCACGCCAGCCGCGACAGGTGAGATCACCGACATGCGGCGAAACTCTTCGCGGGTGTGCACATTGGTGAGGTGGACCTCCACTAGCGGAGCAGACAGTGCCGCACACGCATCGCGTACCGCAATGGAGTAGTGAGTCCACGCAGCGGGGTTGAGCACGACCGGATACCTTTCATCGGTCGCCTCATGCAGCCAGGTGAGCATACGTCCTTCGGTATCAGTTTGCCGGACGTCGACGCTGAGGTTGAGCTTGCTGGCCGCCTTTTGACATACGTCAATGAGATTGTCGTATGTGGCATGGCCATATACATCGGGCTCTCGGGTACCAAGTCGTCCGATGTTTGGGCCATTGAGCACCAAGATTTTCATGTCACCTCACGGTAAGC
>JBBSOC010000098.1:0-5530 GCA_038260095.1 Mycobacteriales bacterium | reverse complement strand
CCCGGTTCGGATGCGTCCATGGCCAGCTGGTGGCAAGACCTACTGGAGCGCAGCCGGATGCGAATGCGGGAAATCTTTGGTTCCTGCCGCGACGGCCACATCGACTCCTCCGGCCAACGCTGGATGACCGACGAAAACCGCAGCGCGCTAGCCCGCGCCATTCAGGAAGAATACCAACAGTTGGGATAGGGCGTGCTTAATTCAATCTTGAGGCAAAACAAATGCACGAATCTGCCGAGCAAGTTTAGGTATCTCAACCGTGACAACTGTCCAAAGAATGTCTAAGTCAACCTCAAAATAGCCGTGCACAACGCGATTGCGCGTAGCGACGATCTGGCGCCATGAAACCTCTGGGTGGGCATCGATTATGTTGCCAGAAAGCCGATTTGCCGCTTCTCCAATAATCTGCACCAAATGGACCAAAGCAAGCTGCACGTACTCGTCTTCATCGAAAAGATTTCGGCCTTCGGCAGCTTTATCAGTAATCCTGTCCGCCGCATCAAGTATGTCAGCCAGTCTCTCCACGTCGCTTCTCACAGCGGAATCGCTTCGGCGAGTACTCGCTTTCGGATACGCAGTTTTAGTCCGTTCTCAGTAGCTACTTGAGTGAAAACATGCATCAAATCCTCAACATCGAGAGCGAAACCAGCCAGATCGAAATAACCCCGACCCGGAGCAACATCTACCAATAAATCAAGGTCACTATGCTCATCAGCCTCGCCACGGGCAACCGAGCCAAAGACCCGAATGTTACTAATCCCCCGGCGTTGTCCAGCGCGCACAAGTTTTTCCCGCCCCAATCGCAGCTCCACAACAGTGACACGCCGATGCGGAGCGACAACATCAATAGCCATCAAAGCCCTCCAATCGCCTCAGCGGAGCTCACCTTTCCCACCACACTACGCTCAATGGCGTACCTAAAATGCGCCTCATGCTCTGATAGACCATGCCGCACGAAACTTCGTGTCGAGCTGCACGACCACGATGGCAGTGGAGCGTTGCTGATTTACTCATTTGTCCCACGCGTAACGGATCGCTGCTGGAGCTTGTGACTATCGATCCCCTAGAACCAGATGACGCGACCATCATCCAGGCAATGCCGGCACGTGAAGGGTTCGCTACTCGAGCACAGAGGAGGTGACGATAGATGCCCCGTGCTGAACAGGAGTTTACTGAGATTGTCAGCCGCGCTCGGGGGGCTTGTTACAGTTGATCCCGCCGAGCTCACTTCCGTAGCTTCACAAATCTTACGTTTAAGAAAGCGGTATCGGCCCATAAAACCAGCCAACGGGAGATAGAAGCGGCAGTTCGTGCCACGCGTAACACTAGCTTCAGCTGGGCTCGGATACGAAGTCGCAGGGAAACGTTTACAGATCCCATCTGCATGTAGACGATTCCCTGCGTTCCAGATAGCGTAGCTTCATGGCAAGAAAGACAGGGACATCCACGCAGCTAAGGCTGCAGATGCTTCCGGCCATATTTACCTACAGCCAAGCGATACGTTCGGGTTTATCCGATCGGCCGCTATACCGGCTGCGCGATGAGGGGTTAGTCGAGGTTTTGGCTCGAGGCTTATACCGGCGCAGCGATGCTGCAGGCTTCGATACGGGCGATCCCACCGACATCGACCTGCTAGAGATTGCCTACCGGGCGCCCCAAGCAACACTATGCCTGATCTCTGCGCTGGCCCATCACGGCCTGATCGATGAAATTCCTGCGGCCATCGACATCGCGCTGCCTCGGGGTTACCGCCGACCCGCGACCCGCATACCCGTCACTTGGCACGTCTTCAGCCCCACAACCTTTGATATCGGTCGTACGGAACTTCGCGTGGACGCCGAAAGACACATTGGCCTCTATGGACCGCAGCGATGCCTTATCGACGCCTTCCGGTTAGCTCATCGCGAAGGGGAGGATCTGGCAATTACCGCGCTAAAGCGGTGGTTACACCACCCAGACGGCACACCCGCCGAGCTGCTAGACATGGCCCGAAAGTTCCCTGCGGCTCAGCCGGGACTGCGCCAAGCTCTGGTAACTCTGCTGTGAGCACCCGACCTACACGTGCCAGCATAGCTGGTTGCGTTTACCTCGACCTTCAAAAACTGGCCATAGCCACTCACCGCCCCACTGGCGAACTACTGCTGTTTTACGCCTTGGAAGGCTTCCTGGCCCGCCTCGCCGGTTCACGGTATGCCACCCAGCTTGCCCTCAAGGGTGGTGTGCTGCTGGCTGTCTACGACAGCCGGCGAGCAACCCGCGGTGTCGACTTGCAAGGCTGGGGCCTGTCCAATAACGCTGAAAGTATACTGGAGATTGTGCGATCCATCGCACAGGTTTCGCTTGACGATGGCTTGGTCTTTGACGCCAACGCAGCGACCGCCCAGCTCATCCGCGATGGAGATGAAGACCTCTACAGTGAAGTGCGGGTCGGTTTGCTGGCCCGCCTGGCCGGCGCGAAGCTTGCCTTCCACGTCGACGTCAGCGTTGGTGATCCGATTACGCCGGCTCCACAGCTCGTCAGCCTGCCTCGGCTGCTCGATGGGCCGATCGCTCTCGTCGGATACCCACTGTCGATGGTGCATGCGGAGAAAATCGTTACCGCCGTAGAACGAGGCCCGCTTAACACGCGTATGCGCGACTTCGCAGACATCTACGCGCTGGTGCGCCGTCACGATATCGAGGGTGTGGAACTTCTTGCCGCCATGGCACGGGTCGCTGAATATCGCAAAATCAACCTTCGGCCGTTGAGCGTGGTCCTAGACGGCTGGGCCAATGTAGCCCAACCGCAATGGGTCCGTTGGCTACGCAGGCAAAGCCTCGACAAGACAACGCCGGAGCGATTCCCGGCAGGCTTCTCCAGCATTCTGGACCAGATAATGGACTTCGCGGACCCGGTCCTCACTGACGAGATAACTCATCAGACGTGGAGCGCCATAGACCGCCGCTGGGCCTGACGGATGGAAATCCACCAAACCCACTTCTCCAAAACTCCAAAGCCATAAAACCATATCGCGCAACAAGCAGCACGGCAAAGGTTCACCGAAAAAACGCACGTTTAAGCGTTGTTCTGTCAGCCAGTCTCTCCGCATCGCTTCTCACAGCGGAACCGCCTCGGCAAGTACTAGCTCCCGGATACGCGGCTTTAGTCCGTTCTCAGTAGCCACTTGAGTGAAAAAACAGGGATAGACCCACCCCACCTACGCGCGCATATTTGATGAGTCAACGCGATCCCTACCACTGTGGTCTCAGGTGAGGGTACAGTCGTGGTATGGCAATCGCATATGAACTGCCCCCGGATTTACAGCTGCCAGAGTCAGCTTTAGACGACGTTGAGCACGGCCGCGTGGTGTATCTGACCCACGGCGATCGGCGAATAGCACTCGTGCCTGAACAAGTCGCTCTAGTAGGGTTTGCCGCGATGGAAGCCATTCAGGACGATCTCGACGATCTCGTGGATGCCCGCATAGCCGATGAGCGATCCGACGAAGAGACGGTCCCCTGGGAGCAAGTTGAGGCCGGACTACGCGAGCTTGAAGCGCAAGGACGCTAGTGGCGTACACAATCCGTGCTACGAAGTCAGCTGAAAAGGAAATTCGCAAGCTTCATCCAGAGATCAGACGTCGAGTAAGGGACGCGATCCGGGCTCTAGCGGGTGAGCCGCGCCCGGATGGGGTCCGGAAAATGTCTGGCTACCAGAATCGGTATCGCATCAAGGCGGCTAAGGACTATCGGGTCTTGTACGACATTTTTGACGACCATCTGGTGGTCACTGTGGTTAGGGTTGCCTCTCGCGGCCAGGCCTACAAGTAAACCCTGATCCCCTCGACCCACACCGGTGGACGCGGTATCGGCCGCCGCGCAACAGGTTTAGGTCCTAACGACGACACGCAGCCCAGCCGCGCTCAGCAGCGGCTTGATACCGTCGACCCCGCCGAACTCGCGCCTGTAGCTTTCGCAGATCTTACGTTTGAGGGAAGCGGTAGCCGCCCGTAAAACCAGCGAGCAGAAGATAGAAGCGGCAGTCCGTGCCGCACGTAACGCCGGCTTCAGCTGGGCACGTATCGCCCTAGTACTTGGCGTATCCCGGCAAGCCGCGCACGAACGATTCGCAGAAAAAACCCGCTCTAAAGTGCGGCTGCCGTACTAGTACTGCAACGGCGGTTGGGTCATGGTGGGCGGTGGCCGCGTCGGCGGTAGTGGCAGGTGCGGGCTTGGTGTTGGCGTCGTCGGCGCCAGCGTGACCAGCGGAGCGTGCTGTTGACGCAGATGGTGGGTGCGAGGATTAGTGCGGCGAGCAGGCGGCGGATCTCGTTGCCCGACAAGGGGATCAGGGCGCCGCGAGTGGTGCTGGGTCCCCTTTTTCGCCTCCCGATCACGGTCGTGTTCGGCGGCGCGGGTGGCGGCGAGGTAGGCGGCTGCGAGCATCGCGAGGGTGATGTGGGCGTGCCATGCCCGCCAGTCCCGGACTTGGTAGTGGTCCAGGCCGGCTTCGTTTTTGGAGGTCTGGAAACACTCCTCGATCGCCCACCGCGCCCCGGCGACCCGGATCAGCTCAGGGACCGGCGTCGCAGACGGTCCCGCGCAGCGGTAGAACGCCAGCTCGGGTTTCTTGCCCGGCGGGGGGTCGAGCTGGCGTCGCACCAGCAACCAGTGCCCCCAATCCGTGGGAAGACCAGCGGGATCAAGGACTGTGACAGCCCAGTCGTAGAGCCGTTGCCGTGTGCTCCGGGTCCGGCGCTGCGCTGTCCCCAGCTGCACGGCCTGACCCTGGCGACCAGGTTTTTGGCTTCATACCGTTGCCCATCGGTGCAGCTGAGCAGGTCATCGCTGCGAGTGGCCAGCACGAACGGGACCTTGTGGCCGGCGAGCCAGTCCGGGAAGCCGCGGTTTTGCCCGTACGCCTCATCCGCGGTCACCCAGCCGCGCAGCTGCCCTGTCTCGTGCACCCGGGCGAGCATTGCCACACCCTGCTCGGGTTTAGTTACAAACGCAGCACCCTCGCCGATCCCGGCGGCAGCACACCGGTCAGGGTCAGCGATCCAGGACTTGGGCAGGTAAAGCTCCCGGTCGATCAACGCCCGACCCCGCGCCGACCCGTAGGCCAAAAACACCCCCAACTGGCAGTTGTCGATTTTCCCGCTGGTCCCGGTGTACTGGCGTTGCACACCGGCCGAACAAACGCCCTTCTTGAGGAACCCGGTCTCATCGATGATGAACACCCCGCTGGGGTCCCCGAGCGCCTCAAGCACGTATCCGCGCAAGTCATCACGCACACCATCGACGTCCCAGCCCGCGGTCCGCAACAGCCGCTGCATCCCATCCGGGCACGCTGCACCAGCATGCTCAGCCAACGTCCAGCCGTTCTTACGCTCCAGCCCCGCCAACAGCCTGAGGTGTGTCGGTTTTTTTGGACAGTGATCCATTAAAGTTACTGTCTGGAGGTTTTATGATGAGGAAAGTTTATACTCCTGAGTTTCGGGTTGAGGCTGTGAGGATGGTTTTGGGGTCGGGTAAGCCGATCGCTAGGATG
>JBBSOC010000097.1:0-5560 GCA_038260095.1 Mycobacteriales bacterium | reverse complement strand
TGATGGGCGGCGTTTGCGGTTCGCGCGGCGCGGCGTCTCCCCCATCGGTCGGTGAGGACTTGGGTGAGCATCAACACGGGAGTCAGAGCCATGAACCCGAGCATGCTAACGCCGGCCACACCCATAGAGTCGCGCATGAACCACCACAGAAGCACACTCAAGGCAAGTGGTAGACAGACCGAGAGGATCACGCCGAGCCAGGGAGCGGGTGGTGCCGCCAGCTGCTGAGGGGCGTTGGGATAGGTGATCGTTGGTGGCACTGTAGGTGCAATGATCCGCGGTGGTCGCAGCAGCTCCAGCGTGCCTTCGGGCGTGGGACGGGTAGGCAGTGGCGTCAACCGCGGTGGCGACTGCGCCGCGAACTCCGGCTCAGGGTCGGTTGTGGTCAGCCAAAGCACGCTGCCTCCGCAGCGCACTAGCGTGTGCGGCGGGAGTCGTATGGCCTGTTCCCCGAGCCTGGTCCCGCCGAGCTCCGCGTCGTCGATTTCTCCTTCTGCGAGGAAGGTGCCGTTAGCCGAGCCAGTGTCGGTGAGCCACACGCCTTCGGCGTCGAGAGTGATCACCGCGTGCCGGCGAGAGACCTCTGGATCATGCAGTTGCAGCTGGCAGCCAGGATCACGGCCGATTGCGGTGACCCCTGGTCGTAGCGGCACGAAACTGCCGGAATCCGGACCGCTGATCACGACCAGCCGCGGACCGGGCGTTGGGGGAGCTAACGGAAGTGGAGTGCCGACGCTGAGCACCATTCCATCGCGAAGCGGGCTCTCGCCCAAGGTAACGCCAAGGTCCAGCGGCCCGGCCGCCGTGAACATCGGCGTCGCGGCCGAGGCTCCAACGGTCTCCAGTAACCGCGCCGCCACTATCCCTAGCGGCGTCTCCGGCGCGGCGGCGACGTTAAAAACGTGGGCGTCGGTTGCGCCCTTTGCGCGGAGTATTAGCCGAACGCTCACCCGGCAAGCCTGCCTGATTAGCCCCTGTAGTGCGTCGGCTATCCACAGGCGAGGCCGATGTCCCCGGTGCGCGAGAAAGGGCTGGTTGAAGGGCGCCGGGTGGCTGTCTTCTGCCGGTGCCCGCAAGAACTGTCAAGATTCCAGCGGTAGGGGTAACAGCGCGTGTCAAGGCTCGTTCGGCTATGTCGGGTCGTGCGCGTCGGATGTGAAGCAGCATGGCTGTAGCCAGATCCTTCGGGGTCAAAGGTGGATCACGCTCGGTATCGCTACCTGGCCACGATGGCAGCGAACCCAGCGGTGTGGTAACAGCTTGATAGGCACTTACGTATGCACCGCCAAGGTATCTCCGGTACGCCTTGAGCATTGCTGAAATACCTTCGACGACTGCTTCATCCGCTGTTTCTCGCCACCTCTGGGGCCACGTTAGTCCGAGCCCGCTACGTCGCTTGGCTTTGATCGTGGGACGGTTCTGGATTAGACCAGAAGCAAGGGCTTCAGTCAGCGCTGCCGAAATGGCGGCTTTGCCAATGTCTGAGTATCTGGTGCAACTGGGTTTGAGGGTTCTGCGATCGGTGTCAAGCGGGATCGGATCAAGCGGGGAAACCGAATCAAGTGCGGCGAAAATGTCCTCGGCTACTCCTGTCGTTGAAAGGTCGAGAAAACCCGTATCGCCATCAACGAATAAGTATGCTGCTATTTCTCCGGGTGTTTGCGGCCGGACGAGTAGCAGCGCGCCGGTTGCGCTTTTACCGGGACGGCCCGGCACTGGTATTCCAGTCAGGCTGGCGAGGATAATTCGGTTTCCGACTGGGCTGGTTGGCGTCGAACCGTTAGCGGCACGCGTGAAGGCAGTTTGATAGTTCCCCCAGCCGTGCTGCTCCCCCAGCCGTGCTGCTCCGCCAGCTCAGCGTGCTCTGCCGCCATTCGCCGGACATCATCGTGCTGTGCACCGTGCCTTCTCGCCGCATGATTCGCGCTTCGTAGGCGGAATCTCTTCTTCTCTGCGGGCTGGCTTAATGGCTGCAGCGAAGCAGCGCGCCCCATAGTGGGAGTCCCAGGGTCTCGGTCGTCGAAGAGCCCAAGGATGTGTGGGACTGCCATCGCGTGTTGTCTGCCGGTACCATCAGTGAGCAACACTCGAAGCCACGGCGGCCCATGATCGGGGTCAAAGCCCATGCTCAGTCGATCTGGCAGTGCACGGAGCGACCGCAGCGAGGCGGTGAGCTGGTCCTGATTCGACTTGACGGCGGACGCCAAACCATCCAGATTGCCGTGAAGCGCTTGAGCTCGCCTCAGAAGCTCTTTTTCCAGGGGTTGCCGGCCTCTAAGCTGGGAATCGGATATGGCATTAGCGGCCGTAATGGTTGATGCATCTACACGGGTCAGTCTGGACAGTGCCTCAAGCAGTTTCTGCTCCGCCGCATGGACTCTGCCCCGACTCTCGCTCAGCTCTCCCACGAATTTGTCTAGTTGGCTTGGGATCGCGGTGAATTCCCGGCGCAGGAAATCAAGCTCAATCTCCGCGGTTTCTTCAGCGCCAAGTTGATGGTCGACCGGGGTAGCGTTGCACAGCATTCTGACTTCGCTGACGAGGTATCGATATTCGGCTACCATGTAGTCGATTCTGCGAGACAGCTCCGCTGTTTCCTGCGGTGGCGTGAACGGTCCTAGACCGACGAGGAAACTCTCACAGCGAATTTCTATCGGCGTGTCATCATCTGCCTGTGCCACAGTTGTTCATTCTGACAGTTTGAGCGAGGAGGTGCAGCGGCTTCCTCCGAAATAAACGTGCGACAACTCGATGCCACCGTAGTGGAATGCCTAGATCTCCTCATCCTTTTCCACAGGATCACCGAAGAGTTATCCCTTAAGGCGCCTAGTTTCGCTAGGGTGACTCCTCGATGACTGATTCCTTGCCTACCGCAGCGGGCGCATCTCCAGGCGCATGGGCCCCTGCGCGTCCGAGCGTGCCGCAGCCCGTCCAGCCAGGGCGCGCGGCGAACCAGAGCGCCCAGCCGCCTGTTCGCCAGGCGGCAACCGTACCCGCACCTGCTTCCGCACCAAGCGGACCGCCAGATTCGCCGGTAGCGACTGCCCCCACTGGTGTGGTGGAGCTCATCGAGTCCGTGGTTCGCGAGCAGATCCGACGCCGTGGTGTGGACCCATTTTCCCAAGCCAACGTAGTGCACCACATCATTGCCGACGTACTTGCGGAACATGCTGAGCAGGCGTTCGGTGGCACCCAACCAGTCATAGCGAACCCACAGGCTACCGCTCGCACGGTTTTCGACGCGGTTGCCGGGTTGGGGCCGTTGCAAAGATTCCTCGACGACCCGGCTGTCGAGGAGATCTGGGTGAACGGGCCTGGCCAAGTGTTCGTGGCTCGAGCCGGTCGTAGTGAACTCACGACCACCATGCTGTCCACCGATCACATCAAGGACCTGGTGGAGCGGATGCTCAAATACAGCGGACGCCGGGTAGATCTTTCTACTCCGTTTGTGGACGCGACGCTTCCGGATGGTTCCCGTCTGCATGTGGTAATTCCTGACATCACCCGCGAGCACTGGGCAGTGAACATCCGCAAATTTGTGCTTCGGGCACACACCTTGGACCAGCTGGTTGCCTTAAGAACCTTGACTCCAGCGGCGGCCCGGTTCCTGGAAGCTGCCGTGGCGGCCGGACTCAATATCATCGTGGCCGGCGGTACCCAGGCCGGGAAAACCACAATGCTGAGCTGCCTTGCCTCGGCGATTCCGGCCACCCAGCGCGTCGTGAGCTGCGAAGAGGTGTTCGAGCTGCAGCTTGGCTTGCCCGACTGGGTTGCCATGCAGACGCGTCAGCCGAATCTGGAAGGCGCCGGGGAGATCCCGCTCCGCCGATTGGTGGTCGAGGCGTTGCGGATGCGTCCGTCTCGGATCCTGGTCGGCGAGGTTCGGCAGGCTGAGGCGTTGGACATGCTGATTGCGCTCAACAGCGGCCTACCCGGCATGTGTTCGCTGCATGCCAATTCCGCGCGTGAGGCCGTGACCAAGCTGTGCACCCTGCCGTTGCTGGCTGGAGAAAATATTTCAGCGAGCTTTGTGGTGCCGACTGTGGCGACGAGCGTCGACCTGATCGTGCATGTGGCGTTAGAGGCATCCGGGCGTCGCAGGGTGACGGAGATTGTTGCGTTACCGGGCCGAGTCGAGGGTCAAATCATCGAAACTGCCGACATCTTCACCACATCCCGTGGTGCACTCGTGCGGGCGGGGGGATTTCCGCCGCATCCACAGCGATTCGGCTATGCCGGCTATGACCTTGCCGCGTTGCTTGCCCAAGGTGCTGTCCCAGATCGCAGCCGCTCGAACCGTACTCACGGTTCGAGCGGGTCTCCAGCTGTCATAAGCCAAGCCAGGGCGGCTATGTCGGCGCCAGGAGCAGGTGATTAATCGTGGGGCTGTTTTTGGGTTTACTCGTGGGCCTCGGTGGGCTGTTGATGTGGCTTGGCTATACGGGAACACGGATGAAACCGCCGGAGGCCGTGTCCTTAATGACACGGTGGGTGCGGCGTCGCGGGCAGCTGCTGCGCCAAGCTGAAGTGCGTGGTGTTTCGGCGTGGCAGCTACTGGGGGTGCAGGTAGGTGCCGCGTTGGTGGCAACATTCTTGGTTGTGGTGCTGACTCGCAGCATTTCGGTGGCGGTGTGCTTCGGAATTTTTGGTTTTCTAGCACCGACCGCGGCCGTGCGAGGGATGCGGAACCGTCGGCTGCGGGAGCTGCGAGATATCTGGCCGGAGGTGGTTGACAACCTTGCGTCTGGGGTGCGGGCAGGGTTGTCGCTGCCCGAGGCCGTGGCGGCGTTGGCTACCCGCGGCCCAGAGCCGCTGCGGCCCGCTTTCAGCACGTTCGCCGCCGACTATCGGGTTACGGGGCGTTTCGCTGAAAGCTTGGATGGCCTCAAGGATGAGCTGAGCGACCCGATCGGTGACCGAGTATGTGAATCACTTCGGTTGGCCCGCGAGGTGGGTGGTACGGATTTAGGACGGTTATTGCGCACGTTGTCGGCCTTCCTACGCGAGGATTCACGCACTCGAGCTGAGCTAGAGACCAGGCAGGGCTGGACGGTGAACGCGGCCCGGTTGGCGGTGGCCTCGCCGTGGGTCGTGCTGTTGCTGCTTTCGACTCAGGCCACAACGTTGGAGGCTTACGATTCAACCTCAGGCAGGTTCCTCCTTGTGGTTGGCGCGGGCCTGAGTTTTCTTGCCTATCGGCTGATGCTGCGCATTGGTCAGCTACCTCAAGAACGGCGGGTATTGTCGTGACCCTGTTGGCGGTGATACTGGGCGCGTTAATGCTGGCTGGAGGCTGGCTTGCGGCGATCAACCCGCCGGGTTCGGCCAGGCTTCGGTTGGGGGATCGGCTCGAGCCGTATCTTCGACCAGCCGCGGGTCCCGCGGCGCCGAGGACTGCGGTCGATACCGGTATGGC
Source organism: Mycobacteriales bacterium (assembly GCA_038260095.1). Lineage (GTDB taxonomy): Bacteria > Actinomycetota > Actinomycetes > Mycobacteriales > QHCE01 > QHCE01. Next base: position 144 of record JBBSOC010000097.1, on the reverse strand, counting down.
GGCCCAGCTGGTGAATCAGTGGGGGCCGGCAGGGCGCCTGGCGTTGCCGCTGCTGACCAGGGCTGGGGGTTTCCTCGAGCGGTTGTTGGGCGGTGCGCGGTCGGTGCGGACTCGGCTCGCGGCGCTCGGCTCTGAGCAGCGCGT
>JBBSOC010000096.1:0-5655 GCA_038260095.1 Mycobacteriales bacterium | reverse complement strand
TGGGTGGCCGCCAGTGGTTCTAGCGCCACACTCAGCGCACCGTTACTGGTCCCGAGTCGGGCCAGTGCCGCTCGCATGCGACGAGCGGCCGGCCGATGAGTGCTTTCGGTACGTTCGGCAAACCCGAGTCCCAGCCGAGCACCACCCCCCTGGATCCCTGACGGAGGCGAGCCAGCGCTGTCTCCGCCGACCAAGTCCGAGGTTGCGTCCGTAGACATGGCGCCCCCCTTCCCTGATGTCATAGGCCGCACGTCGTGACACGTGTCGGCTACACGACACTAGCTTGCACTACAGTCCCATGCTACGGCTGATCGCACTCTAAGGTGCGGCACGCACGGCAAGGTATTCCTTGTTGTGTGCAGTGTTGTGTGCTCAGTGACGCCCTCGTTTGGCGCTAGGTACCCGACCATGCCTGCCGCGACGGCGCGTTGCCGCACCCGATGCGTTAATAGTCGCATCCAGGCCCGCTTCGGTTGGAGTAGCGGCCACTAACTCTTCGCCAGAGGTGCCTACATAACCGGCGCGGCCGCTGGGCTCAGCCTTAATCGATACCGCGACACGGCGCTTAAGTGCCGCATACCGCGGTTCGCGCTCTTTAAGATCCACTAGCCAGGGTGTAGCCAGGAATATTGATGAATACGTTCCGACTAGCAAGCCCACGAACAACACCAACGCAAGGTCCTTGAGAGTACCTACCCCCAACAGGCCAGCACCCACGAACAACAGGCCGCCTACCGGCAACAGTGAAATAATTGCCGTGTTGATTGATCGCATGATGGTCTGGTTCACCGCGAGGTTCGCCATCTGCGCGTAGTCTCGTAATGACTGCCCAGCCAGAAGCCCCCTGGTGTTCTCCTGCACCTTGTCGAAGACCACCACAGTGTCATACAGCGAGAAACCCAGGATCGTAAGCAACCCGATGACCGTGGAAGGGGTAACCTCAAACCCGATCAAAGAGTAAACGCCAGCGGTGAGCACTAAGTCATGCACTAAAGCCGCGAGCGCGGCGAACGCCATTTTTTGCTCAAAGGCAATCCAGATATAGGCCGTTACCAACACCAGAAAAACGGCTAGCGCGATCAACCCTTTCTGAGTAATCTGACTTCCCCAGGACGAACTCACCGCGCTATCGTTCACTTCGCCGAAGGGGATGCCCAGCTTCTGGCTCAGTGCCTGCTTTACCTGGTCAGTCTTGTCAGCGGTGAGCTCTTCGGTCTTGATCACGTACTTCTGTTGGCCACCGCTGCCAGCTATCTGCGCGGTCTGGACCGCAACCCCAGCGCTCTCAACCGCCGCGGAGGCTTGCTTCAGCGTGGTATTGGCTGGGCTCGTCACCACAAACGAGTTGCCGCCTGAGAACTCGATACCGAAAGTAAAACCCTTCAGGGCCATACTTCCGACACAGATCGCGATCAACAGCCCGGACGCGATGTACCAACGTTTACGCGGTGCGATGAAATTAACGTTCGTATCGCCACGGTAGAGCCGACGCAAAATGTTCATGCTCTGCCCCCTTCCAATGCCGGGTTGGCTGGCTTAGGGCTCGCACCCGGCCCGGTCTCAGCACGAGCCTGAAACCGGCTTAGCCCGGTCACCTTCGATGAGCTGAACCATGAGTAGCGAGATAGCAGCTCCACCAAGGGGTGAGTAAATACCAGAACGATAAACAGATCTACCACTGTGGATAGGCCTAAGGTGAACGCAAAGCCCTTCACCGCGCCCGCCGCCAGGAAGTACAACACAGCCGCTGCTAAAAATGACACGAAATCGGCGACCAGAATGGTTCTCCCCGCCCGAATCCAGGCTCGCGGAACAGCGCTGCGAACTGACCTTCCAGCTTTTATTTCGTCTTTTATTCGTTCAAAGAAGACCACGAACGAGTCAGCGGTGATGCCAAGCGACACAAGCAGCCCAGCAACCCCGGCAAGGGTGAGTGTGAAACCGATGCCGCGCCCGAGCAGCACCACGCTGGCGTACACAATGGCGCCGGCAACAGCCAGGCTCGCAACTGTGACAAATCCGCGCATGCGGTAGTACAAAAGGGAGTACACACCCCCCAGAGCCATACCGATCCCACCAGCAAGCAGCCCGGCCTTGAGCTGCTCTACGCCTAGGGTGGGACTCAAAGACTCTGCCGTGTCTACGTTGAAGCTCAACGGAAGCGCACCGTACTTGAGTTGGTCGGAAAGCTTCTGCGCTTCAGAGCGGCCGATACCCGAGCCAGAGATAGTCGCCCGTCCGTCATTAATGGGCCCCTCGATCACTGGCGCGGAAACCACTTGGTTATCCAGCACAACGGCCACTTGCTTTCCGACCGTCTTGCGAGTCAGGTCGGCCCACCGATCCTGGCCAGAATTGTTGAAATTCAGCAGTACTTCCCAACGGCCTTTATCGTTACCGAAACTGGCTTTGGAAACGTCGGTACCTAATACCTTTGCTTTGTCCAGCAAGTATTTGGTGCTGCCCTTTTCCTCGCAGGCCACTGCTTGCTGGTTCTGGTTGACGATGCTGCCGGCGGGGCGATTATTCAGCATGGCACACGTCACTTGCGGTACGTACAGCGCAAATTTGACCGGGAGCTGCGCAATCTCGGCCGGAGTCAGTTGCTTCACCAGATCGAACTTCGGTGCCAGCTGAGGCGAAGACACCGCGGCTGAGTCCGTTGCCTGCTCAGCCGCCTGTACAGCTACCGGGCTGAACTTTGCCAGCACCGATTCACGTGTCGGTGGCGCAGCGATACCAACTCCAGCCTGACCGGGCTTGACAGTCGGCGCGGCCGCCGAATTACCTGACTTTGCTGCCGCACCTGCTTGGCTGGGAGAGTGGCTGAGCACTTCTCGGAATCGCAACTGGGCCGGTTGCCCAATACGTCGAATATCGTCTCGCTCCTGCCCGGGAACGCTGATCACCAAGTTCCGGTCACCTTCAATAACCACTTCGAACTCGGCTACCCCAGTGGCATTGACCCGATTCTCAATGATCTGGCGCGCTTGCTCTAGTTGAGAGTTCGCTGGCGCGTCGCCCTTGGGAGTGGCAGCCCGCAACCGCACTGTTGTTCCGCCTTGCAAGTCGAGCCCAAGCCGCGGGGTCAGCTTTTCGGAGATGCTGCCCGATGGCCCAGCGAAAACCAAAAGCGCATATAAGCCAATCAGCACTACCGCGAGGCCAGCGAAATACCGGTTGAGATTTGTAGAACGTTTCGGCGCCATGGTTGCGGGTTAGCTTTTCGTCGTGGAGCTAGGGGTTTCGGAGTTCGCTATCTCAACGACGCCGACATCTTCGGCATCCGGCGCGCCGGCCTGCTCCGCCACGCTATTCACGCGGGCAATCGCGCTGCGCGCGTAAGTAACATTTACTCCTGGGGCAATTTCTAGATCGACGGTGTCGCTATCGGTACCGACGACCGTCGCATATAGGCCGCCAATGGTTATTACCTCGGCACCTGGGGCGATGGAGGACTGCATCGCCACCATTGCACGACGCCGCTTACCCTGCGGGCGAATGATCATGAAATACGTGAGAATGAACAGCCCGGCGATGAGCAGCAACGGCAAATAATTGGTACCGGAGCCGGATCCAGCGGCCAGCATGGCGGCAGAGTTCACTTTGAATCCTTCACAACGAATCTTTGACAAGATACAACTTATAGGGTCGGCGGGAAGTCTAGTCTGCTAGCTCACCCTCGCTCCACAGCGCTATCGACTCACTGGAGCCTACGCGTCCGGATACCGTTGGCTGGGCTCCTGAGATCCGGTCAGCCAGATCAAGCGGCGGAGTTAAACCCAGGTGCCGCCAGGCCGCCGTGGTAGCTACGCGCCCTCGGGGAGTGCGGGCCAACAAACCACACCGCACCAGAAACGGCTCGGCGACCTCTTCCACCGTGCCGGGTTCTTCCCCCACCGCCATAGCTAACGTACTCAGGCCCACCGGGCCGCCCCCGTAGGAGCTGATCAGCGTCTGCAACACGCCGCGGTCGAGCCGGTCGAGGCCGATGGAATCCACGTCGTACACAACTAGCGCAGCACGGGCCACCTCATGGCTCACCAAGCCATCCGCACGTACCTCCGCATAGTCACGGACCCGGCGTAGCAAACGATTAGCGATCCGTGGCGTGCCACGAGAGCGGCCAGCGATCTCAGTAATCCCGGCGGCGCCGATATCCACCCCCAAAATGCCAGCCGAGCGGGTAATGACCTGTTCCAGCTCGGCGGTGTCATAAAAATCCAGGCGACCGACGAAACCACACCGGTCGCTCATTGGTCCAGTGAGTAGACCCGAGCGAGTCGTGGCACCCACCAGCGTGAACGGCGCAACGTCGAGCGGAATAGCTGTCGCGCCGGGACCTTTACCGACCACCACGTCGACTCGGAAATCTTCCATTGCCGAATACAGCAGCTCCTCGGCGGGCTTTGCGATACGGTGAATTTCGTCGATGAAAAGCACATCCCCAGAGGTCAGCGAGGTAAGAATCGCCGCCAGATCCCCAGAACGTTCAATCGCCGGTCCGCTGGTCACTCGAATCGCGGCTTCCAGCTCCGCGGCCACGATCATCGCCAGGCTAGTCTTGCCCAATCCTGGTGGACCAGAAAGTAAAATATGATCGGGCGGCGCCTGACGGCGCTGCGCGGAGCGCAGCAACAGCTCAAGCTGCTCTCGGACTCGAGGCTGCCCAATAAATTCCCCCAGCACGCGAGGTCGCAAGCTCAGCTCCAGCTCAGCCTCGGCGGGCTCGGCAAACGCCGAAACAGCGGCCTCGTTCATCGGCTCCGCCCCACAATCGCTATCGCCGCTTTGAGTAACTCCGCCACGTCTGGCGAGCTATCGTGACTGGCAGCCGGTGAGTCGTCGCTAGCTGCGCGATGCCGCACATGCCACTGCTGAGCAGCTCGCGTCGTGGCGTCCTAGGCAAGCTGTGCTGAACAGCCTATAGTCAGCAAACCATCCCGAAACTGCTCAAGCCATAAGGGCTCGGCTTTAGCACCGTTTGCATACTGCTCGATCGACGCGGCGGCCTTGGCATCTTCAGCGGCAGTGGTCGCATCTTCGGCCAGCACAACCGCGGTCATGCGCTCACGTAGTTCCAACACCAGCCGCTGCGCACCCTTCTTACCAATGCCGGGCACCGCGGTGAGCGCGGCAATGTCTTCAGACAGGATCGCGCGTCGGAGCAGCTGCGGTGAATACACACTCAATGCGGCCTGCGCCAACCGTGGTCCTACCCCGCTCGCGGTCTGCAGCAACTCAAAAACCGTCTTGGCCGCGTCATCGGAGAACCCGTACAAGGTCAGCGAGTCTTCCCGCACCACTAAACTGGTCGACAGCCGAGCGATCTGACCCAGCCGCAGCTGAGCGAGAGTGGCCGAGGTGCATTGCACAGCGAGCCCGATTCCGCTATCGCCGCCAATTTCGATCACAGTGGCGTCAGCGGACACCGCGCTGATCCGACCTTTCACGCTCGCGATCATGTATCACTCCGAGCTGTCACGCGGGAAACTTTAGCGGCGCGGACCGCGGCGGCGAGTGCGCTCTGAGCTGGCGCGCGCCAAAGGTGGCATATCGCCAACGCTAACGCGTCCGCTGCGTCGGCGGGCGTCGGCGAGACTGGAAGGCGCAGCAGCCGAGTCACCATAGCTGTCACCTGATGCTTGTCGGCTC
>JBBSOC010000095.1:0-5660 GCA_038260095.1 Mycobacteriales bacterium | reverse complement strand
TCCCAGCTGTTCGAATTACCGGGGTCGTGATATCGGTCCGCCCATACAAAGCCGTCGTAAAAACCGTGATTAACAGGATTCAGCCCGCGCAACAACGCGTTCCAGCGCGGCACCTGGGCAACAAACTCCTGAGGCGTCGTATCGAGCACCCACTGCCGTCGCAAGCGCGGAGTCGCGAGCATGTGATGCCACTTCATTGTGCGTAGATCCACGACCGCTTGCCGGGCGCCTGCCGCACGCACTTCGAGAGTCTCGTCGTCGCTATGCACATACCTGACGATAGTCGAACATGCGGCAATTTCGTCTCACATTGTCCCAGCTACCCCACCGGTGGCAGCGGGCTGGATGGCGAGATGGGAAGCCTAAGAGACATATGTGGCAGCGGCGGTACTGCTGGAAGTTCGAGTGGGGGGACCATTGGCATCACGCTCAGCGATGGCAGCAAAGGTACAGCTGTACTAACGGCATCGGGCGCTAGCGGCGATGCGGCTGAACCAGGGGGCGGCTCCGCAAGACCGACAAGGAAGGATTCGATCAACGCATTGATCCGCCGCGGCGCGAGTAGCTGATGGAAGTGGCCAACCTCTGGGGTCATACCTAGGGTGGTAATGGGGGAAAGCTCTATCAAGCGATGCAGATTAGCGGGCGTATTCGCTGAGGCAATGTAGTAGCTGGGTACCGGGCAGTTACGGATCGCGGAATCCGCATCCCACTGTGCGTGTGCCAGCGCAGTGTCTATCAGTACATGTTGGGGAACCTGCCGCATCTCCCCCAGCACCCAATCGCGTACATCAGGATCATCGGTAGGTAAAAACATGGTGCGTTCTGCCACATAGCGCAGCGCCTCAACGTAATGCGCCGTTTGTAGACCGGAGCTGATGCTGCGCGTTGTGTGCTCCGACTCCTCTGAGACCGCAAGCGGGCCGTCTAAAGCCACTACGGCTCGCACGCGTCGCGGTGCTCGACACGCCAGCTCCACTGCTACCGCCGCGCCTAGATCGTGTCCGATCACTACCGGCGCAGACAACTGGAGGTAGTCAGACAACCACAGCGCATCGTTGGCCAGCTGCGAGATGCTGTAGTCGCCGTTGGGCCCGTCACTGCGGCCGTGCCCCCGCAAATCCATAGCGACTGTGCGGTAGTTCGCCGCGAAGAAATCCTGTTGTGGCCGCAGAAATCCCCTGTGACCGCCCCAGCCGTGAATGAACAGCAGCTCTCCCGCAGCTCCGCCGTTCGCGGTAGGGGGAGAGGTTTCGGTATAGGCGAACTGCACCCCGTCATGTTTTGCGGTTGCCATCTATCTCTGGACCTACGCCTTAATCCTTACGTGAGCGTCGCAAGGACAGCTCACTGGTGGGCTTTAAGCGCTTTATTGTGCTCTAGAAAGCATTCCCATGTGACAACTTTGGCTTATTTCCTAAGAAATTGGCACATAATGTCAGCGCAGCCAAGCGAAGTGCCAGTGAGCGCCACAGTAGAACAACACCTATCTCGCGACCTCTAAGCTGATGGTGTGACACTCGAACCGGCTGGACGAAAACTGCTGCGCCTTGAGGCTCGCAACTCTCAGACCCCCATCGAACGTAAACCCGCCTGGATCAAGGTCCGGGCCAACATGGGGCCCGAGTACGTGGCACTCAAGAACCTGGTGCAACGGGAAGGTCTGCATACGGTCTGCGAGCAGGCAGGTTGCCCAAATATCTACGAATGCTGGGAAGACCGCGAGGCCACATTCCTGATTGGAGGCGATCAATGCACACGTCGCTGCGACTTCTGCCAGATTGACACCGGCAAACCCGCGCCTCTCGATACCGATGAACCTCGCCGCGTGGGCGAAAGCGTCGCCACGATGCAACTGCGCTATGCGACTGTGACCGGCGTGGCCCGCGATGACCTGTCTGACGGTGGAGCGTGGCTATACGCCGAAACTGTGCGACAAATCCATCAACAGGTGCCGGGCTGCGGCGTGGAGCTGCTAATCCCCGACTTCAACGCTGTCCCGCGGCTACTCAATCAAGTCTTCGATAGCGCGCCGCAGGTGCTTGCGCACAATATTGAAACGGTCCCTCGCATCTTCAAACGCATCCGTCCTGGCTTTCGCTATCAGCGCTCGCTCGACGTACTCACCGCTGCACGGCATGCGGGTCTGGTGACTAAATCTAACCTGATCCTAGGTATGGGTGAGGAACCCGAGGAGATCATCGCCTCGTTACGCGACCTCTACGCCGCTGGATGCGAACTGATCACGATCACGCAGTATTTGCGGCCCTCACCACGCCACCATCCGGTGGTTCGCTGGGTCAAGCCCGAGGAGTTCGCTGAGTTTGCTGAGCGAGCGCACGAAATTGGTTTTGCCGGGGTGATGAGCGGTCCCTTGGTGCGTTCTAGCTATCGAGCCGGCAGGTTGTATCAGCAGGCGGTAACCGCACGCCAAGAGCTGCCGCGCTAGTGGTGCGAGCGTAAGGGTTGGCCGTTAAGCGTTTAAACTGCAGTCACCGCGAACCACCAGGGGTCGGTTGAGCCGACAGGCAGAGCAGATAGGCAGGCAGATAGCGAGCATGGCGCCCAAGGCCAGTAAATCAAAGTTTAAAGAACGCATTGGTCAGCTGAGTCTGGCGTTTAACTTCACCCGCCGTCACGACAAACTGCTGATTCCGATTCTGGGAGCAGGCTTTCTCGCTACAGTTGGCGCGGGGTTGCTGGTGGCGTGGCTGACCGGGCAATGGCTTGTGTTCACTCCGCTCAGTGTGCTGCTGGGTTTACTGGTGCTGGTGATCTTGTTCGGACGCCGCGTCGCGAAGGCCACCTACAGCGAGGTAGAGGGCAAACCCGGAGCGGCAGCTGCAATCTTGGAAAACATCCGCGGGAACTGGCGGCTCACCCCAGCGGTCGCGGTAACGCAACAGCACGACGTGGTGCACCGGCTAATCGGCCGCCCGGGCGTGATAATGGTGGTGGAGGGTTCCCCCGCCCGGTTGAAAAACCTACTGGCTCAAGAGAAAAAGCGAGTCGCGCGGATAGCACCTGAGACACCGGTATATGAGGTGCTCGTGGGCAACGGAGCCGGCGAGATCACTCTGAAGAAACTTCAGTCGTACCTGATAAAGCTACCGCGCAACATCACACCAAAGCAGATCAACAACCTCGAACGCCGGCTCAACACGCTTGGAACCAGACCACCTATTCCACAGGGGCCACTACCTAAGGGAGCTCGCGCACTCAAAGGACCGAAAGTCAGCCGACGCTAATGACATGCTGCACGATTGCAAGCCGGCATCATCGTCGATGAAGCAACCAGGTCAGCGGCAGCGTGTTTTTGCCAAGTTAAGAGAACTTGTGCAAAAATTTTATCGTGCACCACCTATTAAGGTGATTAGCGCTGTACCCGCACTACGGCTGAACCCGCCACTCGATCGTGCCAGCGGCGGCCATCAGCGTCGGTGAGCAACGCAGGGACCACCAGCTGCAAAAGCAGCGCCCGTAGCGCCGCCTTTGCCAGACCCAGCTGAGCCCCATCTTGCAGCCGCACGCATTGCAAGCCGAGCAGCCGCATCCCGAGTGTCTCGGCAAACAGACCGACAAAGACGGTGTGGGCCAAGAAGAACACTAACGCGCTGAGCAGACCAGGCGGATCGGGCCGCGAGAACAATGCGGCAACACCGACACAGGCCGCACAGTCAAACAACAATGCGACCAACCTGCGCCCAAAGCTGGCAGGTATCAACGTGGCTGGCTGTAGGCTCAATGCTGCTTCATTCACGCAGGACACCTTAGAGGGTGTTTTTGAGGCCGTGTGGCCAATGACGCCACGCATGTAACACCGGCGAAACATATAGGACATAAAGTTGCAATCGGAGTATATCTATACTTAGGGTCTGCGCTCTTAGGGAGTACGTGTCCCCCTCGTCCACTTACATCATGGAGGATTAATGTTTGCCAGCCCCGCCGAGTTGCTCAGTTATCTATCCCGCGAACAAGTGCGATTTGTGGATGTCCGGTTTTGTGACCTGCCTGGGGTAATGCAGCATTTCAACGTCCCAGCCGAGTCTGTATCGGAAGACCTCTTCAGCGAAGGGCTAGCCTTTGACGGCTCCTCGATTCGCGGCTTCCAGCAAATCCACGAGTCGGACATGCTGCTGCTTCCAGATGCCACCTCGGCCTACATTGACCCGTTCCGAGCGGAGAAAACGCTGGCACTGAACTTCTTCATCCATGACCCGTTCACCCGTGAGCCCTACTCTCGCGATCCGCGCAACATTGCTAAGAAAGCTGAGCAATATCTGGCGGGTAGCGGCTTGGCTGACACCGCCTACTTTGGCGCCGAGGCCGAGTTCTACGTTTTCGACTCTGTGCGGCACGACACTAACGCCCACAGCGCGTACTACTATCTCGACTCCGTCGAGGGCGCCTGGAACTCGGGGCGGGAAGAAGATGGCGGAAACCGTGGCTACAAAACACGTCACAAAGGTGGCTACTTCCCTGTACCGCCTACAGACCATTTCGCCGACCTTCGTGACGCCATGGTGTGCAAACTGATGGACGCCGGAATCGAGATCGAGCGCGCCCACCACGAAGTAGGTACCGCTGGCCAGGCCGAGATCAACTACCGTTTCGACACGCTGCTGGCCTCAGCGGACAAGCTGATGTTGTTCAAGTACATCGTGAAGAACACCGCCTGGGCGGCTGGAAAGAGCGCCACCTTCATGCCCAAACCGCTCTTCGGCGACAACGGCTCGGGCATGCATACACACCAGAGCCTATGGCGGGATGGCGTCCCACTATTCTACGACGAGATGGGCTACGCGGGCCTGTCCGACACCGCACGCTGGTACATCGGCGGCTTGTTGAACCACGCATCGTCGCTCCTAGCGTTCACCAATCCCACAGTGAATTCCTACCGCCGCCTCGTGCCAGGTTTTGAGGCGCCGGTAAATTTGGTGTATTCGCAGCGTAACCGCTCCGCATGTACTCGAATCCCGATCACCGGAAGCAATCCCAAGGCCAAACGTATCGAGTTCCGGGTGCCCGATCCTTCGGCGAACCCCTACCTAGCGTTTTCCGCGATGCTGCTGGCCGGCCTGGACGGGGTAAAGAACAAGATTGAACCACCGGCGCCGGTCGATAAAGACCTCTACGAGTTACCACCCGAGCAGTTACACAACGTGGCGCAAGTGCCTAGTTCACTACCGGACGTGCTCGATTCGCTGGAGGCTGATCACGAGTTCCTGCTCGCCGGCGATGTGTTCACCAGCGATCTCGTGGAAACTTGGATTGATTACAAGCGCAGCGAAGAAGTCGACCCCATCCGGCTTCGCCCCACACCACACGAGTTCGCGTTGTACTACGACATGTAGCAACTTGAGACGGTGAACTCTAGTGTTGTGTAATCGGTGTTCCGTTTGGGGTGCTGGGTGTTCAGGTGGATGGATCGCAAGGCGGAGAAGTTTCAGGTAGCGGTATTCTACCTGAAAATTTCGACAACGCCGCGAGGCGCCGCCTGAGCGCCAGCAGACGAACGACGACATCGATTACACGACACTAAGTGGTTCCACGCATTAGTTCCTTGAATATGGTGAACTGGTCTGCATCTGTGGCTGTGGAGGTCGAAGGTGTGGACTGTGGAACCGTTGGTGTTGAACCGGGAAGAACGCGAGGAGTTG
>JBBSOC010000094.1:0-5662 GCA_038260095.1 Mycobacteriales bacterium | reverse complement strand
GGACCCCCTCGGACATGCCGAGTCGGTGGTCGAGGCTGCCGTACGCCGCAAGCGGCGAGGTATTTTCCGATGAACGGGAACGTTGTTTGTGCCCTCCGTTGCGCTTGTTCTTACCCAGGTCGCCCATGAAAGCATCCCACAGGGATCGCTTCTTTTTTTTGTTTTTCCCGCTGGGCTGCTGTTCGGGTACCTCAGGTTCTGGATACCGATTCTGCTGTGGGGCGAACATGCCAGGCGCTGCTGGCTGAATTGGGGAGCCCTGAGGACCGTAGTTGCCCGGAAAGCCGCCAGGAGGTAGTGCGTAACCGGGGGGGACGCTAGCCGGAGCACCCTGCCTTACTGGTGGGCCTGCTGGAGCGCTGGTCGGTCGGCCGTACTGGGTTGGTCCGGATGCCGGGCGACCAGAAATCGGCATGGAGCTACTCGGGCCAGAGTGCGGTTGGCCTGGCGGAGGACCGCGATACGCGGGCGGCGCGGATGGCACCCAGCCAGCCGTACCGGGCTGATTCTGCTGCCGGTTGCCGCTATTGTTAGCACTCACGCGCGCCACCCCCTTCGCGGTGCATGGTACTGAGTCGTCGGCTGCCGACGGCCACCTAGGCTGCCTAATCCAATTATGCGCCGCCGACGACAGCCGATGAGCTCCGCTGAACGTCTATTACTAGCGCAAAACCAGAATACCGAGTAAAACTACACGAAACGGGTAGTACCAGATCAATCCCCCGGGCCAGAAGATATGCCCGATCAGCCCTCGTCCGGCCGAGGTACTGCCCTGAGATCCTGAGCCGGATCGGGACGAGACCAAAACGCTCTACTCGCCTCCGCCGCGGGGATTTCGGCGTCATAGCCCGGCTGCGTGGGCTGTCCGGGCGCCGCGGAATAGCCCGGCTGCGTGGGCTGCACAGGGTGGTTCGGTTCTACGGGGTAACTAGGCGGATAGCCCGGCTCTGCTGGGGTGGACCTTCGCGACCCACTCACCTCGGGCGCTTCCACATCACCGATGTAGCCTTCGGGTATTGCCGTAGAAGCTTCCCATTCGCTCTGCAGATCGTCACGTATGTGCTCGATAATATCGGTGTGGCGGTACACCTCCGTTCCCAAAGCCGATGCACGTTCTATATCCCCAGCACGAAGAGCCTTTAGCGTTTCCTGGGCCGCGCTGAAAGCAGCCGTGTGTCGCTCTTGCGTATCGCTGAGCACCTGGGTGAGTTCATCAGGGTTAAGCACTCGCGGCGCGGTGGCAATGACCTCACCTCGCGCGATAGTTAAATCGTTGAGCACCGACGCCAGGTCAGCGGGCACTTCAACCGCGTGGTCTGGGCGACTGGCCATGCGCTCGGCCCCGAAATATAGTCCAACCCCCATAAGCACTGCCACGACGGGGAAGATCCAGTGCGTGAACTGAAAGTTGCCCCGTAGCGAATTGATCACCGCGGCGAAAAACGTGATCACAGCGACCAGCAACACGACCAGTGCACCACGGTCCATCAGCAGCCGTAACCGCTCCCGCTGGTCTTCCAGGGCCGCGTCGGTGGGAGAGGTGAGAAAAGCGGTTTCCACCTCTAGGGGCGACGCCACAGGAGGTGCCACAGGTTGATTGGTCGCGGGCTGATATACGTTGGGGTCTGACACCATAAGAAAAGATTACTGCACGTGGTTGCTCAAAATGGGGTCATTTTCCAGGAAAACGTCATGAATTTGCTCTTCAACCAGCGTTTTCCCGGAAAATGCCCCTTATGAATAACCTTCACTAGACAGCCCCGTAAGCTATGTGTCATACAAATACCCGCGATGACATGATTCTGGCGGTGAGCGGCAATGACCAGCCCGAGACGGGTGCGCAAGCGCTACCCAAAAATGCCAGACGTCAGCATTGACGACATCGATGAACTCCCGTCGATTCCTCGCTCTCGCGGCGCAACAGAGCCCAGTATCGCTGCTGACGAGGACCCAGCCGAAACAACCGAGGTGAGGCAAAGCCGGTTCGCGCTGTATCCGGGTAAGGTCACCGCGGCAATTTCGCTCTGGCAGCCGGGTTCTGATGGCGCACTAGCCAAGCACTACGACACTCGCATCACATACGTTAGCGACGATGGGCCGGAGCACCTTAAAATTACGGTGCCAGCATTGGACTTCCTTCCGATCGGGACGCGTGTGGATGTCGAGAAGCAAAACTCGGGTCGAGTGCGAGTGCACCGCAGAATTCCACCGTTGGCTAAGGGCGCTTCATGGAAGCGTCCTGACATCAAAGGCGCGTTTATTGCCTTAGTGGTAATTCTGGCCCTCACTGCCATCATCGGAGTGATTGGCTATCTCATTGGCCGCAGCAAGCAGGGTAACCAGCACGAACCGCCAGTTCCCAGCGTCACTGTGCAGCCAAACGGCAGCCCGGTGACACCAAGCGCAAAACAAAGTGGCGGATGACCTCGGCGCACGTGAAGAAAGGGGTCAGGTGGATGGCTGGCAAGGCCGCAGGAACCGCCGCGTACAACAATGGAGCGAAGCGGAATGGGTACGCAAGGTGACGAGAACGTAGCCAGGCGCCACCTGAGCCCTTTCAGCTTGGGAAATGCCTACAGATCGAGCACCAGATCAACCCTCTGGAAAGATTTCACATCTCGGTAGCCGGCCTTGGCCATTATTCGCCGTAAGCCGCCAAAAAGGTTGAGGGCGCCCCCCGGATCGTCGGAGGGACCATGCAGCACAGTGGCCAAGTCCGCAAGCGGCTGCTGGGCGGCATTGGCAATGACACCACGGGGCAGCTTGGGATGCGTTGATGCCGGATGCCACCAGGCACCATGCCCCGGTGCTTGCGCGGCTATCGACAGCGGCTCACCAAGCATCACCGCATCAGCTCCGCACGCAATAGCCCGGCCAATATCGCCGCTGGTGTGCACATCGCCATCGGCCACCACGTGGACATAACGGCCGCCGGTCTCATCGAGATAGTCACGCCGTGCCGCAGCAGCATCGGCAATCGCCGTCGCCATCGGAACCCGAATCCCCAGCACCTGGTCGCTGGTGGTCCAGCGGTTAGCACCCATACCCACAATGACGCCCGCCGCGCCAGTCCGCATCAGATGCAGCGCGGTTTGATAGTTTGCGCAACCGCCCACAACCACCGGAACCTCCAGCTCGCCGATAAACTGCTTGAGGTTAAGCGGAGCATCGGCGTTGCACACATGCTCTGCTGAAACGATGGTTCCTTGAATGACCAGAACATCCACGCCAGCCGCCACAGCCAACGGTGCGTACTCCAACGTGTGCTGGGGTGAGATTCGCACTGCGATTGGCACTCCAGCACCACGCATCGAAACAATGCGCTCGGTGATCAGCTCGGGTTTGACCGGCTCCGCGTAGATTTGCTGCGCCACAGCAGTACGTTCAGCATCGGCCGCGGCAGCCAGCTTTGCCAGCTTTGGCAGCGGGTCGTTGTAGCGCGTCCACACACCTTCAACATTGAGCACGCCCAGGCCGCCGAGCTCCCCCAGCGCAACTGTGGTCTGCGGGCTCATGGTGGCGTCAGAGGGATGCGCCATCATGGGAATAGCGAACTCGAACGCATCCAGTTGCCAAGCTGTGGACACCTCATCGGTGTCTCTGGTCCGGCGAGACGGGACGATAGCTACCTGATGTAGGTGATACCCGCGTCGAGCGGTTTTGCCCATGCCGATTTCCACTAATTCGCCCATGCTGGCTCCTAGACTCCCGACGAATAGTTAGGCGCTTCTACGGTCATGGCGATGTCATGCGGGTGACTCTCCGAGAGGCCTGATGGCGTAATCCGGATAAACCGGCCACGCTCTTTGAGCTCGGCCACGGTCTGCGCCCCCACATATCCCATAGATGCACGCAACCCACCTACCAACTGATGCGCCACAGCTGCCAAAGGCCCACGGTAGGGCACTTGACCCTCAACCCCCTCCGGAACCAACTTGTCATCGGAGAGCACATCATGCTGGAAGTATCGGTCTTTAGAGAAAGACGCCTGGGGTCCGTCGGTCAAATTATCGTATGCGGTACCCGCGCCACCCGATCCGCCCCGCGAGGCCATTGCCCCCAACGACCCCATACCTCGATAAGCCTTGAATTGCTTACCATTGATGAACAACAGCTCGCCTGGACTCTCCTCACATCCAGCTAGCAGCGAGCCCAGCATCACCGTGTCGGCTCCGGCTACCAGAGCTTTGGCGATATCGCCAGAAAACTGCAGACCACCATCACCGATCACCGGGACTCCTGCTGCCCGAGCTGCCAGCGCGGCCTGAGCAATGGCGGTCACCTGAGGCACACCCACTCCCGCGATCACGCGGGTAGTACAGATCGAGCCAGGACCAACTCCGACCTTGATCCCATCAGCACCCGCGTCAATCAAGGCCTGAGCGCCTTCTCGAGTGGCGACATTGCCACCAATCACATCCACCTCGGTGTCGGACTTGAGCCGCCGCACCATCTCCAGCACGCTAGCGGTGTGGCCGTGCGCGGTGTCTACGACCAGCACGTCAGCTCCGGCGTCGGTAACTTGGCGGGCTCGTTTGTAGGCATCCGGCCCCACACCCACGGCGGCAGCCACCACAAGCCGTCCGCGGGCGTCCTTAGTAGCGTGTGGATACTGCTCGCGTTTCGTGAAATCCTTCACCGTGATCAGGCCTCGTAGTCGATTCGCCTGGTCAACCAGGGGGAGTTTCTCAATCTTGTGCTGCCGCAGCAAGCCCAGTGCCTCTTGACTGGAAACCCCCACTGAAGCGGTCACCAACGGCATCGGCGTCATCACGTCACGCACCAGGGTGCGGGAGTCAGCCTCAAACCGCATGTCCCGATTGGTCACAATCCCAACCAACACTGGACCATCGCTGTCGGAGCCCTCAACCACCGGCACACCAGAGATCCGGTAGTGAGAGCACAGCTGATGGACCTGAGCCAGGGTGGCATCGGGCGAGCACGTCACGGGATGGCTCACCATTCCCGCCTCAGAACGCTTTACCAAATCGACTTGTTGCGCCTGCTCATCGATGCCCAGGTTACGGTGCAATACGCCCACTCCACCATGCCGAGCCATCGCAATCGCCATCCGCGCCTCGGTCACTGTATCCATTGCCGAGGAGATCAAAGGGACCCGCACCGTAATGTTTCGGCTCAACCGGCTGGTCGTATCAACGCCACTGGGCAGAACCGAAGACTGCGCTGGGAGTAAGAGCACGTCATCGAAGGTCAGGCCTAGACCAAAAAGCGGCAGACCTTCATACGAGACGTCACGGTATGCAGCACTGGAAGGTACAGATTGTGGTGGTACAGATTGTGGTGGTACAGATTGTGGTGGTACAGATTGTGGTGGTACAGCGCTGACAGTACTTTTCATACTAAATTCTTACTCTTCGAGCGCATCTTGCGTACCATCGGCATAGCCCCGGGCGTACTCCCACGAAACATAGTCATTGGGATCGGGGTTGAACGCCGGTTCGTGTACTCGGCTACAGCCGGCTTCGAGCAGCTGTTTGAGGTTGGAGCGCAGCAGATCCCAGGCGAAATAGTGTGGGATCTTACAGTCTTCGCAATCCACGACCAAGCCTCGGATCCGCCGTGGGGACAACAGCGACTCGAACGCCTCCAAGTCGGCCAAATCGTCGAGAACATCCTGCCGCTCGGATGGGTTGAGAGCAGT
>JBBSOC010000093.1:0-5736 GCA_038260095.1 Mycobacteriales bacterium | reverse complement strand
GAGGCGCCATAGGGTGTGCAAATGAGTATGACGAAAGACTCCTGGCTAGCGGCATTAGCGGACCAGGCCACCCAGTTTCGGGCCGCGGTCACTCCGCCAGTCGTCGATAGCAAAGAGGGCGCCGCCAACACAGCGGCGGCCGTTAATCTCCAAGGCATAGCGCACACGCTACTCAGGCCGGTGCCGTCCTGCCCTGACTGGAACGTACATGACCTCATCTGCCATTTGGGAAACGTGTACCAACGCATGGTGGGCCATCTGGAACGGGCGGGGACGCCACCAACTAACAAGGGCGACCTACCCGCCCCAGCCGGGGACGCGGTGCTGGGCTGGTGGGATGAGCGGTTGGCCGCGCTTCAGCAGGCACTGCGGGATGCCGACCCCGACGCCCCGGCCTGGAATCCGTTCCATGCGCCACCCACCGCGGTGTTCTTCCACCGCAGAGCGGCGCATGAAACGGCTGTACATCGCTGGGACGCGCAGCTTTCGGTAAGCCTGCCAGACCCGATCGATCCCCCGGAGTTCGCGGCCGACGGCGTACACGAAGCGCTGGACTTAGTAGCCAGCGATATCACGATCATCGATCAGATTCGCGTCACCGGCGTGGCGCGCCTAGTCGCCACCGACATTGACGCGCACTGGGTGATTCGGATACGGGAAAATGGGGTGACCCTGCTCGATACCAATGGATGGTTCGATACCGAGCCAGAGATCGCCGCGTCCGCGGAGGCCACCGCCAGCGACCTGCTGCTTCTGCTCTGGGGCAGAGTGCCAATTTCGGTGACCGACAGCCGCGGCGAAACCTTGTTGATCGAACAACTCCGGGTGCGGCGTTGAGCTACCTTTCAATCTTCAGGCAGTGTTGTGACGGCTCGATCTAGCTCCCGGCGGTGAACGATGCGAGTAATCACATGGACCACGCCTGCTGTGCTGTCGGTATCGCGGTACAGCACGCGGTAGTCGCCTACGCGTAGGCGAAGCCACGGGGCTGATCCCACCAATGCCTTGATGTCCAAGTTGCCGGACCCAGTATCGAGATCGCGCAAACCCGCGAGAATACGGCCACGCTGCGGACCGGGGCCTATTTGCCGCAGGTCACGCTCGGCCTTTGCTAGAAGGTTAATCACGAACTTGTCGCCTAAAGGTCAGCTATGACTTCATCAAGCGGCCGACCAAGGTTCCCTCGGGCGATTGCCGTATCAGCGTCCTGGCGATCTCTCACGTATTCAGGAGCCTTCGCAAGCACCACATTGTAGAAGTCATCCTCATTTAGTGCTACAAGCACCGCTACAGGACGGCCGCGCCGAGTCACCAGCGCTGGTTTCCCACTGGTCTCTACCTCAGCCACAATCATAGAAGCGCGTGTTGCTAGCTCTCGTACACCTACGGTGCTCATTACGCCTCCCTCATACTAGTTTAAGGGTAAGTGCACACCGGTGTACATGCAAGTAGCAGTACATATATGAGTAAGTACATATTGTCCGAGCTTTTTATACTCACTCCACCCGACAGCTGGTACGCGTGAAGCTCTCGTTACTGGGTTGTCAGTGCATTCAGGCGAGGTCGGCCTTGTCCACTTTGTCGAGGGCGAAGAGTGCTTCTGTCAACGCCCGGACTCCGACCACGAGGTCGGATGCGTCAGTGTGCTCTTCGGGGCAGTGGCTTCTGCCGTTGTGGGAGGGAATGAAGATCATGCCAGCAGGGCAGATCGCGGCCAGCTCTTGCGCGTCGTGCCCGGCTCCACTCGTGATCGGCATCGGGTCGTGGCCGGTGGCGGTAATCGCCTCTCCGATGACGCGTTGCATGGGTTCGGTGAAAAGAGTGGGATCGGTGATCGATGGCCAGGCGATCGATACTTGGACACCCCGACTCTCACCGGCGGCTTGCGCCGCGCGAAGAGTCTCACCCCGCCGGTCTTCCAGCCACGAGGAATACAGGCTCCGCATGTCCCCGAGCAGCTCTGCATGGCCTGGCACCACGTTGCTCGCACCAGGAGAAACCTTGATGACGCCGACTGTCGCAACACCATCGGGATGGTCACGGGCTATCTGCTCGATCGACACTGTCAGCTCCGCCGCCGCACACAACGCATCGCTTCGTCGGTCAAGAGGCGTGTTGCCCGCGTGGTCAGGGCGCCCTGAAAACGAGGCCGTAAATCTCTGCGCTCCCGCAATTCCTGTGACGAGGCCAATTGATCGTTTATGGTCCTCCAACAGCGGGCCCTGCTCTATGTGCAGCTCCACATAGGCGTGTGCCTCTGACCGTGCCCACCTGGCCTTCATGCATGCTTGGGGGTCGATACCAGCGCGTGCTTGCAGAGCGGCGGCAAGAGTGACACCCTCGCTGTTGTGAAGTTCCAGATGTTGGGGAAGAAGGGTTCCCCCAAGAGCCCGGCTGCCCAAGTGCGCGAGGCCAAATTCGTTGGCCTCTTCGCCAAAGAAACCAACGACGCGCAACGGGTGATCGAGCGTCATGTCAGCTTCGCGCATCGCCTTTACGGCTTCAAGAGCTCCGAGTACTCCCACCATGCCGTCGTATCTGCCACCGCTGTCGACGGTATCGATATGGGAGCCAGTCACCACGGCGGGACCAGCATGTCGACCAGCGATCGTGCCTATAACGTTGCCGGCGGAGTCTTGACGAACCTCCAAGCCGGCGTCGCGCATCCTTGAAGCGAGCCACTGGCGGCTATCGCGCTCTACGTCGCTGAATGCGGTTCGTGTCCAGCCAGGTCGTGAATCATCGGTGATCTTCGAGAGGGAACCGAGCTCAGCGGACAAGCGTTCCCAGGAAATCCCCAGAGCTTCAAGTGCCATTACCCCCTCCTAGCTGATCGGTTCGGTCCGAACCTAATGACGCTGGTCGACTACCAGTTGCCCCGGATGGCATCACGGATCGCGGGGCGCACATCAAGCAGGTAGATCAGGCCCGCGGTCAGCGCAACCAGCCCGAAAAGCCTGGACCATTGAAAAAACAGCAGAGACAATAGTGCCGAGCCCGCGATGATCAGCAACCATGTGGGCTTAGACAGAGTGTCTACAGCGGTAAACGCGTCCGATCGCTGCCGGGCGCAATGAATGAGCGCCCAGACCACAACTACAAAGCAGCCTAGAAAGATTGCTAGATCTAACAATCCGGCAACCGACAACCCCCAATATGGGGTATCACTCAAAGACATGTGTCGACTCTAGCCCTCCCCGACATTTTCCCTGAAAACGTCCCCACGGCGCCGGGTTTTTGGGGGGTTTCAGGGAAAACGTCGGCACGCATGGGCTCGGGCTAACCGGCCCGAGCTTGCCGACGTGCGGTCAGGAACTCCGCGACGCGGCGCTTCCCAGCTCCCGCCTCGACCTCATCCACTGATGCCTGGCCGCCGAGTGAATTTCTAGCGGATAGCTCTGCATCTATCGCGGCACGCATGGAAGCCACCGACAGCTCAGCATCATCGGGAACGTTGCGCTTGACTAACGCCAACGCCACACCACCCAGTTCGTAGTGGCGCACAGAGGTGCCAATGACACCCACCTCGCGATCATCCCAGCGCACCGGCTCACCTCGCGGTGGCAACTGATCGCTAGAACCATCCAGGTGCAATAGCACCAGGCGGCGCGGCGGCTGACCCAAATTGTGTAGTTTGGCGACGGTCTCTTGGCCGGGATAGCAGCCTTTGTTCAGTCGCACCGCGCTGGCAACCCAGGCCAGCTCATGCGGCATGGTGCGGTCATCAGTCTCACACCCTAAGCGCGGCCGGCCGGCGGCAACTCGTAGCGCCTCGTACGCCTCATGTCCACAGCGGGCCGCGCCGGCGGTCCAGAGCTGATCGCGCACCGCCGCCAGTTGATCGCGCGGGATCAACAGATCGCAGCTGTACTGAGTCGGCCACGGCACCACGCGAAGCCATCCGCCACCAGGAAAGTTTACCAGCGGCCACGCCGTACCAGGGCTCGGCGGCTGTGCTAGCTGAAATTCCTGTGCTAGCTGAGGTTCCTGTGCTAGCTGAGGTTCCTGTGCTAGCTGAAATTCCTGTGCGACCAGACCAGTTCGGGTCAGCAATCCGACGGCATCGGGGCCAAGCAGCGACAGCATTGCCCACTCCTCGGAGGCGTCAGCTGGCTCGACTCGCAGCAGGAATCGCATCTTCTGCAAGAACTCCAGCAAGTCCTCGCCAGCGCCCGGTTCCGTGTCGAGAAAAGTTGTTCCTCCAATTTCCGACAGCAGCATGTGGTGAGCGATGCGGCCTTGCGGGGTGAGGATCAACGCGTCGATGCCAGTGTGGTCAGCCAACTCGCTCACGTGCTGCGTAGTGAGGGTGTGCAGCCACGACAGCCGATCTTCCCCGGCGACGGTGAGGATGTCGCGATGGCTGCGGTCAACCAGACCCACCCGCTCAGTCAAAGCTCGTTGTTCGCCAAACGGGTCGCCGTAATGTGCTGGCACCGAAGCATCGCGGCCTTGACCAAAAACGGCGGCAGATGCAGGGCTGCTGGCAGGCAGTGGAGTTAGGGGCACACTCCGAGCATAACGATCGTGAGCGCCCTGTGTGCGTGTCGTAGGATGTAGACGGTGAGCTCCAACCCATCCACGACATCTGTGATCCCCGCGCCGCCCGAACCTGTGCTTGCCGTGCTCGATCCAGTGACCGGACCCAGGTTAGCTGCACTGGAGACGCCGATTCTGCGCGCCGACGAGGCGGCCGCCACGCGGGGCGACGGAGCTTTCGAGAGCATGCATGTGCGAGGCCAGAGTGCATGGTTGCTCGAAGCCCATCTGAAGCGCCTCGCCCACTCGGCGGCAGCGCTGTCGTTAACGTTGCCACCACGAGACGCACTCGAACAGCTGGTACTGACCGCAATTGAAGGCTGGCAGGAGCGTAGCGACGCCGAAGCTGGCGTGAAGCTGGTGTGCGCACGAGGGCCGGAGTACGCACCCGAACTCGGGCCTACCGCATACGCGCTGGCATTCGGTGTCTCCGACACACTGATCCGGAGGCGTCGCACCGGTGTCGCGGTGGCCAGCCTCAGCTTCGGCTACCCCGCGGCCGAACGCGCTCAGGCGCCATGGCTGCTGGGCGGATGCAAGACCCTGTCCTACGCGGGGAATATGACCGCGCTGCGGCACGCCACCGCTGCGGGTTTCGACGACGCGCTGCTCATTTCGGCCGACGGTTACGTGCTGGAGGGGGCGACTTCCACCGTGGTGTGGACGCCGAACCCTGGCGTGTTGTGCACCGTACCTATCGATACCGGAATTCTGCCCAGCATTACGGCGGAGTATCTGTTCGAGCACGCGCCCGAGCTGGGGCTGAAGCCATTTCGACAGCTGATTAGGCTGCCGGAACTGCTGGCCGCCGACGGCGTGTGGTTGTGTTCGAGCGTGCGCGGCATCATCGAGGTGACGTCCATCGATGGCTGCCCGACGCGCCGCAGCCCGCTAACCCCGCGTCTTACCGCACTGTTGGGGTTTCAGCGCAACGCCGCACAGTGTGTTTGAAACCCTTTAGACGTTGCCTAACAACCGCGAGAGGTGCCGGGATCCCATTGCACGCGTGGCTGCCACTGGCGGAGTTCAGGTTGCCAGGTTCCTAGGGTTTCGCCCGCTAGTGGTTCCGCGCGGAAGTGTCTTGAATGTGGGTCAGGCGGTGTGCTTGGCGTCGTAGACCCACTTGAACGGCGTGGCGGTGGCGCTGTGGTGGTTGATGAAGTTCATCATCTTTGCTACCAGGTCCTCGCGTGAGTC
>JBBSOC010000092.1:0-6037 GCA_038260095.1 Mycobacteriales bacterium | reverse complement strand
CGACTCACGCGAGGACCTGGTAGCAAAGATGATGAACTTCATCAACCACCACAGCGCCACCGCCACGCCGTTCAAGTGGGTCTACGACGCCAAGCACACCGCCTGACCCACATTCAAGACACTTCCGCGCGGAACCACTAGAGGCTCGGTTTTTCTTGGGATCAGATGAGTTGCCGCTGCCGATGCCATATCCGGTGCAGAATGTATTTCTTCCAACACTGCTTTGATATTGTCCGTTCCGACGCCGAGTTTCGTTGCGATTTCCTGGACCCTGGCAGCGTAGTCGGTGTCTTCGGGTGCCGGTAAGCCTTTCTCTCCCGCTGGGCCTTTCGGTCTCAATAATACCTTAAGAAGCAATTCTCGCAGACTCTCGGAAGTATAGCCTCCATAAGTTTTCACCACTTCTCCATCACCCGATTCAGCTAGTAGCATGTGACAGTGCGTAGATCTAGCGGCGCATTGTTACCACTTACCTCGCACCATTTTCGCCAGTAGCTTAACTTGCTGATTGTGGCTTAGCATGCCACTTCTCCAGGTTTAACCCATTAGGCCGAGCCTCAACTTCACGCCGGCTACCTAACTGCTACGTCATGCGGCGTCGGCCGGAAGCAATGCGGGTCGTTTCGTAACGAGCGGCAAGTATCACAATTGACGCATCCGCGTTAAAAACATGGTGCACGATTGCACGCTACTGCTCTCATCATCGATGAAACGACCAGGTCAGCGACAACGTGTTTTACCAAGTTAAGAGAACTTGTGCAAAAATTTTTATCGCGGACCACCTCGTTAAGTACTTTATCCTCGATGTGAAGGCCGAGTCGAGTCAACATGGAGTAGTCCAGCTCAGCGAGGACAAATGGTGAGAGAATGAACGGCCCATGCAACAGCAGACACACTCGATCGCTCAGCTCGCCGAACAATTAGCACGAGTACAGTTAGTATAAATACGTTCGTCATAGCTGGAGGTGTCAGTGCTCGCGAAACCAGCCGACGTGTTCGACCGTGAGGAGGAATGGTCTGACCTCGAAGGATTCGCCAGCTCTCAGCTGGCCGGACTGCGCATCGCGGTGGTTTACGGCCGGCGTCGCCACGGCAAGTCCTACCTGTTGCGGCGGCTAGCGGAAGCCAGCCACGGGCTCTATCACCTGGCTACCGAACAAACTGAGACGATCTCACTGCGACGGTTTGCCGATGCCCTCTGTGCCTTTCAAAAGCTGCCCGAGGGATCGTTAAGCTTTGATGGCTGGGAAGCTGCTCTGAATGCCGCCGCGGGTTTGATGGTCGCCCGAGCCGAAGCTACCGGGGGTAGTTCCACTCCCCCTTTGCTGGTGCTTGACGAGTTTCCTTACCTGGTGCATGAGACGCCGGGGCTGCCCTCCATCGTGCAGTCGCTGTATGACCGGATCGGACCCGGCGCCGTGTCAGGACGAGCACCACTACGGCTGATCTTGTGTGGTTCGGCGATCTCTGTCATGTCCAGCTTGTTGTCGGGTACCCAAGCGTTACGCGGCCGGGGTGCTTTGGAACTGCGGGTAAAGCCGTTTGGCTACCGTGAGGCCCGAGCCTACTGGGACATCGAGCACACTAAGGTCGCGTTTCAGCACAATGCACTCATCGGTGGAACACCTGGCTACCGCGAGCTGGTCCCGCATCCCACGATTCCTAGGCGCGCCGACCAGCTCGGCCACTGGCTC
The DNA here is from genome assembly GCA_038260095.1 of Mycobacteriales bacterium. Classification (GTDB taxonomy): domain Bacteria; phylum Actinomycetota; class Actinomycetes; order Mycobacteriales; family QHCE01; genus QHCE01. Next base: position 4,343 of record JBBSOC010000092.1, on the reverse strand, counting down.
GTCCGAAATGTGCTACGGCCCAGTGTGCCGCTGTTCAACGAAGCACACAGAGTGGTGCACGAAGACCCACGAGTTCGGGATGCCGCCAGCTACGGCTCGGTGCTGGCTACCGTGGCGGCTGGAGAAAGCTCGGCAACCAAGATCGGCGGTCTGCTGGGCAGGCCAGCAACCTCGCTGGCGTATCAGCTGGGAATGCTGGAATCCACCGGGTTCCTCGAACGAAGCCACGACCTCCTGCTGCGTCGCAGGCCAGTGATCAGCATTGCCGATCCAATAGTGCGTCTACACCATGTGGTCATCGAACCCTATCTCAGCGACTTTGAAGCAGGACGCGCTCAGCAGATTTGGAACGAGCTCGCCCACACCATCGACTCCAAAATCTTCGGTCCACATTTCGAGGCGATTGCAAGAGAATGGGTCACGCGCTATGCCGGGAATGAGGCCGATCTCGACATAGGCGTAACTGGCCAGACCAATATTGCGTGCCGCCAGCACAGAATTAGTCACGAAATCGACGTCATCGCACTGGCCCGAGGCGAACAACCGCAAACGGCTGGGGCCACTATCGCGCTGATCGGTGAGGCCAAGCACCGCTCCAAACGCACCGGAGTGGCCGAACTACACCGGCTAGAGCACCTCCGAGAGCTACTTACCGCGGCAGGCTACGATGCCGCACGCGCCACCTTGAGCCTATTTAGCGCAGCTAGCTTCACTGATGAGCTGGTCGCCGAAGCCGCCCGAAAAAGGCCAGCGGTCTTACTGGCCGATCTCGCGCGACTTTACGGTTGATCAAGAGGCAGTAGATTCCTAGCCCGCGGCGCAGAGCTAGAAGGCGCTTAGGCGGCGTCAGCTGGGAGCAGAGTGAACTGCGTGCCCCACAGCGGCGTTATCGCCCGAAAGTGCCGCTCGTCGAAGGTGAGAATCCGAGTAGTTTCGTAACGGGCGGCAAGGACCACGATCGACGCATCCGCCAGACCAATTTTCAGGTCTGCATAGCGCCGCGTGAGCTGCCTAGCCTCAGCAACGTCGGAGCTGTCCATGGAGCACAGCTCATAGGCGCCCTGGGCGACGTCATTAAGTACTTTGTCCTCGATGTGAAGGCCGAGCCGGGTCAACACGAAGTAATCCAGCTCAGCGAGAACAAAAGGTGAGAGAATGAACGGCCCATGCTCCGCATTCAGCACCGACATCACATGGGCATGACGAGGCTGGTCTTTGTCATATGCGTCGAAAAGCCCGCTGGTATCGCAGATAATCATCTATCAATTGCTTCCGCGCCAAACTCGGCGGCGAGGATTTCGTCGATACGGTCACCGATAGTGGGATCTCCACTGTGACCAATACCCCAAGAAGGGCGCGGACGTGGCATCTCCTCGGCGAGGTCTTTAGTTAGCGCCTCGCGGATGATGTCGGCTTCAGAACGCCGGACACGCAGCGCCCGATGTTTCAGGCGGCTCTTGAGCTCTTCGGGAAGATACAACGTAGTTTTCACCATGAAGTAAATATACCATACGTGTATGGCATAGTAATGATGATGTATTTGAGGCCGTAGTAATCTCGCGGGCACACTCAGTAGTTCATACTGATGACATGGCTACACAGCTACCGATGGGAACCCTAGCTGCCGTCTGCGTTGTTCACGCCGTTAAACCGGACGCCGGTCGGGTCGGGCGCACCGCTATCGACAAACGCCCCGTTGACGGCCCGGTGCAGGTGGAGCCGCTGGGACTGTTCGGAGACACTCAATGCTCTACCGAACATCACGGTGGACCGGAAAAAGCGCTCTACGCCTACGCCCGTGAGGAAGCCGCCCGCTGGGCAGCCGAGCTCGGACGCGACATCCCGCCAGGGTTCTTCGGCGAGAATCTGGCCACCACCGGCGTTGCGACCAGCGACGCGATCGTCGGCGAGCTGTGGCGGATCGGAGACACAGTGCGGGTACGGGTGGCGAAGGCACGGACGCCGTGCGCTACCTTCGGCCGCCGCATGGCCGAACCGCGATGGGTGCGCCGGTTCGCCGAACGCGGCGACTGTGGCGCCTACCTAGCTGTGGAGACGCCTGGAAGTATCCAGGCGGGCGATGCGGTGACTATCGTGCACCGACCGTCGCATGGACTGCGCGTGCGCGACCTCTTCGCGGCCAAGATGGGAACTGTAATCGATCCCGAACCACTGCGAGCAGCGCTCAGCGCGCCCGAAAAGCTCTCGATCTCAGTAGTCGAGACCCTACAGAGAGCGTTGGAGAGCCACTAACGAGGTGGTGCGCGATAAAAATTTTTGCCACAAGTTCTCCTAACTTGGCAAAAACGCGCCGCTGCTGACATTCGTTTCATCGACGATGGGGCAGTAGCTTGCAACCGTGCACCGCATCATAAGCTACGCCGGCAGCTAGCCGGGAATTTCCGCGCCCGACGGCGCAGTCTCCTTTCTCATCGTGTAGCTACCGGTCGAGTGCATGGCTTGTTACGTGCTGAGCTCCGCGGTCAAAGGGGTAATCAGTTTCGGACCGTTGTTGCCGACCGCACCCACAGCGGTGGAGGCCGGGTTCATGTTCCACGCCGCGGCAACTCGCCCAGCGGCCGCCTGAACATGCGCAAGCAGCCCAGGAACATCCTCTTCCGGGTGCGGCTGTAGCCATTCGTCGAGCGCACCACGGTCCAGGCTCACCGGCGCCCGATCGTGCAGATCGGCCAACGCAGCAATCGGACTGCAGGTAAGAATGCATGCGGTAAGCAACCAACGCTGTGGCGAATCTTTGTCGAGGCGCGGATCTTTCCACCACCCGTACAGTCCGGCGAAGAGCATCAAGCCTCCGTCGTTTGGGTGGATGTAGTAGGGCCGCTTGCGTTCCGCCTCACGACGCCATTCGTAGTATCCGTCGGCGAGCACGACGCAGCGGCGCCTACGCACCGCGTCGGCGAAGGAAGGTTTACTGGCGACCGTCTCGATCCGGGCATTGACCAGCGGTGCGCCGGATTGGGCGTCAGCGGCCCATGGCGTGATCAAGCCCCACCTGGCCGGATGCAGCTCTCGGCACAGCTCACCCTCGACGAGGCGATCGACCACTACGGGCACCGTATCGGTGGGAGCGACATTCCAAGAAGGCTCTGGCAGCGCGGCGCCTTCGGGGACGGTCGCGCCCACCGCGGCAGCGAGCTCCGCCGCCAAACGTCCGGACACAAAACGACTACACACAGCTACAGTCTGCCAGGGTCCGGCCGCAATCAGCTAGCCGTCGCCAGGCAGGGCTAGCTCAAACCCCAGCTGGTTCAGCCATTGCAATTTGCCCAATCCCCGCATCACGGCATAGAGGAAGTTTGCGTGAAAGGCTCACTGTGGCACAACCCGAGCTCTCAGGCACTGACGAAGGGCCCCGAAATCACAATCGTTGGGAGCTGCGTCCGGCTGTCGTATGGGCGAGGATCGCCTCAGCGAGTGGCCTGTGGACCGCGCTGGGGAAGGCGTGCCCCATGCCTGGAATCTCCACTACCCGTCCGCCGGGGATCGACTCGGCGATGTGTCGAGCGTGTGGTGCTGGGTTGACCGGATCCAACGGCCCTTGAATCGCCAAGACGGGCTCGGTGATGCCGCTAAGGTCGTTTCCGCGATGCGTCAGGTCTTGCTTTATCTTTGTTTGTGCGGCGGATCGGTGCCACGTTCCAGCGTGGTCGATCGCCTGTTTTTCCCAGCGTCGGAATTCAGCCGGGTCGAAGGGGACACCGTCGCCCGATGCGATTCGCTGCATCTCGACCCGTTGATCGAGCTCGGTCTCCTCATCTCCGGCAGGGGTGGACAGATGTGCCCATGCCTCAAAGATTTCGGCCCGAGGAGTAGGAAGCCCATCTAGGCTGGGTTGTCCTGCGATCGCTCGCTGGATGTTGCCGAAGAAATCTACGCCAAGCGCAGACGCGCCCAACAAAGTGAGGCTGAGTACTCGCTTCGGGTGGTCCATGGCGATCAGCTGCCCGAGGGCGGCGCCCATCGAGAAAGCGACAATGTGCGCGGCGGCCAAATGCCAGCCATCCAGCACATGGACCGCGTCCCTAGTGAGGTCGTCGTAGTTGTAGGGATGGGTCGTGAAGTCACGAGATGTGGAGCGTCCAGTGTCACGATGGTCGTAGCGGATAACGCGGTGACCACCGGCAACGAGTAATCTAACGAACTCGTCCGGCCAACTCATCGCGCACAGGTTGCCACCAGCCACTAGATGGTTGATTCCAAGGGGTTAGTGGTCGTAGGCGGTGAGTGAGCGTCGTGTGGCGAGGCCGAGGGTGTCGTTGTGCCAGATCGCGGCGGTGAGGGCAAGGATGCGTTGAGCGATTCGGGTGCAGACTCCGGTGATG
>JBBSOC010000091.1:0-6093 GCA_038260095.1 Mycobacteriales bacterium | reverse complement strand
CCGCGTTAGCGGCGGCCGCCGGACGGGCTGGGCTTAAGGTGGCCGTACTCAAGCCAGCGCAGTCCGGCGACGACGACGATGCGGCCACCGTTGCCCGCCTTGCGGCGCCGGTTACTACCGTCACGCTCGCCCGATACTTAGAGCCGCTGGCTCCGCTCGCGGCAGCTCGAATAGCCGGTGAGCAGCCGCTGGGTTTGGAACCGGTGGTGGCCGCGGTGCATGAACTTGCACAAAAGCACGATCTGGTGCTGGTTGAGGGAGCGGGTGGCTTGCTCGTGCCTATGGGCACGCAGGGGTGGACAGTACGAGATCTTGCGGTGCGTTGTGGGATGTCATCAGTAGTAGTAGCTCGGGCTGGACTTGGCACTCTCAGCCACACGGCCCTCACTCTGGAGGCGCTTGCCTGTCGTCCTGCGGTCGTTGTACTCGGCTCCTGGCCAAGCGCTCTGGAGTTAGTGCATCGCAGCAATGTTATTGACTTAACCGATCCTGCCGGTGGGGCTCGAGCTCTCATTGCGGGCGCTGTTCCCGAAGGAGCTGGCGATCTCACCCCACATCAGTTCCGCTTGGCAGCGCCCAGCTGGCTCGCGCCAGTGCTGCACGGCACGTTCAATCTTGAAAGCTTCAGCGAGCGGACGCACTTAGTCAGCTCGCTGGGATAGCTGCACCATGAGCGCGTCTGGCGCGCGAAACGACAGGTTATCCGGGCACCACGGCGGTTGAGTGACATGGCAGCGCCGGAGCAGCGGAGCTACCTCGGTCGCGACGACGCGCGCTTCCATTCGGGCTAACTGTGCACCCGCGCTGCGATGAGCGCCGACGCCGAAGGCGAGATGCCGCCGCGAGCCGGGTTGACCAGGCATAAATTTCTCGGGCTGGGCCACCACGGCATCGTCGCGACCCCCATTGGCCAACCAGAGCAATACCGCGGCTCCGCGTGGTAACCGAGCGTCCCCTAACTGGACCTCTCGGGTAGTGACCCGGCGCCAGGTGACCACTGGTGACTCCAACCGTAACCCTTCTTCGACCACTTCGGAGGCACTGATCGTGCCGTCGACCAGTCCGTCCACAACCGCGGTTTCCGACATCAGCCGGTGCATGAGGAGTGTGAGGAACTGTGAGGTGGTCTCTTGCCCGGCAATGAGCAGAAAGAACAGCGCTGCGGTCACCTCATCTTCCGAAAAGCCCTGAGCAAAGGCGCTTTCGCGTAACGGGAGCGTGTCTGGGGGCGCAGTGCGGACGAAGCGGCGCAGTTGAGCATGGCAGGTACCGACTAGCCCGGCCAGCTGATTTTGTCGAGCGGGATCCAGTGGTGCCCAAAACAGTTCTAGCGCCTTCGCGGAGAACTCTTTGACGGCGTGCGCTATGCCGATCGGTAGTGCCATCACTCGAGCCAGCGTCATCAGCGGCAGGTCATGAGAGATAGTCGCATGCAGGTCGATTTGGTGCCCCACGCGCAGGCTGTGTGTCAGACGGGCGAGGCGACGGCGCAGTACTCCAGTGAGCCACCCCCGGTGCTGTTCCACCCGTGCCGGTTGCAGATCTTCGGTGACCAGCGCGCGTAGCGCCGGGTGCGATGCGGTGCCGTTATTGGCAAGCGTGGCGGGGAGTCGAAATCCGTGGTCGGCCAGCAGCCGCAGCGCGGTCGCCGACATCGGAGTGACCGCATCGAGTGCGTTGTCTGGGCGAAACGTCTCCGGATCGGTCAGCACGGCACGGATCAGGTCTTGCCCGCTCACGACCCAATGGCCGTCTATCAGGGTGACTCCCGCGTGCCCACAATCAACAGGCTTTTCCCACATCCGAAACAGCATGCGTCTCCCGTGGCTGGGTCTACGGAGGGCGTTTTCAGGGAAAACGCCCTCCGTAGACCCTATGCGCCGACGTTTCCCTGAAAACGCCGGCGGGCCGCTTACCCGTGGATAAAGCGGGTAGCGCCGGCGAATTCGTCGAGCCTGTGTTTGGTGTCGAGAGGCTCCTCCCGGACGACAGAACCGGTATCAGGTGAGTCGATCATCATGGGGTGGCCGTTTTTCACGCCGCTGTATATTCCGACGTGGTGAAGGTCTCCTTCGCTGTTACGGAAACCGACAATGTCGCCGGGCCGCAAGTCTGCCATCTTTTTAATCCGGGTACCGGTGATTGAGCCTGTCGGGATCTTGCCTCCTCCGGCGTCAAACTGTGGTTCAGCATCTCGCGGGATGGTGAGCCCGAACGAGTTGTATATCTGGTTGCTGAAGCCGGAGCAGTCGAAGCCGAATCCGGACGTCCCTGACCACAGGTAAGGCAGTCCCAAGAACTTTCTGGCCTCTTTCACAATATCTTCCCCACGCGGTGTGCCAGTGGGCGCTCGTTTTAAGTCAGCGGGGTTGAAGAACAACGTCTTGCCGTGATTGTCCTTAGCAAAGGCCCAACCGGTTCCCCTGCTCAAGATCCTGAAGGAGGTGTTGTAGGAGAACTCCGTGAGCCGACCATCGGCGTCACGGGACGCTGCGGCTATTGGCGTGCGGTAAGCCCATGCGGTCTTGGTGGTGATTCGAACCGGCTTTCCAAGAGTAGAGGGGCGCTTATTGGTCAGCTGGCGGTCCGGTACCCAACCCGGGTAGCCACCATAGTGGGCTTTGTCTCGGGGAGTGGGTTGTTGATCTACCCACACATGGTCCCAGGTGACTCCGCCGACAGTCTTAGTTTCATCCACGGTCACCCGTGCGCCGTACAGCCCCTGCGTCTCCATGAGCGGCACCAAATCGTTCTTTTGCTGATTTGTCATAGAGTCCACCCACTTGCGTGGTTGCGCCGGCTTGCTGATCGCCAGGTCATCAACTCTCGGCCGCGCCGACTCTGCCTTCACCCAGATTGTGGCCACTGCAACGTCAACGTACCGAGTCGATGTGGCAGCAGCAGCTGCCTTTGTTGGTGAGAGTGAGGTGGCCGCATCCGCAGCCACCGGGGCCAATACCAAAGAAGCCACTGACACAAGCAGCATCAACCGGTTCAAACGCATGAAAGAACTCCCAATTTAAAAAGGCAAAACAGATTAATCAGGTAAGCCTGGCGGTAGCGTCCTACGGAGCTTATCAATACGTTGGACTGAGAGGCCTACTGGTAAAGCGAGCTCCCGCTAAAACTACTAAGGTTACCAATAGGCCTCTTAGAGACTCCGGCGCTGCCTTACCCGATGCCCTCTGGAACGTTTACCGGGTGGTTAGAACATCTACCGATTTTGACTAGAGCGATTTGTACACCTCGCGGCGGTGGCCGACTTGGACGACATCGATGACTAGACGATCATGGTAGATGTCGTAGACCACTCTATAATCTTTGGCGACTTTGATGCGCCACATGCGGCGCTCACCGGCCAGCTTGGTCGCCCCCGGCGGTTTGGGCTCTGTAGCCAGAGCGTCAATCGCGGCTGATAAGCGTTGTTGCAGCGGGGGCGGTAGTTTCTGAATCTGCTTGAGCACCCGAGAGCGAATCTCGACGCGGTAGGTCATGAAAGCGCCAGCTGCTCCTTGGCTTGTTCCCACGGGATCGAAGGATCGTTACGGGCCTCACGCGCGGCCGCGATATCCTCGGCGTCTTCCCATGCCTCAATAGCCGCGGTCACAACAGGCACCAGCTCGGCGGGCACAAGGGCTGCAACACGACGATGCCCACGGGTGAGGTACACCACTTCACCGTGCTCGGCGCTGGCCACCCCGCTACTTAGGTCACCGCCAGCGTCAAGCTCTAGAGGGCAGATGGTAGTCATACCAAAACTGTACATGCCACACCCGGTGATGTCAGCTAAAGACTGACCCTTAGCACTGTCTAGGCCTCTTTGGAGCGCGCGGGCTGCCGGGAGCCGCCCACCAGTTGGTGAAGGCAACGGAACAGCCCAATACTGCCGTGGTACCGTCACCACGCTTAATCCTTTAAAGCTCGTCCCGTGAGGCGAGGAAGGAGTGTGTAATCGCTGTGGCCGCCTCTAGGCTTACCGACTCAGCTCATTCAAACGACGCAGTGAATTCCAGCAGCGCAGTTGTGATTGATGCCCTGGCAGTAGGCCGCACAATCACCCGAATCGCCCATCAAATCCTGGAACACACTACGGGTGACCGTGCCCCTGTACTGTTGGGGATCCCCACGCGTGGCGTGCTGCTGGCGCAGCGGCTTGCTATTCGCATGCATACGCTCAGCGGATTGCCGATTGCGCACGGTTGCCTCGACATCACCGCCTACCGTGACGATCTCGCGCTGCGGAGTGTTCGCAGAACAAGGACCGAGCTACCAATCGACAGTGTCGACGACGCTCACATCGTGCTTGTCGATGATGTGCTGTACTCGGGTCGGACTGTACGGGCCGCGCTGGACGCGCTCCGCGAACTGGGGAGACCCGCCGTGGTGCAGCTGGCGGTGCTGGTGGACCGTGGGCACCGGGAGCTACCGATCCGTGCCGACTACGTAGGTAAGAACCTTCCCACCTCGCGCGATGAGACAGTCCGTGTGCAGCTTAGTGAGGTTGATGCCACCGACGCCGTGATCGTCACCGGCCAGCAGCAGTCTGCTCGCGTGGCGGCCGCGACGAACGGCGGGCGGTGATCGTGCGTCATCTGCTCAACGCCACTGATCTGGACCGGGCGACCGCGGAGCGTCTGCTGGAGACGGCGGCTCGCTTCAAGGAAAGCCTTCTCGGACGCGAGGTGCGCAAGCTGCCGACGCTACGCGGGCGCACCATCGTGACGTTGTTCTACGAGAACTCCACCCGGACGCGGGCCTCGTTCGAGATTGCCGGCAAGTGGATGAGCGCCGATGTGGTCAACGTAACGGTGTCGGACTCGTCGGCGGCCAAAGGTGAGTCGCTGCGTGATACCGCGCTGACCCTTGGCGCAATGGGAACGGACTGTGTGGTGCTGCGGCACCCGGCGTCCGGTTCCGCCCAACGGGTGGCGCACTGGCTCGATGAGTCACAAGGTTTCGAAGAGACCCAGCGTTTGAATGAGACCCAGCGTGACATGCAAACAGGTGGCACTCGCGTGGTGAACGCGGGTGACGGAACGCATGAGCATCCCACCCAGGCTTTGCTCGACGCCGCCACCCTCCGTGAGCAACTGGGCAGCCTCGATGGCAAGCGGATCAGTATCGTCGGCGACGTGCTGCACAGTCGGGTGGCGCGCTCTAACGTCACGCTCCTCACGACTCTCGGCGCCCGCGTGCATCTGGTTGCTCCGCCCACGCTGCTCCCCACCGGGGTGCGTAACTGGCCAGTATCGGTGGGCCACGATCTGGATGTTGCCCTCCCGGAAGCCGACGCAGTGATGACGCTGCGGGTCCAAGCTGAGCGGATGCACGGCGGATTCTTCCCGTCCGCACGGGAGTACGCGATCATGTACGGTCTCTCGGAAGCACGGTTGGCCCTGTTGCCGTCCCACGCCGTCGTACTGCACCCAGGTCCGATGTTGCGCGGAATGGAGATCGCCTCGACCGTGGCTGATTCACCACGCACGATGGTCAACGAACAGGTCCGGAACGGAGTTCATGTCCGAATGGCCGTGCTCTGCCACCTACTTGCTAGCGAAGGGGAGGAGTGAGTGGAGCAACAGATGCTGTTACGCGGGGTGCGGCCGTACGGCGAAGGTCAGCCGGTCGATGTCCTGATCCGCGACGGGGTGATCGCGGAGATCGGGTCGAAGCTTGCGACCACCTGTGCGCAGACGCGCGACTGTGGCGGGCTCATTGCTCTGCCCGGACTGGTGGACCTGCATACTCATCTGCGTGAGCCCGGCCGGGAAGACGCCGAGACAATCGAGACGGGTTCCGCCGCCGCGGCCCTGGGCGGTTACACCGCAATCTTTGCGATGGCCAACACCGACCCGGTCTCCGACAGCGCCGTGCTCGTGGAGCACATCTGGCGGCGCGGACAAGACATCGGCCTGACCGACGTGCACCCCGTCGGCGCGGTGACTGTGGGACTGGCGGGAGAGCGGCTCGCCGAGCTCGGCGGGATGGCGCACAGCGCCGCTAAGGTGCGGATCTTCTCCGACGACGGCGTCTGCGTATCGGACCCGGTGCTGATGCGCCGCGCGCTGGAGTACTGCACGGCGCTCGGTGCGG
>JBBSOC010000090.1:0-6239 GCA_038260095.1 Mycobacteriales bacterium | reverse complement strand
TCATTTCCGCCACTATTCCAGCAGTCCAGAAAATATGTATTCCACGTAGCTCCCGCGGTACCGTACTGGTTCCATGTGGTTGGAGAAGTACTGTTAGCCTTGTCCGCGCCAAATAAGAATCCGACTCCGCGGGTCATCAAGTTATTGAGCCCCTGATGCGGATCTTCTGGACTTAGAGCCACCCGGGAAGAAAAGCAGAACCGATTTTGATTAAACGCCGACTTCAAGCCATCTTTAATGCCTTGAGGTATGTGATCTTTTAGGTTTTTGGCAAAGCCTCCGAGCGCATCGCAGAAGTTATTCAAACTCTGCTTAAATGGCTTGAGATCTATGTTGTCTCCAAAGGGATTCGGAACGGTATCCGGCAGTGGAATGAATGGACAACCCGCCGCGGCTATTGATGAGCCTCCGACAAGTTTATTCGAGTGTTCGGAAACGCTGCCCGCATTTAGTAAATACGCCGAAAGCAGCACCCCGAGCAACAACGCGACAATCCCCGGCAGCCGTAGACCGCGGTAAGCTGATCTAGATTTGGATCGTTGCGGTACATGTCGCACCGCCTTAATCAGCACTCGCCGCCAACTTGGTCCTGATGTAGCGGCGACCAACCGAACCCGGTGCGCGGAAAGCTCGGCCTGGCGGGAAAGTTCCGCAACAAACGCGGCTGAGGTGCCGCTGGCGGAGACAACGCAAAGCTCGCTTCTCGCCAACCGTCTATGGTGCACGGCGGCCGTCATGGTCGGCTACTCTCTAGTCGACCATGACGGTGCCGCGGAGCTCCTGCGCCGTGGTTGCGCTGGGGAGGGCTCAGAGTTTTCGGCAGCGTCATGAGCATTGTCAACATCGACACCAGTATCGCGATCAGCGTCATGTCCCGAACTGGTATACACCGTTCCCTGAGTGCTGATCGGGTCATGCGCAGGAACTTGAGGTGCCGAAGTTGGTGAAACCGAAGCTGGCGGAGCAGCTGCCCCCATTCGCCCTGTTGGGGCAGCTGAACTAGGCATGGTACCCACCCGCGCCGAGCGCACTGCCGGCGCCGAAATCGGTGGCACGACCAGTGGTGGCACAGAAGTTGGGGGCACAGAATTTGCTGGTATAGCCGTGTTTCTAGGCGCGGCGCTGTGCGGCAACGGCACCGCAACCGGAACCTGGCCGCCGAAAGCGGCCTGCTGTTGGGCGGCAATCGAAGCCCGCAACTGCTCGCCCTCGGCATCGGTGTTTACCACACCTAGAATCTTGCCGCTCTCATCGGTGATGATCCGGCGCGCGGCGGACTGAATACGGCCACTACCGTCATCGGGTGTGCTGTCAAACGCGACTACAACATCGGGCAGGTAGGACATGTCCACCCGCATTGTGCCCACATGGCCTCGAATATCACGCATGATGCACTCAGAATGTTTGCCTGTGGGCAAACTGGCGATAATGTTGCGGTGCTCGGGGTTGTCGGAAACGCGCAGCAGCTCCAGGTCCGCGGCAATCTCTGCTGGATCTTCAGAGCGGAACACAAACATCGTAGTTAGACAGTTCTTCACATCCTCGGCCAGCAAGTCACCAGCGTTTTGAGACACCAGAATGAGAGCTGTATTACGCGATCGGCCAAGCCGGGCAACTTCGGCCACAAGCTGCGCGCCCTGCGAGGTCTGCGTGATGGCCCACGCCTCATCAATAACCAGCGCTTTCGGCCCAGTGTAGAGCGGGTCGATAACCAGCGATCGCGAATAATGCGTAACCAGGTACAGCAGGGTCACCGACAACCGCTGCGCATAAGTGTAACGATCCTGTGGTGTTGCTGCCGACGGCAACGTCAACCCCGCCAACGTGATGATCGTGAGCCGGCCTTGCGCGATCTTTACCTGTGACTGAGCGTTGGAAAAGCACAGGTTGCCCAGCGGAAGCTCCGAGATCACCTCGAGCAGGTTTCCGGCTGATTTGGCGACAGCTGTCTGCTGGTCGTTATAGGGCGTGCCGGTGGGGTTGATTCCCTCCACTCCACCCGCGAGCAACAGCTCCACCACTTTACGCAGGTTAGGCTCGGGCTGCACCGCGATATAGCGAATAGCCGAAACGATGGCGTTTTCTCGATCCGAAGTCATCTCGCCACCGAGCAGCAAACGCATGGTTTCCATGGCCAGCAGCGTGCCCTCTTCACGACTGGCAACCAAGGAGAACGGATCCAGCAACCCGGCCATGCGGGCACCGAGCTCCAGGATTCGGACATCTCCTAGACCCTGAATGGTCGCCAGTCCTTTGGCGTCACCTTTGGGGTCCAGCAGCACAGTGGTTATGCCCCGCATTGCCGTCTGGTAGGCAGTGGCCAACGTCGTGAAAGTCTTCCCACCACCGGGGGCGCCCACGATGGCCACGCCAGGCGGCTTGTTGTTGCGTGGGGCGTATAGCGGATCGAAGTGCACGATTTCTTGGCTACGTCCAGTAGTACGCCCCAAATATGGACCCTCCCCGTCACCAAGGGAGTTCGACGCGGTAAACAAGCCCGCCGTCACAGTCTCCAGCTCTTGCACCTGCCGATAGGCCCGCACCTTGAGCCGTGGCCGGTCCCCTGGGAACTGCTCGATGAACAGCCTCAACTGATCGTTGGGCGTCCAAGCCACGTCAATACCAATGTCACGATAATGCTCGATCAGCGTCTCACAGCGCCGGGTGAGCTCTTCAGCGTCTTCGGCGCACACCAGTAGCCTGCCAGCGCCGTACACCAAGAATTTACGTTCCCGCTCTACCTCAGAGTCCAGATGCTTACCGGCAATGAACGCATCGGCAACGCGGGTGGGGACTTCAGCACCTGCCTGCTCAATATGGCGCTGCTGGGCGGAGACTTTCTGTACCTGCTTTTCGACATCCTTTTTAGCCTTAGCCGGGGTGGTGATGTCAAAGTAACCGGAGAACTCCACCGCAAAGCCCAACGAAGGATCTTCGGCGTGGTGAATCCACGGATTACCGTCCCAGGTGTCCATTTCGGTAGGAATACGACTGATGCACAGGGTGGCCGTATATGACGTGAACGAGGTGTCGGGCTTGGGTGCTACTGAAGGGTTGCGCTCATGGGCACGCTGCTGGTTCAGAAAATCCCAGTTGGGCTGGGTAACCTTGAGGTAGTACGGGCTTTCGCTCTGATCCACCAAGCCTTCGATCAGCGATTGAACCTCACCGCGCCCCCACGGCTGGCCCTCACGCGCCGGTGGTGGCGGAGCCGGCATCTCGGGGTGCATGTGATGCCGGAAAAGCCACGCCACCTCATCGGAGGTAGCAGGCACTGCCTGGTAGACACTGCCACGCAGCAGCCGCTGAATGGGACCGGCCGCGGCATGCCAACGCGCGATCTCTTTAGCCTCGACTGCGTCGTCTTGCCCCAGCAGGGCGTCTGCGGTCACATTGAGAAAGTTCTTGATGCTCCGTAGTGCGTTCTTGAACTGATTAGAAGCCTCATTGTTCCGGTAACCCAGCCGAACCCCTAGATACACTTCCTTCTGCATGAACTGCTCATACCAAAGGTGCTCTTGCTGCTTAATGAGCAGTTCAGACCAGCCAGGTGCTGGGTGATAGGTGCGCTTGTCTAGCTGCTCGGCCCATTTAGCAATGTTATACCCGCGAAACGCGGTCTTGAGATGGATGCGGCAATCCGTCAGGCCAGCCAATGCATGGCCGAACGCGGAGATGAGCCGGTCCCAGTCCTCGGCGGTTTTGAATTCCACCGAGACTGTAGGTAGCCGAAGATACGTCCACGCCTCGTGTTCAGAGAGCAGCACGGTGTTGTCGAGGTAGCGCAGCGAAAGCCGGTGCGGAAGCGCCGGCTTGTCCCGCTGTAGGCTGCCTCGCTTCTGCCACTCAGTGTATACGTATCCGCCTACACCGACAAGCAGGAAAACGATGACAATAGTAATGAAACCACCCATTAGCCGCTACCTCGTTCCTGGGAGCGCTCTGTGGATCGCAGCCATTCATCACGGCCCCAACGGGGCACCCAATGCGTGGCGGTCAAGATAACTTTGTGGCCCTTGGGCACCACTCCTAGCGCCCCTACCCGACGAGGTTCGCCCTGACGGGTAAGCCAGGAAGTGAGCCACTCCTCTGTGGTCTTCTCGTGCGCTACCGGCGTATCGGCTTTCAGTAGGGCAAGCACCGGCGGGACCCCCATAATTCCGACCAGAACGCCCGGGTTGGGAATCCACAACGGCATCTGAATGATCAGGCAGAGCGGGATCCAGACCATGGCCACGCCAAGGCCAGCAAGGATTTGCGGCACGGTGATGCCACCCTTGATCGGCACCTTGACATCTTCAAACGCATAGATTTTGGTGCGCAGGTTCCATGTACTAGTAAAAGTCCGGACCAACATCGCTCCTCCTTCCCTATGCGCCCTGGATGGCAACCACTTCTCACCCGACTCTTACGCGAGCCAGCCTTGTAAAAGCTGGCTGAAAGCGTTGAGGATTTGCTCGCCGTACTTGATGAACGTATACACGATGATGCCCAATAGCAGGAATCCGATGAATCCGGCCATAGAGCGCTGGTCACCAATTAAATATCGGATCCCCATCACCCCAATGATGATCGCCGCAAGCGGTGCGATGAAATCCTTCACACCGTTTGCAATGTGACCGCCATCTGTGGCCAGGTACAACACATTACCGTCGTGTGCGGCTACCACCTGTGCGGCGAATTCGTGAACCATGACAATCTCCTTTACTTCAGCGCCACTACTGACACTGACAACGCAGCCTCAACTTCAACCAGCAAAAAACTCAACGCACTCATATACCTCACCCTCACGCTCCGGGACCGGCACTAGATTGGCCGCTGGATGTAGCTGATTGGCCATTAATACCGGTCGAGCTATGCGCATTGTCCTGAAGCTGCTTTCGTTGGTCAGCACTCGTCTCAGGCTGTAGATCCGCCGATGGCAGGGCGGGGCGCAACTTAGCGATCTTCCAGCTGCCTCCCACAAGCTTGGCGGTGATGGCGTACTCAGACAGGCTTGAGCTTTGACCGTCTGGCTGCTGCCAATTGACCTGAACATGAACCTCACGCAACGAAGTATCCGCGCCCGCAGCAGGTTTGATCACCCGCACTGTTAGGTCTCCGGCAATTTGACGATCTCCATTTAGACCAGCGGTAACATTGGCTCCCTGGTCGAGTACGAGGTCGAATGTGCCCGAGTCGTTTGTCGCGTACGCTTTAAAGAATTTTTCGACTATATTTTTGATTTCCGCGGCGGCCGCACCGGTTTCCAGTTCGGGCTGGTCCTGCTTCACGTTTACCGCGGCCGGCGTCGGGCAGGCCACCAACGCCGGGTATGAGTCGATGGCGTATGAGTCTTTATTTGCCGCATACACCGAGGTAGCCGAGCACAAAAACTTCACGTCCGACTTCGGACTACCCGGGTTCATTACCACCGACGCGCCAGTGGTAATCACCGCTCGATGGTCGCTGGCGACGTCGATCCCCAATGTCACGGGCATATCGGATACCTCTTGATGGCCCTTGCTGTTCCAGCCGTAGCTGGCCTCACTCGCCGCGGGAAAATACGTTCGAAGCGCGCTCTGTCGTGGCAGTGGGCCTCCCTCGTCCCAGCTAAAGAAAACCTTAGTGAATCGCTCGACGTATCCCGCGGCGCCTTCGCGCGGAAAGTTCGTTCCAGCCGAAACCTTTGCGTCGTTCGTGGGATTGCCGCCGGCTAAGCGAGCGACACCGAGCGCCATCAATAGCGCCATAGACAGCAGCATCGCGGTGAGGAACGCAAAGCGCTGCCAACGCCCACCGCCCATGCCGGGACCACGACGGCGGGCTTTCTTCAGCCGAGCATCGTCGGGGACTACTACGCCGTCTTCTACCCGAAAGCCCGATGGCTGCTGATGCAGTACACCCTCGGACATGCCGAGTCGGTGGTCGAGGCTGCCGTACGCCGCCAGCGGTGAGGTGTTTTCCGATGAACGGGAACGTTGTTTGTGCCCTCCGTTGCGCTTATTCTTGCCCAGGTCACCCATGAAAGCGTCCCACAGCGATCGCTTCTTTTTCTTGTTTTTCCCGCTGGGTTGCTGTTCGGTTACTCCAGGCTCGGGATACCGGTTCTGCTGTGGGGCGAACATGCCAGGCGCTCCTGGCTGAATTGGGGAGCCCTGAGGGCCGTAGCTGCCCGGAAAGCCGCCAGGAGGTAACGCGTAGCCGGGGGGACCGCTAGCCGGAGCACCCTGCCGTACTGGTGGGCCTGCTGGAGCGCT
>JBBSOC010000089.1:0-6735 GCA_038260095.1 Mycobacteriales bacterium | reverse complement strand
CGGAATCGCCGAATACATCGAAGTGTTCTACAATCGGCAACGACTCCACTCACGCCTCGGCTACCAAACACCACAACACATCGAAAACGAATACCGAAAAAACATAAAATAACCTGTCCGGAAAACTAAATACCCCTCAGGTGGCGATGAGGTGAGGCGGCGTGTTATCAAGGCATTGAAAAGGGCCGATCCGGTCCAGAGTGGACGGAAGTCAAAGATCGCTTCCCCCCGCGGCGTGACGATATGGGCTGGCGGAAGTGGCAACAAGTTCAGCTACCGCGAGGTAGACGGAGCGCCACATGCGGTACATACATTATGGCAATCGGGTTCCCGGGCCGTTTTTGCATTGTCGGCCATGCAAGTATCTGTACAGTTCAACGATCCCATCCGGCACAGTCAGATGGCCGGCACTCTCCGGGCTGCAGTCCAGGCTCGCAGCAGCGAGCCCCACCCCGCTGGCTCTTATGACACACCTGCGACTTTCACCTTTGATGAAGCGCCTTCAGCCGCCCTCCTAGCCCAATCGCCGCAAGAGCTGCCGCCCGTGGCTCTACCTGCTTCACCCGCAGCAGGTACTCCGCCCGGTGGTAGACGTGGCGCTAGAGGTAGCAGTAGAGGCAAACGTGATCGCCGCGGCAAATAGTCCTCGCGTTGGGGCCCAGCGGTGCATGCGGCGTTATAGTGCGCGCCGACGGCACCGGTGATGCAAGATTGGTGCATGTCTGGCGGTCACATCTATCGGAGCGCGGAGTCACGGTGAATAACCCGCAATTGTCGACCACCACTTTATTTCTGGGTGACGTCGGCAACCCACGCAGCGCTCGCGCGGTAGCTAACCTGGGCGAAAACTACCTTTGGCTTGGCGGCGATCCACCGGTCATTCGACAGTTGTCTGAACCATTGACCAGCATCGAGCAGTTCCAGTCCGTGGCCAGCGTGTTGGACATTGCTGAGTTGGCTGGAAGCGCTGCCCAGATGTTGGTATTAGACCCGAGCCCGGAATCGCAGGGCGACGCGCTGCTGTGGTGCCCAAGCGCGTCAGACGCTCTCCGCTGGCAGGCGTGGTGTCCCAGCTACGGTTTTGAGGCTGGGGGTAGACCCAGCGGTAGACCCTGTTTTCAGCCAACCTCCAGTGCGCTGGACAATGCTCATAGGCAGCTGTTGGCCACGCTAAAGGAGGGGGGTCTAAGCCTTGACGTGGGAGCACCGAGTGGCGAGGCAGTAGTCGAGATAGCGACGCACTGGGCGGTAAAACGTCGCATGAGCCGGGAGAGCGTGGCGGGGATCAGCCAAAGCCCGGCTTTGGGAGTCCAGTGGTCAGATGTGCTGCTTCCTGTGCTGTACGGTCCGATAGCTCGAGCTACGTTGGCACAAAGCGAGGCCGGGGCCGGCAGCATGACGAGCCATGCAGGTGCACAAGGTCGGGTACCCCCACGATCTGGCAGGCGTAGACCGGTTCGATGACACGCTGAGTCGACGCCCGGCTAGTGCCTAGGGCCTTGGCCGGGCCCGTTTTGCTGACCTGTATGAGTGGAGCGCGGCTTGCCTGACAGAGCGTCAGCGATCCTTCCCCTTCCGGTGGGTGCCTGATCGGAGGGCGTTGGAGCTGGCGCCGCGGCGGGGGTGGCTGCCGTCGCTTCCACCCCGGGTAGTTCCGGAAGTTTTTCTCCCCTCGATATGCACCTTCGGCAGCTTTGTGCACATGCGTGAGTGCGGCGAGCACATCTGCAACATCTTGGCCTTCGTAATTGGTGAGGACTTCCTGTAACCGGCCCAGCAATCCCTGATTTCCTTCAGCTCCGATAAGCCGATCGTGGATGATAGTGACTCCGTTGTGCGCGGCTTGTGGGTCAGTTTCTGCGGCTCCGAGCTCTGCAAAGCCGTTGCCTTCTGGCCAGCTTCGGGTCAGCTCAGTCGTCACACCGTTTTGTTCCAACCAGCGGGCTAAGTCCCCGACGACCTGGTCCAGAGAGCCATCGCAGTATCTGAGATCTGTTTCTAGCTCTCGGACTGGGTGGTTGAACGTTGGATCTGAGCGGCGGTGAGCGCCTAGCGACGTTAGAACCAGGCCAAAGAAAGTGGGCCTCGGCAACTCGCGGACGAGCCCTTTTACCTGGGCAATGTGTTCTTCACTTATTCCGGGCATGGTCTATATGTTCCTCCGCGATTTCGACTCGTGGCAATAGTTTCGGTCGAACGGGGCTTGCGGTACGGCAGCGGCACTAGTACATTTGTTCGAAAGGCGGCGGGTATGCCCGCACATAGAAGTTCAAGACATAGCAAAACCCCGGTGGCATGCCTTGCGGCAGAGGCGCCCGGGGTCTTCTCGTGCACTGTACCAAGGAATTGAGTTCTATGCCAACCAGCGAACACCTGCTGCTCGAACGGAGGATCTCGGCGGAGCGCTTAGCGCGGTATCGCGTTGGCGCACATCAGAGTTTGCCTCAGGCGATTGAGCTTTACGAGCGTAGTTTCCGGGCCGCGGGGCAGCTGTGGGTGGTGCTAGGCCACGTGGAGGTGCTTGTCCGCAACGTAATGCATGAACAGCTGACGGCGTGGTCTTTGCGGGAATTCGGCGAAGCGCGGTGGTATCTCGACGCTGGCGAGGTGTTCAACCACAAGACCAGCGCCGATATTGCTGCTGCTCGGATACGGGCAGTGCACACCGGTAAGTCCGAATCGGTGGGAAGGGTAGTTGCGGAGCTGAGTTTCGGGTTCTGGCGGTACCTGCTCGCCATTCGGTATGAGCGATCGCTGTGGCGTAGCTGCCTGCATGTGGCCTTCCCGGGCCAAGGGCGCCGGAAAGCGGTTCACGCCAAAATGGCTACCTTGCACGGACTGCGCAACCGCATAGCCCATCATGAACCCATCCATGACCGTCCGCTGCGGCAGTGGTATGAGGACGCGCTCACCGTCGCTGGTTGGATCTGCCCGAGCACTCGGGATTGGATCCATCAGCAGTCCTTGATCACCGACTCCGAGTTCACAGCTCGGTTACAACGTGCTCATAGGTATGACGCGAGTTGAGCTCCTCATTAGTACCAACGTGGCCCGGCCTTGGGAGGCTTGTGGATAGGCGCAGTTCTGCCCGTAGCCGGCCTGTCCTGTGGTAATCGAAAGTTCCGGCGTGTGCTTGATGTCCCAGCTCTTGAGTAAGGATGCGCATGGCCCAAGGTTTGTGCGAGAAGGAGCGCTGTGGAGCATGTATCGGCGATGGATCGGCCAGCTAGCTTTAGTTCCTGGAACGCCCCTGCCGCACCTTCAACGTCGTCGAAGGGCAGCAGAAGCTTTTGGAGCTTGGGCGCAACCAGGTCTAGCTGAGCGTTGATGGCTTGCGCCCCACGCCGGTACCCTCCGGGTTCGGTGGCCTCGCCGCCCAACACCTCGCGCTGCGCCTCCGGAGTCTGCGGCCAGCCGCGTACTAGTTGCCCACGCACGTAGGGATCGCCCCCTGGCTCTTCCCACCAGGAGTGAATGCTGTCCACGGTTGCGGTGAGGTGTTTACCTGTCGTCACCAGTCCGGCGCGGACAGCTTCGAGCCTGCGGCTGATCGAGGGGTCCATCTCGGTTGCCTCAGCTCGCGGAAGGCTGCCGATCACTACCGCGAAGAATTCATCCGACGGAAGCTGACCACCAGGCCCGAGATCGCAGTGATGTCGATTGCTCGATCCGCGCTCATAACGTAAACACCTTGACCGCCTAGCGACGCTGGCCGAAGTCGGCGGCGCCAAAGTTGACATCTGCATACTTCTGCAATTTCTCCAGCTGATGATAGCTCTCCACGAATCGCAGCGTGCCGCTCTTGGAACGCATCACCAGCGACTGAGTTCGGGCGCCCCCCGCGCGGTACCGCACGCCATCCAGCAGGTCGCCGTCGGTCACTCCGGTAGCGCAGAAGAAAACGTTGTCGCCGCGAACAAGATCGTCGGTGGTCAGTACCCGGTCCAGGTCGTGGCCGGCGTCAAGCGCCCGCTTCCGCTCGGCAGCATCACGCGGCCACAACCGGGCCTGAATCTCACCGCCCAGACACTTGAGCGCACACGCGGCGATGATGCCCTCGGGCGTGCCGCCGATCCCTAGCAGCATATCCACACCCGTGGTGTCCCGGGCGGCTGAGATGGCGCCGGCCACATCGCCATCGCTGATAAACGTGATCCGTGCACCGGCTTCTCGCACCTGGTGCACCAGGTGCTCGTGTCGTGGTCGGTCCAGTATGCAGACCGTGACGTCTTCGACTTGGCTGTGTTTTGCCGCTGCCACCGCGGCAATGTTCGCGGCGACTGGGGCCGTGATGTCTACCGCTCCTGCCACCTCGGGTCCTACAACGAGCTTTTCCATGTAAAACACGGCCGAAGGGTCATACATGCTGCCGCGTTCGGCGACCGCGAGTACCGCGAGCGCGCCGGGCATGCCCTTGCTCATCAACGTGGTGCCGTCAATCGGGTCTACCGCGACGTCGCACTCCGGCCCGGTTCCGTCGCCTACCTGCTCGCCGTTGTACAGCATGGGCGCGTTGTCTTTCTCACCCTCGCCGATCACTACGACTCCGCGCATAGAGACGCTGTTGATCAGCTTGCGCATCGCGTTCACCGCCGCGCCGTCGCCAGCGTTCTTCTCCCCGAGCCCCACCCAACGCCCCGCGGCCATCGCCGCGGTTTCTGTCACGCGTACCAGCTCCAAGGCGAGGTTACGGTCGGGCGCTTGGCCGTGTGCTGTCATCGTTATCCTGCTTTCTGGACGTGTGAGCCTGCCGGTTTTGATCGTCAACATGCAGTTGTCTGTTGTAATCGAAGAGTTCTGCGAGGTCCCCAACTGGCGGTGCAAATCCACCCCGCGAAGACTAAATAACCACACTGTAGGGAGCTTGACCATCTACATTGAGGGTTTATGGGATGTGTTCGGATAAACGTTTACACTAGTGACATGACTACCATGCCAGTTCATGACAGGGGCGCTGTGTATGCGTTGACTCCTTCGCCGCTAGATCAGGCGCTGGAGTCGGCACGAGCTGGGCATGTGGCATGGCTAACCGAGCAAGAGCGCGAGGTTGTGGCTTGTGCTGCCTGCTAATTTGGTGCACGCTGCGTTAGAAGCCTTGGAAGAGAACGAGGAAGATCGACAGGCAGCGGCATTGTGGCCATGTATTGAGAAATCCCGCGCTCGTCGGGCAGCTGGTGAAAAAGGCACACCTTTAGCTGTTCTGAAAGCTGAGGCGGAAGCTGAGCTAACCACGTAACGATGCATGCGACGTTGCTTTTTCAGCTCACGCAAAACGGCAACTCCGCAAGTTGGATCCGCAAACACGATTAAAACTCATCGCTGCGTTGGAAGCCCTCGCCACCGATCCTCACGGATTAATCTCAATGTGAAGCCGATGAAGGGCGACGACAAGGGCGCCTGGCGGCTGAGGGTGGGTAACTATCGGGTCATCTATGACCTGTACGACGGTGAGCTGGTGGTGTGGGTGATCGAGCTTGGGTACCGTCGTGATATCTAGCAGGGGCGTTGACGCGCGCATCTAGTCAGTGCCTGTTGGCTGACACTAGTTGCCGGACTGGTCCGTTCTGATGCCCGCTGCCGTAGGGAAGAGGTGGACGGCGTGATTGGCCTGCATTGCGCGGCGCGTAGCCTGTGTGGTCATGTCCAGTACCGATCAAGCAGCCAGCGTCCCCGAGCACACCGCCGGTTTGGCAAACCTGTTCGACTGCGCCAATCTCGCCGAGCGCAGCCTAGGTATTGCCGCGGCCATCGATGCTGTCGAGCGTGGCGATCTGATCGTCATGCCGACCGATACGGTGTACGGCATTGGCGCTAACGCTTTCAATGACGTTGCTGTCACTCAGCTGTTGGCCGCTAAGCGTCGCGGTCGAAACATGCCGGTTCCGGTGCTTGTTGGATCCAGACGCGCCGTGGACGGCCTAGTTGTATCGCTGCCCAGCGCGGCCCGAGACCTGATGGCAGCGTTCTGGCCTGGTGGGTTGACTATCGTCGTACAGCAAGCTCCGTCGCTGGCGTGGGATCTTGGAGACACCGATGGCACCGTGGCTGTGCGAATGCCTTTGCACCCCGTAGCGCTGGAAGTGCTGGCCGCTACGGGCCCCATGGCGGTATCGAGTGCGAACATCTCCGGGCAGGCGCCGGCAGCTACCGCCGCACTTGGCCAGCAGCAGTTCGGTTCCGTGGTCTCGGTGTACTTGGAGGCCGGACCAAGCGACGATGCAACGCCGTCCAGCATTGTCGATGTCACCGCCGATGAACCTACACTGCTGCGGCTAGGCGCAATCAGCATTGACAAGTTGCGAGAAGTTCTCCCCAGCTTGCGGGTGCCGATGGGGGACGCGGCACAGTGAGTCTGCCGGCGCCGTTCACGGTGTTGCATCTCTGTCTAGGAAATATTTGTCGTTCCCCGATGGCCGAACGCTTACTGAGTCACCGTTTTGCCCAACGGCTCGCCAAGAGTTATCCCGACACCGATCCCGCGGAGCTCCTGAGTTCACATAGCGTAGGTACCGGGGATTGGTATGTCGGGGAACCGATGAGCGGGGGTTCGGCGACGCAGCTGGCCCGTCTGGGGGCGAGCGCGGCCGGCTTTGCGGCACGCACGCTGGAGCAAGTCAAGCTAGCTGAGGCAGACCTCATTCTTACCGCTACCGCACGTCAGCAGCGCAGTATTGTCTACTACCTTGCGCCGGGGTGTGCCGGTTCGGTGTTTAGTCTGCTGCAGTTTGGTCGGTT
>JBBSOC010000088.1:0-6837 GCA_038260095.1 Mycobacteriales bacterium | reverse complement strand
GGTGATTATGCAGATTTTACGTCACGCTCAATTTGCGGTCACGATGGAGATTTACACACAGGTCTCGTCGGCATCTACCCGTGAGGCCCTTCGCAAGCTAGGAGACAGTCTCGATGCATGACTGCTGCTGTACTTTTCTGCTGTACTTGAGCAAAAGGCCGCCTCTTCAAGGGAAGAATTGGCCCTGTGACCTGTGGTGGAGCTGAGGGGATTCGAACCCCTGACCCCCTCGATGCGAACGAGGTGCGCTACCGGACTGCGCCACAGCCCCCAATCAGGCCAAAGCCTAGCAGGTGCTCGCGCTCAGCCGCAGGGCTGACCTCGTGCCCGATCAGGCAGCGCGGCGATGCGGAGCGTTAGACGTTGAAGGGAAGGCTTGCGGGGATGAGGGCATATCTATTGGTGCGACCAGCCGAGGGCGGGGGCGCACAATGGAACGTACCAACCAAGCCTCAGCTCGTTGAAATGGCTCCTTGTCGCCGGCTGCAAGTAACCATCTGACTCGATCAGATGGCGCACCGCGCCGCTGCGCCGGAGCAGCCAACCACGCCACCACTTCACGTTGCACAACCGCGTCTATCGTGGTGGTGCGGGCGAGCTTCTCTACGAACTCCAGAGCCCGTTTTCGCTGCGATTGGTTCTCAGGGGGACTGTCCTGCCTAGCCACAACATCGACTTCGCTGGCTTTTCCCGCGTCGTCAGGGACTGGCTCTGCCGTCACGGTAGAACCATTACCTCGATCCAGCACCCGCATACTGGAGGCGTCTAACTCTTGCTGCGCCACGGTGACAGAGTCGCCTCTGGAGATCAGAGCCGGCACCAATGCCAGCAGGGCTACCCCGATCAGGATTGCGAACAGGACGGCTGACGGCACACCAGATGGCATGGCGGCTTCCTCCCGACGCGGTTCTTCAGCGAGTGCTGCACGAGCCCTGACACTACGGCGTGAGGCGCTTACTCAGCGGCTGCCACGCCGAACCACCTTCGGCTAGGGCTCCGCTCGTCTGGGTTGCTTCGCCACTGCGCCAATACACCGTGCGGTGCCGCATCCTCAGCAGTGAGCGCGTAACCCAGATGGTCACGCCACTCGCCGTCAATGTGTAAAAACCGCGAATGAAAACCCTCATAACGGAATCGAAGCTTCTCCACCACGCGGCGGCTAGCAACGTTCTCTGGACGGATATTGACCTCAATGCGGTGCAAGCCCGCTGTGAAGAAGCAGAAGTCGCACGCCAGCGCTAGTGCTGTAGGCATGATGCCTTGTCCAGCAAGCCGTTCATCAAGCCAGTAGCCAACGGTTGCGGAGAAAAATGCTCCACGCACAATATTTCCGACTGTAAGCTGACCAGCGAATTGGTCGCGGTAACAGAGCACAAACGGCATGATCTGACCAAGCCGCGCTGGGCGGCGCTGCGCGCGCAGCATCTGGCGAAACTCTCTTGGGCCGTGGCGCTGTTCCCACGATCCGAGAGCGGTGGCCTCCCATGGCTCGAGCCAGCGCTGGTTAGCTAGGCGCACCTCGCGCCAGGCAGCCAGGTCGTTACGCTTATGTGGCCGAAGAGCCACCTCCCCGTCGTTGAGGGTAACCGGCCAGTCGTACTGTCGCTCCATTGTTTCACCGGTCCAGCTGCAGTACATCCACTACGGCGCCTCGAGGCGCAAGAGTGATGTGGTCACCCAGCACCATAAGCCCGTTGGAGTTCATCAGCCCGCGCAACAGCTGCTTACCGCCCGGCTGTGGCGTCACCGTGTAACCACCGCCGCGCCGCGAACGCAGCACGGCTGGGCGGAACTCTCGAACGCCAGCCGACGAAGTCAGCGATTCGGTGAGACTCGCCCGCACCGAATGCCGAAAAACCGGATCCATGCCTGATAGGCGCCGCAACACCGGTCGCACCAGTAGCTCAAATCCCACATACACCGCACCGGCATCCCCAGGCAGGCAGATCACTGGAGTCCGCTCACTCCCAATGCGGCCAAAACCCACCACACCACCTGGTGAAACCGCCAGGTGCCGAAATTCCACCTCCGGATACACCGGCGCGATCGCGTCGGCCAACCGGAGGCCGGTAAGCACCAACACATCGGCGCGCATGGAGTTATCATCCAGCGCACTCTTTAACCGCTGCGGATCGTCGCCAATGGTATCGAGCCGAAATGCCTGCGCAAAACTCTGCCGAGCCGCAGCCGTAAGGACGTAGGACGCGGCATCCACGACTCGGCCTGGAGTGCTAATCACTCCAGCATCGGCGAGCTCGTCACCAATGCCCAACGTGATCACTCGCGGCCGAGGCCGCGCGGGCAGCGCGGCGAACCCGGCTAACGCCAGCTGTCCAAGCAACGCCGGGGTAACTACCTCACCTTTTGCGGCGAGTGCCTCACCGGCCGCACATTCGGTGCCGGCGCGCACCACGTTGAGTTCCGGCGCGCTCGGGCGTCGCACCTTTAACGTGACCACGCCCTGGTCGGTCCAGTCAGCGGGAATCACTGAATCGGCTCCGGCCGGCAGCGGTGCTCCCGCGGCGATCACAAAACACCCGCGCATGGGGAGACGAATCGGATGCCAGGAAGCTACTCCGATCTCACCAATCACTGACAGCAATGCCGGTCGTTGCGGCGTAGCCGTCGCGGTCTCCTCGGAGCAGACTGCATAACCAGCGATCTCGGCGACATCGTATGCCGGCATCGGACCCGAAGCGGTCAAGTCGTCAGCCAGCACGCTGTCGATCGCATCGAGCAACGGAAGCTGGAATGACCGCAGCGGTACTACACTGGTGAGTACCCCAGCCAGGTACTCTGCCAGATTGGTCTGCACACTTGCGGTCATACTCGCAACTTTCGTGAGTCTTTCGGAGTCTTTTTAGAGTCTTTCGTAAGCATGGCTAACCGGCTGAGATCCACCGATGTCGATCTCCTATTGTGCGCGCACAAACTCGCTCAGCCATGCACGAAACTCCGGACCGAGGTCATCACGTTCGACCGCAAGCTGCACCACGGCTTTGAGATAGTCGCTTCGATCGCCCGTGTCGTAACGACGACCGGTAAAGATCACACCATGCACGGGCATGCCATCATGTAGCAGTCTGGCGATCGCGTCAGTGAGCTGAATCTCCCCGCCTGCCCCTGGCTGAGTGGCTCGGATTGCGTCGAAAATCTCAGGCGGCAGCACATAGCGTCCGATAATGGCAAGGTTGCTGGGCGCCTGCTCGGCCGCCGGTTTTTCCACTAAGGCGCTAACCGTGATAGCCGAGTAGCCGTCGAACGTTTCACCAGTGGGAGCCGCGGCCACACAACCGTAGCGGTGAATGTGCTCACTCGGGACCTCGATGAGGCCCAGCACTACGCCGCCGTAGCGTCGCTGCACGTCGAGCATCGCCGGAAGCAGCGGGTCACGCGGATCGATCATGTCATCGCCCAGCTGCACGGCGAACGACTCACGGCCCACGTGGCGCTGTGCGCAGAGCACCGCATGACCCAGACCGCGCGGTTCGTCTTGGCGCACCGCATGCATGGTGGCGAGCTCCGCGGAGTGGCGTACCGCATCCAGCCGCGCCTTATCGCCCTTAGCTTCTAGCGCGGCTTCCAGCTCGGGTCGCCGATCAAAGTGGTCGAGCACCGAGTCTTGACCACGCCCAATTACCAGCAATACGTCATCAAGACCGGCACGTGAAGCTTCCTCAACGATGTACTCCAACGCGGGTCTGTCCACCACCGGAAGCAGCACCTTAGGAATGGTTTTGGTGGCGGGCAGAAAGCGAGTCCCAAGTCCTGCTACTGGGATGACGACTTTGCTGACGGGCGTGTGAACGGATGCATCTGCCATGTCGGGCAGATTAGCTGGTCGAAGGTCTACCCTTTTCTTGGACTACCACATTCGTTGGGTCGGGTTGATGTGCGGCGTCCTTACTCACTGCTGCCGAGGCGCAATCTGCTTCGGTCAACGGAAGAGATTGCGCCGACGGAAGAGACTACATAGACAGGATGGGTACGACGATAAAGATAGACGTGCGTAAGCGGGTGCTTCGCGAGCAGTTACTGGCTGCCCGGTGGGCAATGACTGAAGCCGAGCGAACCAGTGCCCACCGGGCACTAAGCGTGCAGATCCGGTGCCTTGTGGAGCGTCAACAGCCCAAAATCGTGGCCGCCTATGTGCCGATTGGCACCGAACCCCTCGCCCCTCACGGTCAACAATCGCTACCGGAGCTACTGCTAAGTAGCGCATCGGAGGCTGGAGAGTTGACAGTGCTCCTACCGATCTGGAAAGCCGATAACGAGCTGGGATGGGCTTACTATCGAGGCCCCGAGTCGCTGCGGCTGACTTCCCACGGTCTACTGGAGCCTACGCAAGCCGCGCTACCCCCCGACGAGATCGTTACAGCTGACCTTGTATTGGTACCCGCACTCGCTGTGGATACGGCGGGAAATCGGTTGGGCCGAGGAGCCGGCTGCTATGACCGTGCCCTGCGATACGCCCGTGCCCCGATTGCGGCACTGCTCTACGAGCACGAACTCCTCGACGAGGTGCCCGTCGCAGACCACGACATAGCGGTGGCTGGCGTGATCACTCCGTCTGGTTGGTGGCCCGTGCGGACCTGAGCCTATTGTTACTGAGTAACCATTGTCAGCTGGCAGTCAGCTAGCACTGTTTGACCGCGAGTGTCCCCTACGCCGGTCGTTAGTGCGCCGCACTCCGCTGCGAACGGTCCGTCGATTTTGCAGTCTTGCCACATGGAGGGTCTGTGCCCACTTACCAGTACGTCTGCACTAGCTGCGCCCAGCCGCTGGAGGCTGTGCAGTCGTTCACTGATGCCCCACTCACGCAATGCCCGGCATGTTCGGGGGTGTTGCGCAAGGTCTTTAGTTCCGTGGGCGTGGTGTTCAAGGGCTCCGGCTTCTATCGCAATGACTCTCGTGAACCTGGCAAGAAAGCCGAGACGAAGGTGCAGGAAAGCGGCGACACCGCTCCTAAAGAAGGCTCGAAGGACGTTAAATCGCCAGAGGTCACATCGCCAACGCCAAAGTCGGAGACCAGCTCCGGCAACGCTAAAGTTCCGGCTAAGGCCGCGGCGAGCAGTTCGACCTAACCTCACTTCACCAGTGCGGCGGGCGGTCTTCCAGTAGTCGCGCGTCGTTGTCAACACCGTTGCTCCGCTCAACATCGCCCAGACCATCACGGGTCTGCTCTGCGGGCGGCTCAGCGTCGTCATTCATGGGCACTTCACGGTCTGCGTCAGCTGACTCAACACTCACAAGTAGAAACGGTACCCGAACCAAAGCGAGCCAACCGGCTCGGCTAACTCGGTGGTGCACGATAAAAATTTTTGCACAAGTTCTCTTAACTTGGCAAAAACACGCTGCCACTAACCTGGTCGCTTCATCGACGATGATGGCAATAGCTTGCAATCGTGCACCATGTCGTAACTCGAAAGGAAATTTTTAGGGGCTTGCTAAGTACAAGGAAGGCCTCGCAGTGCGTAGGGAAGCTTTAGGCTTGCACTGGTTGGGGACGGTAGAGCGGTTATGTTGCGCAGCCGTCCTCAACCAATAGTTTGCTCAGTACGCGCGAGGAGAGGTGAAGCGGCATGGTCAACAGCCAGAGCTGGATTCCCCACGAGGTCGACGTAGAGCGGCCCAATCCCGCACGAATGTACGACTACTACCTGGGTGGCGCACACAATTTCGCTGCTGACCGCGAGCTTGCCGAGCAAGCACTGGCGGTGCGACCCGCTCTTGCGCGCTCCGCCAGGCTCAACCGCAGGTTCCTTAACCGGATAGTGCGCTACAGCAGCGAGCTCGGTATCAACCAGTTCTTGGACCTAGGTTCAGGAATTCCGACGGCCGGTAACGTGCATCACATCGCGCAGCAGCGTAACCCTGCAGCGCGGATAGCCTACGTGGACAACGAATCGGTCGCGGTGGCACATAGCGCCGAGCTGCTGGCCGGCAACGATTACGCGACTATTACCAAGGCTGATCTCAGGGATGCCGAGACGGTGTTATCAGCTCCAGGCATCGCTGGTTTGCTGGACTTTGATCAACCGATAGCGCTGCTCACAGTAGCTGTCATGCACTTCATTCCGGATAGCGAAGCTCCGTGGGACATATTCCGGAGGTATCGGTACGCGCTGGCACCGGGCAGCCTGATGGCGCTTTCGCACTGCAGCACGGAAGGGCTGCCAGCGGAATGGACCCAGGTAGTCGAGCTGTACAAATCCAGTACCACCCCGGTGTATCCGCGCACCAAGGCCGAGCTGGAACAGTTCTTCGCTGGCTTGGAGCTCGTGGAGCCTGGGATCGTGGACGCCGTCGACTGGCACCCCGACGAAGGGGAGCAGGAGACTGAGCGCAGTGGGTTCTATGCCGCGGTGGCCCGGGTGTAGCTGCCACCAACCCGGCCGAAGTGGCACGTCCTCACCACGTAGTTAGGATCATCGGAGTAAGCCCTCGTAGCTCAGGGGAAGAGCATCGGTTTCCTAAACCGTGTGTCGCAGGTTCGAATCCTGCCGGGGGCACCAAAGTGGTCTTATTCGAACTACGGCCAGCCAGGAACGCCATGGGGTGGCTGTCTGGCGCACTCACCGTTCTGCACAAGATATGCGCGCCGGAGGACTCCAACTTTGTCCGGGTCATCCGCCAATGGACACGACGGTGGACTCCTGGAGGTTAGAAACTGAGCGCTCCCTGGAGTGCTGCCTAGCGGACGGGAACCTCGGCGTGCCTAGGACGCGGGGGTAGATCTGGAGCTCACTGGCTGATGGTGCTGTCCTGAGTGTGAGAAGAACGCAATAGGTCGGCCACCGCTTCGAGCACCTGCGGCCATGCCGCCGACAACGGATC
>JBBSOC010000087.1:0-6924 GCA_038260095.1 Mycobacteriales bacterium | reverse complement strand
GGTGGGTCTGCACGACATTCCACATGAGCAGCGGCAACGGCCGTTCTCCATTCAGCTCGTCACGGCCGGGCACATGTTGCTAGCCGGTGGTCCGCGCAGCGGTCGCAGCAGTGCACTGCGCACAATTGCCGCGAGTTTGGCCGATCAGCACTCCCCAGAGCAGCTACGGATCTTCGCTTTCGACAACAGCGGCGAGCTTGCGACGCTAGAGGCGCTGCCGCACTGTGATGGGGTAGTGGCGCCGGATGACGCCGAGCACTGCCAGCGAGTGCTCCGACGGCTACGCATCGAGCTACAACGGCGGCGAGTACACCGGGCTCCCGCAACCAGGGACACCAGGGAAGGGTCGGCACCATGGTTGGTGCTGCTGCTGGACTCGTGGGAAACGTTTCGGCACAGCTACGACGATCTACGGCACGGCGCCCTGCTCAGCGAGCTATCTAGCGTACTACGCGACGGCGGCGGCCTCGGACTACGCGCGTTCGTCAGCGGTGATCGCTCGCTGCTGGCATCGTCGATTGTGACCTTGCTTGGTACCCGGCTGATCCTGCCAATGGCTGATGCTGACAGCTACGGCTTGGCCGGGATAGCTCGGCGGGATGTTCCCCAGCAGTTCATCCCCGGTCGGGCTATTCTTCCCAACACGCCTGTAACAACGATGCAGTTCGCGCAGCTCGATCCCGATCCA
Organism: Mycobacteriales bacterium; assembly: GCA_038260095.1. Taxonomy (GTDB): domain Bacteria; phylum Actinomycetota; class Actinomycetes; order Mycobacteriales; family QHCE01; genus QHCE01. The sequence goes on along the minus strand of JBBSOC010000087.1, from coordinate 6,236 downwards.
GCGCCGTCAGCCCAACGGGCGGCCTTGAATCGGCTAGGTACCCAGCTTCGGCGGCGCTGGCCACAAACCACAACCGGTGCGATGCCGGTGCGCGCGCTACCCCGCCTGGTGACGCCGGACATGCTGAAACCGGCTACCCGACAGTGGTGCTTACCGATTGGGTTGGGCGGCGACAACACGGAAACTCTTGAGCTGGATCTCTCCGAGACGACCACGGCTCTCATCGCTGGACCACCAGCAAGCGGAAAAACCAGCACCCTGTTGGCTATGGCGGCAGCCGCAGCGGATCAGGGCGCGAGACTCATCATCGCAACGCCGGGCCGCAGCGCGCTGAGCTCCGCGCTACCTACCGCAAGCACAGCGGCCGACGCTCAGCAGTTGACATCGTTGCTCAACACCGATTCCGGACCCCGCATGATCCTGGTCGACGATGTAGAACTGTTGGCGGACAGCGATGTAGACGCGGCGTTGAGCGCGATCATCTCGCTGGGACACCACCGAGTGGTGCTGGCTGGCGGAACTGACGAACTACTCGGCATGTTTCGGGGCTGTACTGTAGCCGCCCGGCGCACTCGGACAGGAGTGTTGCTGGCCGCACGCGCCGGCGACGGTGAGCTACTCGGGCAGCCCCGTCTTGCCGCGGGCGGTGTGCTCGACGGCGCTGGGCGAGGTTTGCTGATCCAGCACGGCACAGTAACCGCGCTACAAATGCTGCAGTCGCAGGAGGTATAGCAGCAATGTGGCATGGATTTTTCTGACTGTCAGCTATAATGTCTGACATGACCAGTGTAATAAGTACTCGAGAACTAGCTCGACACACTCGCGCTATCGTGGACCGTCTCGACTCAGGTGAAACGATTGTCCTGACCCGACGAGACCAGATCGTGGGCCACCTTATTCCGGCTATTCTGGCGGAGCACCATGTAGATGTGAATGTGCCGCCGCCCAGTAACCCACGAGGGCTGCGCGACTGGCGTCCACCAGTAGGCCCAATCAGCACTCGTGGCAGCGACGCCCTCGCTGCGCTACGTCAGGAAGAACGTTGATTTACTGCGACACCTCAGCACTCGTCAAGCTCGTCGTGGCGGAGGCCGAATCGGCGGTCATGACCGACTTTGTGCGCAGCCATGGACGACTAGCTTCCAGCGAGCTAGCGATCACCGAACTGTATCGAGCCGTGCCGCAAGCAGCGCCTGCCGTAGATCAGCTGCTTGAAGGGTTATCGCTGATACCCGTAGCTCGAGCCGTTCTATTAGCTGCGGGGCGTCTACCTGGAGCGCTACGAAGCTTGGATGCCGTTCATGTGGCCACAGCCCTCAGCATCCGCGCCACAATGCTCGTCACCTATGACCATCGCATGTACCAGGCGGCAAAGGTTGTCGGGTTAGAACCGAAGGCGCCGCGAGCCTAATGGAACGACCAACGGCGTCCGGCTCGCTTCCGCTGTGGGCTAAGTACTCACTGTGGACAATCTCCTACGATCGGCCGCGCGGGAGCAGGATTAGCGTTTATGACGTCGAGGAGGCACGATGGGAACCATGACCGCTGCGAACACCGCGACCGCTCTGCCTTATGGGCAGCCGTTGACAATTCACGACCTCGCCGAGATGCCCGATGACGGCCACCGATACGAACTACTGGACGGGGTACTCATCGTGACTCCAGCCCCCAGCTGGCCGCATCAAGAGGCGCAGTTAGACCTCGCGATGCGGCTGCGCCAGGCATGCCCGCCGCAGTTTCGCGTGCTCGGCGCCCCGTTCGCGGTGTGGCCGGCAGATGACAAGACCGAGCTGCAACCCGACGTTCTAGTCGCCCGGTACGACGACCTTACGCACGCCGGCCTACCCACCGCACCAGTACTAGCCGTAGAGATCCTCTCGCCCAGCACTGCGCTGATCGACCTCAACCTGAAGAAAGCCGCCTACGACCGGTTTGGCGCCCAGTCCTACTGGGTGATCGATCCGTTGGCTCCGGCGCTGTTCGTGTACGAACGGGGTGACAACGGGGAGTATCACCAGATAGCCCACGTCATCGGTGACGAACCGTTTCACGCCACACAGCCGTTTGCCATCACTATCGTCCCCAACAAGCTCATCGCCGGCCTAAACCCGACAAGCTAGTGTCACGTAATCGTTTGCATTGCTCTGTGTGAAATGCTCCGGTGTTGGGTTCTTCAGCGGCAGCGCATTTTGCCAAGTTAAGAGAACTTGTGCAAAAATTTTTATTAGTGCACTACCTCGTTAAGCGATGTCAACGAGCTGTCGGAGCGCGAATCGGATTGCCTCACGTTCCGGTTGGCTTATCGCGTCGGCTTTATGGCGCGACACAAGCCGGCCTCTTGAGACGGCCTTGATCTGATCGCACATCGCGTATCCGGCTCGACCAGCGAGCATAACCCTCGGCTGCCACGGCGCGTTGCGGTTTGTGCTCGTGCAGGGCACCACAACCGCAAGCTGGTTCGGTAAGGAGCACGCCAGCAGGGTTCCCACTACTATCGCCGGACGGCGTCCAGCCTGCTCGGTACCGACCTGCGGATCAAATTCACACCACCAGACCTGCCAGGGGGCGAGTGCAGGGCGTGGAGTCATTCGCGCACCGCCGCGTCTAGCTCCGCCCACTGTGCCGCCTCTCGCTGATACTCGGCCAGCGCCTCGGGATCAGCCTCAAGTCGGGCAATCGCGGACACGGTCTCGCGCTGGAACAGCACAATCCGCAGCGCCTCGTCCAGACTGACGCCGCCCAGTTCATCGGCTGCGATCCTGGCCAACAGGTCCCGATTCGGCATCGACACTCTCATACTTGTGTGCATGCATAAAAGCATACACGGAGGACTAGGTAGCCATCGGGCTTGTGGAAAGTGCTGGGCAGATGAATCTTCAGCTACGGCGGGCGGTAGCTAAAGAGGCGAAGATGGCAACCGCGGTGATGCTAAGCAGGAAGGCAATCGACGGGGTTATAGCAGTCGTAAACCCGTGTCGGGGGTTGTGCTCGAGAACGCGAAGCGCCCAGGCGACCGGCGAGGCGGGGATGATAATGCTCAATAGAGTGACCGTCGTGATGCCGAGCACGGCCGCACCGAGTCGGTGCAAAATGGGTGGTCCCGCTAGTGCGCCAAGCCCAGTGCCGGCCAAGGCGAACACGAGGTGGATACCCAGACCCCCGAGCCAGGTCCTCCAGCCATGGACGGCAGCGGGATTGGCCAGCGCCGCCCAGCCAACAGCGAGCACAACCAGCGGGAGTGCCGCGATCACGGCGGAGGTTAACAGCGCGGCCTGCACCCGCAGCTGGCCCCGGGCGGCCGCGGCGGTGATTTGCCTGGCGATCGGGTCTTCCGTGCTGAGCAGCGTTCGAGTCACCCAGGCCGCGACGGGGAACAAGGCGACCGCGGTTACCCCGTAGGAGGGGACCGCGGGGCCCGAGGCGTCGGCGTAAACCAGCGCGAGCAACAGTACATAGACCAGCAGCGGTGGTACCCATCGTTGCGAGCGCAGAAAGCCCGCGAGCTGATAGCGACACAGTGCGCTCATCCGACTGACTCCACACACCGAACGGATAGCCCGTTCTGCAACGCCTTAGCAAGTACCGCGTCGCAATCCTCGGCGTCGACGTGCAGGAGGATGCTATTGGAAGTGGTTTCGATGTGTCGTACACCTGGATGTCCGGCCACGTCGAAACTCTCGGGTTGACCAGCCAGTACCACGAGCATCACCCGCTCGAGAGGCGCGGTTTCCTGGGGCTGGAGGGCACCGGCAACGAGCACCAGACTCGAATCCGGAGCCAGTGCCCGAGCCCGAGCCCGCTGACCGTGATCGGTGAAGACCACGGCTCCGCCGGCATTCCGGCACGCTCGCACCTGCTCCATAAGGGCAAGCTGCGCGCTGCGGTCCAGTCCAGTGAACGCCTCGTCAAGAATCAACCATGCCGGGTCAGCGACCAGCGCCTGCGCAATCGCCACCTTCTGGCTGGTGCCTTTGGATAGCTCCCACATTGGAGTGTCGGCGATCTGTGGCGCACCTAGCAGGTCCAGCAGCTCTCCGCTGCGCGCGGCTGTCAGACGATCTGGCAGAGCACGGATCCGACCCAGGTGACCCAGATACTGACGGACGGTGAACCGCAGGCCCGGCGGAAAACGCTCCGGCACGTATCCCACCCGCGCGGGCAGCCCTGTGATCCGACCGCGGGTAGGTACGGTGACCCCGGCCAAAATGCGCAGCAAGGTGCTCTTCCCGCACCCGTTATCACCCTGCACATGAGTCAGGGTGCCTGGTTGCATACTGCACTCGATGTCTCGCAGCACTAGTGGACCGCGCAGCTGGTACCGCTTGCTGACCCCGTTCAGCAGCACTGCCGAAGGCGCCTGATCGGCGCGTCGTGCAGATCGCAGGGAACCCACCACCTATCACCAGTCTGAGGAGTTGCTGAGCCGACACCAAGCGGGTACCTAAACATGACAGTTAGAGCTACCCCATGTGAGGGTAACGGTAATCTCGCGATGGAACGAACGTCTCCTTGATTACTCGGGGCGAGACCCAGCGCATCAGATTGAAACCGCTGCCGGCTTTGTCGTTAGTGCCACTAGCCCGAGCCCCACCGAACGGCTGCTGACCCACGGTGGCCCCGGTGGGCTTGTCATTGACGTATATGTTTCCGGCGGCGTATCGCAACGCCTGTAGCGAGGCCGCGATCGCCGGGCGATCGGCCCCCCACACCGCGCCGGTAAGTGCATACGGTGCCACGTCGGCAGCTTGCGCCACAACATCGTCATACCGCGGATCGGCGAAGATATGCACCGCCAGAATTGGTGCAAAATACTCCGTCATGAATACGTCGTGCTCCGGGTCATCGCACTCCACAATCGTGGGCTGTACGAAGTAACCCACTCGGTCATCGACACCGCCGCCGGCGATAATGCGACAGGCAGGATCGGCGCGCAGCGCGGCGATCACCGCGGCCGCGCGATCGTAGGCCCGCCGGTCAATCACCGCGCCACCGAAGTTTTTGAGGTCAGCCACGTTTCCGTAGCTGATGTCTTCGGTTGCCGCTACCAATCGATCGCGCAGCTGCGGCCAAATGGAACGCGGGATGTATGCCCGGGAAGCCGCGGAGCATTTCTGCCCCTGGTATTCAAACGCACCACGCACCAGTGCGGCACACAGCTCCTCGATGAGGCCGCCAGCGCTGGGGTGCGCGATGACGAAGTCTTTACCACCGGTCTCACCGACCAGGCGCGGATATCCGCGATAGCGGCCGATGTTCTCCCCCACGGTTGCCCACAACTGCTGGAACGTTCCTGTAGAGCCGGTGAAGTGGATACCGGCAAGATCACGATGCGGCACCGCGACCTGGGATACCGCCACCCCATCTCCGGTCACCAGATTGATCACACCCGGTGGCAGTCCCGCGGTTTCCAGTAGCCGCATCGTGTAATGCGCGGCCAGTTGTTGGGTGGGTGAGGGTTTCCACACCACGGTGTTTCCCATCAGCGCCGGTGCCAACGGCAAGTTTCCGGCGATCGCGGTGAAGTTGAACGGCGTTATGGCCAGCACGAAACCTTCCAGCGGCCGGTGGTCGAACCGATTCCAGCTACCCGGCGGGGAGTTGAGCCGCTCGGTCAGCAACCGCTCACCGAAACTGACGTTGAAGCGCAGAAAGTCAATCAGCTCGCAGGCGGCGTCGATCTCAGCTTGAAACACCGACTTGGATTGCCCCAGCATGGTGGCGGCGTTCAGCGTCGGCCGCCGCGGCCCGGCCAACAGATCAGCGGCACGCAACAACACCGCGGCTCGCTCGGTGTAGTGCAGCTCCCGCCAAGCGGCTCCGGCGGCCAGCGCCGCGTCGACCGCGTCGCCGACATCGGCCGGGCTGGCCTGGTGCAGTGTGCCCAGCACGTGGGCGTGGTTGTGCGGCTCCACCACGTCGAGCGGCTCACCACCACCGCTGCGCTGCTGGCCGGCGATGGTGCACGTGAGTTCAGGGCGTTCAGAGCGCAGACGGACTAGCTCGGCCTGCACGGCTACTACCTCAGGGCTACCAGGCACGTAGTCGCGCACCAGCTCATTGCGAGGATGGGGAAGCGCCGCCAAACCGTCCATGTTCACCATCCTGGCACGGCATCCTCACAAGGCGTTTACTCGCCCAGTTCGCCTTTCGCGTTCGTTGTACTCAGATACCGCGCTACCTGAGTAACGTAGCTACGGTATCCGGTGCGGGCAGCAGAAATAGCTAGCAATACCTTT
>JBBSOC010000086.1:0-7053 GCA_038260095.1 Mycobacteriales bacterium | reverse complement strand
TCGCTCAACGCATCCTTGCCCTCACCGCCGCGATCTGGCACAACGACACCCTCGGCCTCGCCACACGACGCTCACTCACCGCCTACGACCACTAACCCCTTGGAATCAACCATCTAGGCAAAGCTTCTTAAACTGTAATAGACCTCGCCAGAGTCGCTGCGGGCTTTCTTCGAAGCGATCTCGGCGTCTATCTCACGCTCGGACGAAGCGTAGAACTCAAACCCTAAAATGCGTTATCCCGTTATGTCTATTCGAGCTTTACGTGCGGAAGGTGTTCATAAACGAACGGATACAAGACGGTCGCGACCACGTTGCATTGTCCCAGTTCGGCGCGTCCCGTAACCCATCCCACAATGATTGGTTGCAGGTTGAGTTTCAGGACGGTTTTCGGGACGATGAGCCGATATCTTCCCCGACGTTCACTAACACTGTCCGCATTGGATATGCCCGCACCAGTACCCGTGCGCAAGATCATCAAATGCAACTCGATGCCTTGAACGCAGCGAAATGCCGCGAGATCAACTTGGACATCCTCACCGGTATCTGCGCAGGTCTGCACCGAGCCAACGGATCTAGCATCGCGGACAAGATGCTGTTCATGGTCGCTGCCATGGCCGCCGAAATGGAACGCGACCTCATTCAAGAACGGACCCTCGACGGGTTGGCCGCCGCACGGGCCCACGGCCGCACCGGCGGCCGGCCGGTTGCTCTAGATCCGGACTCTCTTGCTATCGCCGTAGCCCGTCGAGCGAAAAGCGAATCGGTCACCGAAATCGCTGGTCACCGAGGCACGCACCCTCACCCAAGGAATGCGTCCCAACAAGCTAAGCCTCCAAACACCCCGGGGCGATTAAGACCAGTTGCGGCTGGTTTACTTGTCGCATGCGTGAGCAATCGGTGTCTGGTGTATTGATGACAAAGCCTTTCGTTGGGGGCCGGCCTTTCATCCTGCTGAAGCTGGCCGGTGTTCTCACCGCTGGTGTTCTGCTGATTGGCTTAGCTGCATGTTCCAACACTGGGTCGGAGAATTCCCCACGGTCTAGTCAGGACTGGTCGCACCATCCATTGAATTCGGCGCTGGTCACACCAGCCGGGCCTTCGGGTCTATCCACGGCGATCGGGAACTCGAAGGTGGTAGGACAGGATACGGGACTACTGCATCTTGGGTTCAGCTCTCTCCCCGGTACCTATATCGGGGCTGTCTGGCAGTCGACTGGTCCAGCCGGGCGAACGACCAATGAGGAAGAGAGCGTGGAACTGCACGCTGACACCGCCACCCTTAAAGCTATGGGAGTGACAGACTCCCATTTTTCCGAAGCTGCGGTGAGCGTGACGCTTAGCCACAACAGGGACACCGAAGACACTCTCAATGATGGAAAAAAGATCACCATTAAGAATCGGCCGGCCATGGAGTACCAGAGGCACGGCAAGGGTGAGGACGGTTCGGCGCACCCCGTGGGAACTCGAACCATCATCTGGGAGCCGGTGAGCGGGCTGTGGGAAACAGTGAGCAGCGTGGGCACGATCTCGGAGTCGCGGCTGCGGGATCTTGTCGCGGCAGTAAAACTGGACAAGCTGTACCGCTGTGTGCAGCCATTTCAGCTCAGCTCGATTCCGGGCGGAAGCACCCCAGCCAAATGCACTATGAACCTGATTGCCAATCCGGCGTCCAACAGGCAGCAAGAAACTGCGTCCCAGCCAACCAGCTATGACCTGGTCCGCGGCGGGGATAGGCTCGGGATCAGTGTTATTCCTGCAGATAAGAAGAATCTGGAAGGTTACCGGCACCCGGACCGTTCCCCGGATCTGACGATCACCGGCAAGCCTTCCTGGTGGCAGCAGGACAAAGACCCCAACGACACCACCGACGTGAGCGGTCGTCTCACCATAGGAGACGGCTCGTCCGGGCCCGTTTTCTTGATCGACGTATCGGGGAAAAGCTTTGGCCGCGCCGATGCGATCCGCCTTGCCCAAGGGCTGCGTCTTGCCGAGCATCCCGACCAACCCACCACCTGGCCAGTGCTCACTGTCAGCTGAATCCAAATATACCAGCACATGTGGGGCACGGTCGATCGACGGGATTGTTAGCCCCCTTGGATGAACGCCTGGTACCGGGATCATCTAGATCACCATCTGCCTGTCCAGCCCGGCCGGGCCGTCCAATGCACACACGACCGCCACTCAGACACGCGACCACTACCAACTGACCCTGAATCGCGGCTTCCAGGGCCTGCTCCATGTATGACAGTCCAATACGAGGCGAAGCTTGTCCAACAGAAAAAGCTACAGGTATAGTTAGTGTGTAGCGTTTTCTGTTGAAGGTGGGGCGTGTATGGGAAGCGAGGAATTGCCTGATCTGCTCCGTTACGCGAGCCTTGACGCCGCAGGCGTGACCCGACACCGGCTCTCGGTGCTCATAGGGGATGGCGAGTACGAGCAAATTGCCCCCGGCGTCTTCGTTCGGATCGGCGCTGTCGATGACACGACCGCGGCGTTGATGTCAATTGCCACACGCCGACCTGATGCCACACTGTGCCTGCTCAGCGCGTTAGCGATCCATGATCTCACCGATGAAATACCTGCGGCAAGCGATGTGGCGTTGCCAAGGGGTGCTCACCGGTTAAGGGCTCGGTATGCGCCGATCGCGTGGCACTTCTTCGATCGGGAGACTTTCAAGATCGGCCGAACCACACAGCAGCTATCCGCAGACCTTGCGATCGGCCTCTACGGCCCTGAGCGCACAATCATCGACGTCTTCCGTTTACAGCACATTTGGGGTTTTGATCTTTCCACGGAAGCACTAAAGCGATGGCTTCGACGACGCGGTAGTAGCCCCGGTGTATTGATGGACATGGCGAAGGACTTTCCAGCTGTGCGTCCCTCACTACGATCCGCGCTGGAGGTTTTACTGTGAGCCCCAACCCGCATCGTGGAACACCGTCCACGGATGCGACGCTCGCTATCCGCAGGCTCGCCCGGGATACCGGCGGCAACGTTCAGGAGCTCCAGACCTTGTATGTGCTGGAGTCTTTTCTTGCGAGGATTGCGGCATCACCCTACAGGGAAGATTTCATCGTCAAAGGCGGGGTACTGCTGGCGGCCTTCGCTCTCCGGCGTCCAACGAAGTACATCGACCTGCTAGCCATCCGAATTTCCAACGATCTCGACGACGTGGCGGACCGGATAGGCGAGATTGCAGTCATAGATCTGTCAGACGGCATCTTCTTCAACACTGAAACAATCACAGCGTCGGTGATTCGTGACGAGGACGAATACTCCGGTATCCGGGTGAAGCTCGTCGGTGCGCTCGACCGGGCGCGTCTACCGATTGGTATCGATGTTAGCTTTGGTGATCCTGTCTGGCCCATTCCCACACGTATCGAGTTGCCTCGCATTGTGAACATAGGGCTCAACTCCGTGCAGCTTCTCGGGTACCCACTCACTATGGTGCTGGCAGAGAAACTCGTCACCGCAATCGATCGTGGTGAGACCAACACCCGCTGGCGGGACTACGCAGATGTCTATACGATCATCCGTCGTCACCGGATCGACGCGAACCAGCTCCGCAAAACCCTGGAGATCGTTGCCGCGCACCGCCAAATCCAGCTTCAGCCTTTGCTGCCGCGACTGAAGCGAATGCCTTTAGCCGCACAGACGAAATGGCGAGCCTGGCGCACACGCGTCCGACGCGAAAATGAACTACCCGAAACTTTCGCAGATGTTCTTAACAGCTCCGCCGCATTCACCGATCCGATCATCAACAATGCCGCATCTGATATGAACTGGACACCAAGAGATGAACGATGGATCTGACCTGAGAGCAACCGAGCGCAGCCGTTTACGTAATCCGAACCTGACGGCAACCGTGACGGCAACATCCCTGAACAGCGGCACACACGGGCGGTCACACATGGAGGCTTTCTAGCGGAAACGCACACCGGTACACGCCCATAGACGGCCTTCATCTACCTGAAAAGCGGAAGGTCGCCGGTTCGATCCCGGCCCTGGCCACGCCTGTGACCTGTATGTTTACCAATTTTTGACTCTGATTTCCAGCCGATTTTGCCGTTTTGACGGCAACCGTGACGGCAACGTGGATTCGTAAACTTTTTGGTGCACACCACAGTGGACCATCAAATCGAAAGAAACCGAATCTCAAATCGGCTATCGAATCCAGCTGGCGAGGGTTAGGCGATTTTCTCGCGGGATGCAAGGACAGAGCTTGCGCCCAGCGTTCCGCGATTTCACAGCCCTGCTCATCGCTGTAGTCGGCGCCAGGAAATCCAGCAACTTCAAACGGGTTCAAGGGCGCATCGATCGTCCAGTACAGCGGCTCGAGGCCCTGATCCGCGCCCCAGATATTGAACCGAACGTTGAGCGCCTCAGCGACAACGTCCCCTATAGCCTGGTCATCAGTGAGTCCTCGTCCAGATCCCCGGTACACCTGAGAGGATCGTGGAATGTCCAGTGAGCGTCTCATGCGCATCCACAGCGCCGAGTTCCAGGCGATGGCGGAAAGGGTGCTGCGGGTCACCGAGCTCACCTCGCGCCTGAACGTCCTGCCCTTCGAGGATGAGGCGGGCAAGGCGGCGTTGTTCGAGCAGATTTTGGGCCGTCCGCTGCCGGCGCGCGTCACGATCTATCCGCCCTTCTACACGGGCCACGGGCTCCACCTGGACCTCGCCGAGCGCGTGTTCATCAACCAGGGCTGCACGTTCCTGGACTATGCCGGGATTCGACTAGGTGATGGCGTGATGGTCGGTCCGAAGGCCACGTTCATCACCGATGGTCACCCGGTCGACCCGCAGGAGCGTCGGCTGTACCTCACCGGCGCGCCCATCGACGTGGCGGAGAACGTGTGGATCGGCGCTGGTGCCACGATCCTGCCCGGGGTCAGCATCGGGCGCGACGCCGTGGTTGCCGCCGGGGCGGTCGACGTTCCGGCCGCGAGCCTGGTGACCGGCACCAAGGCCACGGTGCGCCGACGGTGGTGACGGTCACCCACAACGCTGTCATCGCCTTGACGACACATTTGTCAGACACGCCTTAGCGCCTGTCCGGTGGATCATTTGTTGATCCACCGGACAGGCGCTAACGAAGGTGCTGGTTGCTTGGTAGTGGGCAGGCGAGTCTGCCGTATCGGGTGGCGATGCCGCGCCATTGCTTGAGCCGGTTTATGCAGCGTTCGACGACGTTACGGCGTCGGTAAGTGTTCGGGTCGAAGGCTGGTGGCCGTCCGCCCCGGTGGCCGCACCGCCGACGTCCGGCCTGCTGGTCTGTGCGTTCGGGGATCGTGGCGCCGCGCGAACCTTGACCGGCGTCCACACGCTGATCTTCATTGGTCGCGCCGAGCCCGGAGAACGGTTGCATCAACATACTCTCGCGATCCGTTCGCGCATCGCTGATGCCCCCGCCCCCGCGCGGCAGGCCCACGTCAGCCGATCTGTTCGGCCAGGGCGACGATGATGCCCGCGAGGTCGCGGAGGTAGCAGAGCCGGAAGATGCTCTCGTACTGCGCCACCTCGCCGAGGAGTTCGGCGCCGTGGGCGCGCAGGCGGGCGATGGTGTGGTTAATAAGGAAGCTGTCACCAAGTTCCACTGATGGCATCTGCGCAGCTCAGCGCGGTAACTGCTGACTGGTGAGAGGCACTCTAAGGATTCCCTGAAGATCATTTGATAGACCGCTGACCAACAAGGACATCACGGTTAGTGCCTGGTGAAAGCTTCCTTCACGACACCCCGACTAGGAGCAATCCCGACACCGCGCCTCATGCCTACTCCCTCCAGGTAGGACAAATCACAGCATCATACAAACCAATGACCAGCCGAAGTCAGGCGGTGTATCCAGGCAGGCTTAGCGAGAGTATCTGTGTTTGACGCCTAGGGGGAAGTATTCGGGGTCGCCGGTCGGGTGCAGGCTCACTTGTGGAGGATTCCTGCGGGGTAGTGCTCCAGATTGAGCCCGGTACCGGCTGCGATCTCGAGCACGTCGCCTGTGGCCTGCTGGCACACCCACTCCCGGGTGTCACGAAACAGCACTCGGTCGAGCATGCGCATCGTCGGGTCATAACGTGCTGCCCCACGGTTCCAGTGCCGCACCCACCGGTTCCGCCGCTCGTTGCTTGTTGCCACAGACCTCACCAAGAGTTTTACCCCTCGCAGGTCCAGATCTGGTCTTTCTCTCGGCGAGCGTTAGCGGATTTGGAGGTCGCGTAGCTGGTTTTGGTACTGCTCCTGGTCGATGTCGCCGGCGGCGTAGCGACGGCGCAGCACCTGGAGGGCTTCGTCTGGTTGGGCGGTTGGGTTGCCGAGTCGGGGGCTGCTGGTTCGAACTAGCCAGATGATTCCGAGTACTACTGCGATGATCACGCCGATTCCGGCCAACATCCAGATGGTCATCCATAGGCCCATGCCGCCCATTCCATACATGCAGTGTGCGTATCGCATTGTGATCACTGTCCTTTCTGATCGGGAGTGAACCTGAACAGTCGCAGGCTGTTAGTGACAACGAAAATGCTAGAGAACACCATAGCTGCGGCGGCGAGTATGGGAGTAACCATTCCAGCGGCTGCCAAGGGCAGAGCCGCTGTGTTGTAGGCGAACGCCCAGAACAGGTTCCCTTTGATGGTGCGCAGGGTGCGGCGCGATAGCGCGATGGCGTCCGCGGCGGCGCGAAGGTCGCCGCGCACCAGTGTGAGGTCGGCGGCGTGCATGGCCACATCGGTGCCGGTACCCATGGCGATACCGAGGTCTGCTTGGGCCAGGGCTGCTGCGTCGTTGACCCCATCACCCACCATCGCGACGACTTTGCCTTGGTCTTGCAGTCGTTTCACTGCATCTACTTTGCCGGCGGGCAGGACCTGCGCCATCACATCGTCGATGCCAACTCGCTGCGCCACGGTGTGGGCGACAATGATGTTGTCGCCGGTGAGCAGGTGGGAGTTCCAAAACGAAGTGACCGCAGTATTGATGGCGGCCGCCGCAGTGCCTGCGAGAACGAGCGGAGCCCCGGAGTCGTCCACGGACGGCACGAGCGGAATCTCGCAGAACTCG
>JBBSOC010000085.1:0-7315 GCA_038260095.1 Mycobacteriales bacterium | reverse complement strand
TCCTCGCGTTCTTCCCGGTTCAACACCAACGGTTCCACAGTCCACACCTTCGACCTCCACAGCCACAGATGCAGACCAGTTCACCATATTCAAGGAACTAATGCGTGGAACCACTAGGTAATGCTGCTGCACAGATAGTCATCCAGAAGTTTTATCACAATTTACCAAAGACTGGAATGTCATTAAAAGTACGGTTAGCTACGACGCTGTATACATTGATTCAGAACGGTGAACTGCCGCCGGGAACTATTGTGACGAAGACCTTTTTGTCGGATGGACTTAACGCTAGATCAGAGTTGGTGAATTCCGTACTTGAGGTTCTCGCTGGCGTGGGGATGCTCACTTTAGGAGAAGGAAGACAATCGCCGAAAGTGGCGGAGGGGACACATACCGCGAGTCTAGACGAGGTTTTGGCAAAGCTTCCTAAAAGCACCCCTAGAACCAAAAGTGCCGCTGCAGCTAATCCATCTCAACCTGGCTCTCCGGCCTCGGTGGGCGGTAATCCACCTGGCCGAACGGCCGGCTCGCGCCGCAAAGGCCGCTGATTCACGTCCGCTACGTGGCGTTGACTCCTCGGGCTCAGTTCCCCAGAGACCGGCGGAGGAACTGGTCGTCGCTTGCGCGAAGACAGCCACGCGATCACCGCACCACCAATCGTCACAACGGCTACGATGAGCAGCGCCCAGGCCAGGTTGTAGCCATAGTGCTGGGTGAGAAGCGTAGGGTTGTCCGACTCGCCCTCGCGGATGATCGCCGGCGCGGCCAGCAGGCTGGTTACTCCTGCCACGACCAGGCCGCCGGCAACGATCCGACCCACCGCCGGGGGTAAAACTCGGTGCGCTTGCCAGATGAGTGCTCCCCCCACCAGCACCAGTGGGACCAGCACGCCATCGTGCAGTGCCAACCCGATGACTAGCCACTTACCGATCGCCACCAGCTGGTCGGCGGTGTAGTAGTTCCACAACCCGTATAGGCCGATCCCGATGGGGATCAGGCCGAGACAGATCAGCGTCCCACGAATGAGCTTCATGCAAGGACCTCCAGTGTGCGGACCCACTTGGTCTGGAGCACGCCCGGGCGGGCCGGAGCGATGATGCGAGCCGGATAACCATGCTCGATGTCTAGTACTTCCCCGTTGAGCCGGAGCGCTAGCAACGTGAGCTCGTCGGCGGCGAACTCCGGCCCCATCTCGGTCTGCGCGAACGGTCCAGAAGGCTCCAGCGAGATCACTCGCAGCCCGGACCCGGCCGGAGCTCCGACCCGATCCAGCAGGTCACGCACCCGCACTCCGCTCCAGTCCGCGTTCTGGCTCCACCCTTCCACGCAGGAGATGGGGAGCCGCGCTTGGAACTGGGGCATCTGATGGAGTTCGCTCAGCGTCAACGTAACGGGCCGAGGTCCTTTAATCTGGAGCCGCCAATCGGGGGAACGCGCCGAGCTGAGCACCCCGGCTTGCGTTGCGGTTCGGTTCACCGCGAGCCCTTGTGGTCCTTTGCTAGGGGTGCGGGGCGCGAAGAGGTTCAGTTTCTGCAGCGGGGAAAATGATTGACCCACGGTGGTGACGGTGACTGTCGCGACAGTAAGGCCGACGGCGGTGAAAAACCCGCGCCGCGACCACCCGCGCGCCGGTACAGCCGTGTCGATAACCACTGGTGTGCCGTCTCGCGCCCGTCGCCAATGCTCCCGAATCAGCGGCAACTTCACCGCGATGTGGATCAGCAACGATCCGATGATTACCCAAGCCAGAAAGAAGTGTGTCTCCCGGAACGTAAACGGCCAGGGATACCACTGCAAAGTGTTGAGCAGCCCCATGAATAGCTGTAGTAGCGACGCGGCGACAAACACTGCGATCGACGCCCGCTCCAAGCCGTGCATCGCTGAACGTAACGGCGGCCATTCGAACAATCGTGGATATACGACCCACAGCTTGGCCATCAGCAACGGGATGGCCGCTATCCCGGTTGCGACATGGGCGCCCTGATTCAGGCGGTACAGCCATACCGGGCGAGTGGGAAAGCTCATCCAGCTCGCGGGTTCTTGCAGGTAGTGGCTGTACAGGCCGGTGAGGAAACAGACGATCAGGCAGGTAGCCAACAGGCGGCCGATGCTGACCGCAACTCGCGGATTGTGCATCGCTTCGTTGAAGGCTCCTGGCCGCGCCGGGGATAAACGGTGAGTGCGTACTATGCGGCTGGTGGCATTAAATAGACGCTTCACTCCAGTATCTCACCACATAGCGACAGTCTGTGTCGCGCTTTGCGTGGCTGGACTCGCGATTGTTACTGCCTATTCGGTGCTGCACTTTAATCTGGCAGCCGATACATGGGAGGTGCTGCGGTGGTACGCCGCTGCGTGGCTGGTGTTCGCCCTTGCTTTGGTTGGATTGTGGTTTGTCCCGCTGCGCGCCGCTGTGCTGCTCATCCTCGCCGGAAGCATCGCGCTGGGTGTGGTCTCGCTGTTACAGCCGCCGCGCACCAGCTCCGATGCCGCTCGCTATGTCTGGGACGGCATCGTGCAACATTCCGGCGTCTCGCCATATGAGTACGCGCCAGCCGATCCGGCGCTGAAGTCGCTGCGCACCGATTGGCTGTTTCCCGCCCCGCGGACGCGCGCCGATGGCAGTAATCCACACTGCCCCGGCTGGGAGCCGCATCCGGTTTGGCAACGTCACACGCTGCTGTGCACTGCCATTAATCGACCCGAAGTCATCACCATCTACCCAGGCGCCGCCGAGGGGTATTTCGCGGCGGTGGCACTTCTGTCTCCCGACTCTGCCCAGTATCTTCCGATGCAAATCATGGGTTTGCTGCTGGTCACTGGCGTGACGGTCTTGCTGTTATGGGCGCTGCGCCGTAACGGGCTCAACCCGCGATGGGCGGCGTTATGGGCGTGGTGCCCTCTGGTGGCCAGCGAGGCGGTGAACAACGCTCACGTGGACGCCCTCGGTGCGCTGCTGGCACTGGCGGCGGTGCTGCTGATCGCCGGGCGGCGTCAGTTCTCCGGTGGTGTGGCACTGGGTTTGGCAACCGCGGTAAAGCTGCTGCCCGCAGTGCTGCTTCCCGCGTTGATCCGCCGCCGGCCATTCCGACTACTCGCTGGTGTGCTGGGCGCGTTCGCCGCGGCCTACTTACCCTATGTGGTGGTCTCGGGCAGCAAGGTCATTGGTTATCTGCCGGGTTACCTGCATGAAGAGGGCTATCAAGACGATCAGGGGTCACGGTTTGCGCTGCTGCGCCTCATCATTCCGCAGGACATGGCAACGATCGCTGGACTGGCGGTGTTGGCGGTGACCGCGCTCCTCGTGTTGTGGCGGGTGAATCCGGACCGGCCATGGACTGCCGCGGCGGCGATGTTCGGGGTCGCGCTGCTGGTCGCTTCACCCGGGTACTCGTGGTATGTGCTGCTGTTGATTCCGCTGGCGGCGCTGGCTCGGCGGCCGGAGTGGCTTGCTGTTGCCGCGGCTTGCGCGGTGGTGTATTTGAGCGGACTGCTTACGGTTGACGCTTCGGGCTGGGGCTCAGGCTTAGTGGTTGCGCAGCTCAGTTACGGCGCTGCCGCTCTTCTGGTAGGCGTAGGGGTAGTTGTGCGCTTCTGGCTAGGCCGCGCCGCTGCGCCAAGCCGCGTAGCCGCCGTCGAGGTGCCGGAGGTGGGAGAAACCGTACTGCCGCAAGACCGCGAGCGCGTGCACGGAACGGACGCCGTGCTCGCAGTACAGCACGGCCGGCTGCTCAGTGCTAAGCGGCGCAACCAGCTTGGCTATGCGTTGCTCGGTATGAGCGTTCTCGCCGTCGGTGCGCTCGCGCTGCGCCGTCGCCACCTGCGCCGTCGCTGACTGTGCTGTTGCAACCTGCGCCGTTGCGACAATGGTGCTCAGCGGGATTAGACGCGATCCGGCGATAGCGCCTGCCGCGTGCTCCTGTGGTTCCCGAACATCGATCAGAACCGGCGCTGCCCCTTCGCTCAGCTGCTGGCGCAGAGTCTCGACGCTGATTTCGTTTTCTGTGTCTGTCATACCGTCATTATCGTGCACGTTGGGTGCCGGAGCAGCGGCGGCCGGTTGTGTACCAGCCCGAAAGTTGAGCTTTCGAAAGCTCATCTCTAGCCCATCGAAGACCAGCAACGTTCCCAGCTCGGGCGCACCGCAGCCGGTGAGCAGCTTGATGGTCTCGATCGCCATAATTGAACCGATCACCGCACAGACCGGTCCGAGAACACCTCCATCTATGCAGGAAAGGGCTGCTTCCTGTGCTGGTTGCGTCGGGTATAGATCGCGGTAGCGGGGGCCCCGACTGGCCCACGAGACGCTAGTTTGGCCTTGCCAGCGCAGCACCGACCCCCATACGCACGGCGTGTCTAGCGCGGCCGCTGTGTCGTCGGCGCAGTAGTGCGTCGCGAAATTGTCACTACCATCTACGATCACGTCGTGCCCGCGAAGTAGATCAGGGGCATTGGCCTCGTTCAGGTGGACGGCGTGAGTCATCAGGCTTAGCTGTGGGTTGATCGCAAGCAGGGCGTCGGTGGCGCTGTGCACCTTGAGTCGTCCTGAGTCTGCGCTGCGGTGCAGTAGCTGCCGGTGCAGGTTGGATTCGGAAACGATGTCAGCGTCAATGACCGTCAGCTGCCCTACGCCGGCGGCCGCAAGATAACTCAGCACGGGGCTGCCTAGCCCGCCCGCCCCGATTACCGCAACGCGTGCGGCTTTAAGGCGCCGTTGCCCGGCCACACCGAACTCTGGCACGCTGAGTTGGCGGGCGAATCTGATGAAATCAGCCGGGCTGAGCTCTTCGCCTTTTCCGGCTCTAGGTGGTAACTGCACGTCTTCACCGTATCCGGCCCGACTGTATCCGGCTCGGAGATGAGTAGTCCCGGTTGCTGAGCACATGTGGCCATAAAGACTGTGGCTTCCGCGGAAGTAGGATACGGTCGCTAATAGAAGACGTTTTCCCGGAAAACGTCAAGGTAGCGTGCTCCGCGGAGGCGTTTTCCGGAAACGCCCGAATGGAAGGACCGTAGTGTTGTTGGTATGTCGGTTTCGCTAGGGCTTCCCGCGGTTCGTAGCGCGGCCGCAACCGTGCCTCGACCAAGCGTTTCTGCGTTGGCCGACCAGTTTGGCCGGGTGGCCACCGACCTACGAGTGTCATTGACCGACCGGTGCAACCTGCGCTGCTCCTACTGCATGCCTGAAGTTGGTCTGGACTGGTTACCACAAGGCATACTGCTCACCGGTGATGAGTTGGTTCGCTTGGTGTCAATAGCAGTCACGCAGCTGGGTGTTGAGCAGGTCAGATTCACCGGCGGCGAACCATTACTCCGCCGCGACCTGGTCGATATTGTCGCAGGTTGCGCGGCTTTGGTGCCGCGCCCGGAGATCGCGATGACGACTAACGGCATCGGTTTAGCTAGCCGGGCTGCCGCGCTTGCCAAAGCCGGCCTGGATCGGCTTAACGTGTCGCTGGACACGTTGGATGCGCAGACTTTCGCCGCCATCGCCCATCGGGATCTACTGCATCGCACGATGGAAGGCGTCGCCGCTGCCGCCGCTGCCGGCATTGGCCCGATCAAAATTAACGCGGTGCTGCTGCAGGGGGTGAACGACACTCAGGCCTCGCAGCTGTTGGCTTGGGCACTGGAAAACGGGCACGAGCTGCGTTTCATCGAGCAAATGCCGTTGGACGCGCAGCACGGCTGGGACCGTTCGACCATGGTGACCGCCGTGCGAATCCGCGAGCTGCTGTCCCAGCAGTTCATGCTCATGCCCGATGATCGACCTCGAAACGGCGCACCGGCCCAGCGCTGGCTCGTGGACGGTGGTCCGGCGACGGTGGGGATTATCGGCTCGGTAACGGAACCGTTCTGCTCCGACTGCCGGCGGACGCGGCTCACGGCCGACGGCCAGGTGCGAAACTGCTTGTTCGCACATTCTGAAACTGACCTTCGGACTCCGATGCGCAGTGGGGCCAGCGACAGTGAGCTAGCTCAGTTGTGGCGTGATGAAATGTGGGTGAAGGCGGCGGGGCACGGCATGGGTGCACCTGATTTTCGCCAACCAGACCGGCCCATGAGTGCAATAGGAGGCTAGACCGTGAGTGTGACCATTCGCTACTTTGCCGGAGCCCGGCATGCCGCCGGTACTGAGGAAGAGCAGTGGCCAATCGCCGGAACGATAGCCTTAATCGAGCTTGTGACCCAGTTGGGGGATGCCAAACAGGCTCAGCGTCCGGAGCTGGCTTCGGTATTGGCGCGCTGCAGCTTCCTGGTGAATGAAACCGCGGTTAATGACAAAAATCAGCTGGTGGCTGACGGTGACACCGTCGATGCCCTCCCGCCTTTCGCCGGAGGATGACAGACGCTGCTTCGGAAGTACCAGAAATCCGAAGCCCAGCGTTATGCCCCTAGACCCCTAGCGTTTTCCGTAGTTTGGCGACGTGGCCGGTGGCCTTGATATTGTACATGGCGTGGGTGACCTTCCCGTCGATATCGATCACGAACGTGGATCGAATCACCCCCATGCCGATCCGCCCGTAGGAGTTCTTCTCGCCGTAGGATCCGTATGCCTGAAGTGTGGCTTTATCCGGGTCTGATAGCAGCGGAAATGTGATCCGCTCCTTCACGCGGAACTCTGCGAGTTTCTCCGGAGAGTCAGGCGAGATGCCAATCACGTGATAGCCGTCTTCGGCCAGCGAATCGAGAGAATCACGGAAGTCGCAGGCTTGCGTGGTGCAACCGGGGGTCATTGCCGCCGGATAGGCATACAGCACTACTTTGCGTCCGTGGAAGTCGCTGAGCTTGACTCGGTCGCCGGCGTCATTGCTGAGATTAAAGTCAGGAGCTTTGTCGCCGGGTGCGAGGCGAATCGTGTCGGCCATGCGACCAGCTTACCGGCGCTGTGAACGGGGCGGTAAATGAACACGTCCATCGGTCAGCCAATCACGACCGAAAACTGGGATCCACGTTGGCTGATCCGAGTCAAAGCCAGACAGGAATGGTTACCCTCGTCAAACCATTCCGAGCGGTTTTCGCTACGGTCGCGAGCGACACGAGTACCTGTGTCCGCGCTCCTCTCGTCTCAATCGCTTGTGCCGACGTAGGCCGCGAGGTGCTCGCCGGTAAGGGTGGAGCGGGCATGTACGAGTGCCCGCGGTGTTCCTTGAAAGACGATCTGGCCGCCGTCGTGGCCCGCTCCAGGGCCGAGGTCGATGATCCAGTCGGCGTGCGCCATGACCGCCTGGTGGTGCTCGATGACGATGACCGACTTGCCGGACTCGACCAGTCGGTCGAGCAGGCCGAGCAGGTTCTCGACATCGGCAAGGTGCAG
>JBBSOC010000084.1:0-7336 GCA_038260095.1 Mycobacteriales bacterium | reverse complement strand
TTAAATCTGTTGTCACGATGGTAATGCGCTTGCTGCACCGTTCGAGCTTGAACACGTCAACCGGAGTAAGTATTCCGGCGAGCGTGGAGGCTTCCGGCACCACAGCCCTCGCGGTTGACTGAATGGAGTCCCCGAGCCGTGCCCCGATCCGAGCTACCAAGTCGTGCAGTGAAGCTGTTTGTGCTTGGCTGTT
Organism: Mycobacteriales bacterium; assembly: GCA_038260095.1. Taxonomy (GTDB): domain Bacteria; phylum Actinomycetota; class Actinomycetes; order Mycobacteriales; family QHCE01; genus QHCE01. The sequence goes on along the minus strand of JBBSOC010000084.1, from coordinate 7,143 downwards.
TCGAATGTGCGACTCCAAGTGTGCGGTGAGAAATCCCAGTTCCAGAGGCGCGGCGGATTGTTCCCTGCCGAAAACTAGATACTCCAGGCTGACGTCTAGCGCTTCCGCCAGCGAAACCAATACGTCCAAGCTTGGGGTTGCCCGCCCTCGGGCGTACTGCGAGAGAGCGGAGGGCGAGATATGGACTGCCTCGGCAAGTTCCGCGCGATTTCTCCGATACTTTTCGTCCATGAGCTGCTGTAAAACTTGAGCAAAGACAACCCGATTTGGCATGTAGACGACCCTAGCTCATCTTTGCGCAGTCGTTGCCCTTTTCCTTCTCTCTCCAGATGAGAGAAATTTTGCTTTTCCGAAACACGTGTAGTAATGGTCACATTTTTTCGTTATCATGGCGGTTAGTTGGCCGCAGCTTGCAGGTTTGACGATTACCTGTCATTTAGTGGGCCTCCTGAGCAATCTTTGCTACCCGCCGTGAAAGGACTTGATGCCATGTCTGCCCTCCTGTCACATTCACCGAGCACTGCCCGCGCTGAGGTGTTCAGCGGCGGGGCATCTTTCGTAAACTCAGGCGATAACGCCAAGCCGCTACCGCCTTCCGAGGTGCACGACGTTGAGCTATGGCGTGACGCATGGAGATTGATGGACAAGCATCAGCCCGCGCATGACCCGGACGACACCTGCGTCACCTGCGGCCTCTCCTGGCCTTGTGAGCCGTACTGGCGCGGCCAGGCAAACGTAATAGCTTCACGTAGCCGGTTCTGAAACTTTTCATAAGACGCTTGATCCTACGTTTAGCGCTGCCCTGCCTTTCGGCGCTTAGATCCCGGTCGATCCTATCCAGCGCCGCTGATCGTAGGCGCCGAAAAGGCCAGTTTCCCCAAGCCCGCCTGCTTGTCACCCCAAATCGCTTAGCTTCATCTGCCAGGATTGTCAACGGTTGACCTTGTGACTCAAGTTAGTGAAAATGGTTTTCACGTGCTCTGATACTTCACACAGTCCCGGAGGCTTCTATGTCGCTTACCGTTTCGCCAGACTTGCTCGCCCAGGCTCAACGGGGCGAGGTCAACGATGAACAGTTCATCGGATGCATTCGGAACTCGTTGCCCTATGCCTTTGGGTTGGTTAATGAACTCGTACAACGATTAGAGCGCGGTCACGATGATGCCGGCTACGTTTTCAATCAAACTCCACCGCCGGATGATCAAGCTCGTGGTCAGCTCCTTCGGATGATGGCCAGTGACGCTATGCGCGCGGTGTTGCAGCGTCACTTCGGCGTGCGATTGGCTTTCCAGAATTGCCATGCGGTCGGCGTGTTTCCGCAAGGCGGCGCCGATGCCGAGCTAGCCGCGTTTACCTCTGCCAGAGCCCAGCTGCTCAATCAATCGCCGGAGCTAGTCAACTGCTGATGAGTGGGGCAGGTGCTCGCCTAGTATTTTCTGTACCAGCGCTACAGATGCCGAGTGAGTTTGCCGGTGTTATAGCCCAGTGTCTTGTGTAGTTGCTAGACTTTGATTGTGACGTATGACCGCATAACAGCTGACCCGACACGCATGAGTGGCATGGCTTGTGTTCGCGACACGCGGGTCACCGTGACGGCGCTACTAGGCCAGCTGGCGGCCGGCCGGACTATCGAGCAAGTAATCGAAGATTACCCGTACCTGGAACGCAATGATGTTTTAGCTGCGCTGGAATTTGCCTCGGCTATGGCAGCTGAGCGAGAACTTCCGCTGGTCCGTGCGGCGTGAAGCTGCTGATCGATGCGAACCTTTCACCTCGAATCGCACAACGCCTGAATGCTGACGGCAGGTACGAGGCGTCCCACGTTCGGGATCACGGGCTGCTGGCTGCGAGCGATGAAGTGATTTTGTCTCATGCCGGCGCAACTGGATGTGTCGTCGTTTCTGCGGATAGCGACTTCGCTACGATGCTTGCTTTAGCTAACTTGCGCAGTCCGTCATTGGTGCTGCTGCGGTCTTTCGACCATCTCACCCCAGACGAGCAAGCTGACCTACTTCTCGGCAATCTTCCAGCAGTCGCGCAAGATTTATCCGCTGGAGCAGTGGTTTCCATCACTACCGAACGAATACGTGTGCGTAGCTTGCCTATACGCGCCCGCGAGTGAATAGGTATGGCTGAACATGCGGTCGGTGTGTTCCCGCAAGGAGCCGCCGCCGATGCCGAGTTCGCCGCGTTTACCTCAGCCCGAGCCCAGCTGCTCAACCAATCGCCCGAACTGGTGAATTGTTAGAAATTCGCCGAGGGACGAGTCGGAGGAGTTAGAACTACTCCGGAGGGCTCGTCCAACCACTGTCAGATCGGTGGAGCGCAGCACCTTATTACCTGCCTGAAGTGTCAGGATCGCAATGAGAGATTGTCCCAGTAGGCACGAGAAAGACTACCGGGACAGGTAGGCTTGGAAACGTGTCGAATCTACGTGCTGCATCTCTCTCGCCAGCTCCTGTGGTGCCTCCAGCGGAGCTGGCAGCGCAAGTGTCACAAGAGGTGGTTGTCAGCAAGTTCGAGGAGCGCGTAACTCGTTTATGGCTGCACCCCACCTGGCTAGCGCCGCTGGCGATCTTTGGATGTTTTGCTTCAGCCGCCACGTGGGTACTTGTCAACGACGGTCCTACCGATGCAAAACCCGATCCTGTCTTTGGACGCTGTCTTTTCCGGACGCTTACCGGGCTTGACTGCCCAGGTTGCGGCGGTACTCGAATGATGTGGCATCTTCTCCACGGAGACGTGTTGCAGGCCGCCCGGTACCACCTCATCGCGCTACTGGCCGTGCCGGTCGTGATTTATGCCTATGTGGCTATGGTGGTCAACCGGACAGGTCGTTTCCGACTACCCACCCTCAACCTCCCGGTAGGCGTGCTGATCGGATACTTCGTGATGTGGGTGGTATTCGCAATAGGCCGAAATCTTCCCTGGGAACCGTTGAGCTTTTTCCACGTGTAAATTTAGCGCCCTAATTAGGAGCAATGAGGAGGATGCAGTGCCCGCGACCGTGCCTTTGAAGGTGCAACTCATCGGTTGGACCAACTTCCAAGCTCCCGAAGGGGTGCCGTGGTCAACTGACGCCGACGGAGGCCAAGCGCTGGCAGAATTCGCCGGGCGCGCCTGCTACCAGTCATGGCGGAAACCTAACCCCGCCACCGCCACCAATGCGGGCTATATTCGCCATATCCTCGACGTGGGCCACCTCTCAGTCCTCGAGCATGGAGTGGTGAGTTTTTACCTCACTGGTCTATCGCGTTCTTTGACGCACGAACTCATCCGGCACCGACACTTCTCCTACAGCCAACTGTCGCAGCGGTATGTGCCCGAGCGCGATGCCGCCATGGTGGAACCAGACGTGATTGCCGGTGACCCAGAGCTGCATGACACGTTCATGGCCGCCTCAGACGCCGCACAGCACGCCTACACGCAGCTCCTAGAAGGTTTGGAAAAGAAATTCGCTGACGTTGAGAACGCCACGCTGCGACGGAAACAAGCTCGGCAAGCTGCTCGCAGCGTACTACCCAACGCCACCGAGACCCGCATTGTCGTCACGGGCAACTACCGAGCCTGGCGGCACTTTATTGCCATGCGTGCCACCGAACACGCCGACACCGAGATTCGGGCACTCGCCGTGGAATGCTTGCGTCAACTTAACGAGGTTGCGTCCAGCGTTTTCGCCGATTTCACCATCAGCGAGCTAGAAGATGGCACGCAGATAGCGTCCAGCCCTCTGGTCACCGAAGGCTGAGCGGAGTTTCGGCTCGAGAGAACGGGCAGGATCTAGGCCGGCGAACCATCACGGCTACATTTGCGCTCCGCCTTGCGGCATAAGACGAAACGTCTTACATTTGATGGCATGACTACCACAATTACTATACGCACCGACGCTGACACCGAACATGCTCTCGAAGTCCTTACGCATGCAGGCGTCTCCCGATCTAGGGCAATCCGGGAAGCCGTGGTTCAGGCAGCCACGCGCCGTGAACGTGCGGTACAGCTGCGTCGTGCTGCGTTGCGGATGCCTCTGGGAGAGCCGGATGGAATCAACGTGGCTGACGAGCTATCCCGCGCCCGCGGCGAGGAACACTGATGATCTACCTTGATTCGGCAGCAGTCGTTAAACTCGTTCACGCTGAAACGCAATCACAGGCCTTGCGTGAGTGGCTAGACGAGCGCGCTGACATCGGTTGGGTGAGCTCCGTTCTGGTGGAAATCGAGTCATTCCGCGCGCTGGCGCGGCATTCGCCAGAAGCGGTGAGTAGGCTACCTCCGGTGTTGGACCTTATCGACCTCGTGGAGCTAAATCTGGCTGTTCGAATCAGCGCTCAGATCATCACTCCAAAGACCGTTCGCAGTCTAGATGCGATCCATCTGGCGACAGCGTTGCGTTTGCGGGAAAACCTGGTCTCATTTGTTACCTACGACAAACGCCTCGCAGAAGTCGCCACACTAGCGGGACTTACTGTCAACATGCCGACGTGACAACTGCGGTCCCGTTGGCTTGCCCGGCGGTGAGGAGGCCGGGAGTGCGCACCTGAAGGTTTGGATGCGGCGCAAACCTAAAGATTAATCAGGCCGCTGTAACGCGCGGGATTGTCAGAGCGATAGCTGAGTGTAGAACCCCGCTACGTTCCGGTCCCCCGACTGGTGCGTCACGGGGTTCTACACATCTATGGAAGAAAAAAGCTGCCCTGGCCTATGAGATAGCACGAGCCACCCACTTGTACTTTCTGTATCGCATCTGCTTCTGCTGTGGCTGACGCCCGCAGCGTTGATGGACGGTTAACTTTCTCGCCTTGCGCGATCGTAATTTCTTGTCCCGAGGTGATGACGCCATGTCGGATTAGGTGCACCGCGAGTGGTCCAGCGGCCGATCCGCATGCCGGATCTTCAGGGAAAGCTGGGTCGAAAGGGGTAAACATCCGTGAAGTGTATTCCGAACCCGCACCGGCAAAACAGTTGATCCGTGCGCCGGCACAGACTTCGCGCAGCGCTGAGAAGTCTGGCTCAATTGCGAGAACATCGGCAACGCTAGGAAGCATCACATACAGGTGCAAAATGCCATTGTTGTAGAGCCGGATAGGGACTACGGGTTCTGGGATGTTTAGCGTCTTCAGAAGGGCGCCTTGGATTCCGGTCCATGCTTCCAACACCGGAATTGGCTGATCCATCCATCCCGACAGGGAGCCGTCGGCCGCTACCTCGACCTTTACCGCAACGATGCCCTTCCCGGTTTCCAGCCCTAGGTCCACTACCGTCGGTGCCGACTGCGCGGCGCGCGCTAGCAGACAAGCCGTACCTAACACTGGATGTCCAGCAAATGGGACCTCACACCATGCGGTGAAGATCCGCATCCGTGCCTGCCCGTCAGCCTCAGGCGGGTATAGGAACACGGTTTCTGCCAGGTTGAGTTCTCGGGCCAACGGTTGCAGCAGTAGCTCATCGATATCTTCACCGTGCGGGAAAACTGCCAGCTGGTTCCCCGCCAACGGTTGGTCAGTGAACACGTCAATGAGCTCATAAGGGTGCGACTTCACCTCTGTACTGTATCGGCAAGGTCGTTTCCTAGCCCAGTGATGCCTCTTCCATGCCACTAGTAGATATCGGATGTATAAATCTATGCGGCACCTCAGGTGGCCTGCGCGCCCACTAAACCTCGCGTTACTCGCGGCGGGCGTATGCGGCTTAGCGGCGGTAGCGCAAACGCGAATCAACGCCTCCTTGGGAGAGCGGATAAGCTCCAGCGTAGTCGCAGCTCTGATCTCTTTCGGTGTCGGTTTCCTCGTACTGCTCATTCTGATCACTGCCCGTGCCTCGACTCGCGCCAGCGCGAGCGGGCTATGGCGCACCTGTGCGCGATGGGAATTACTCAGTGGCGGGCTGATTGGCGCCGCATTTGTGACCGCTTCGATCTATGCCACCCAGCAGGTTGGTGTTGCTGTCTACATCGTGGTAGCGGTGACTGGGCAGGTATTCGGTGGCTTGATCGTCGACCAGACCTCACTGAGCGCGGCCGGGAAAGTACCCATTACCACGGCTCGGGTCGCCGCCGCGGTGCTTGCGGCCCTCGGCGCGATCCTTACTCAACTTGGTAAACCACTGGGAGACCTCACGCTGCTACCTATATTCGCCGCTTTTGCAACCAGTGCGCTAATGCCGTTGCAGATCGCTATAAATGCCCGGATCGGCCAAGCTTGTGGCAGTTCGCAGGTAGCTGCGATGGTCACCTTCGCGGTCGGGACTGTCGGTCTGGCTGTGATCGTTACCCCGTTAGCGGGGTTTGGCTTTGGTTCGCTGAGTGCCTTTCCCTTAGAGCCTTGGCTCTATTTGGGAGGGTTGCTCGGTGCCGCCTTCATCACCCTGCTGGCCTGGGTAGCGCAAAGGGTTGATGTGCTGCGTTTAGGTTTGTTGTTCATCGGCGGCCAGCTCTTGGGTGGGCTGGCCGCTGATGCGTTCATACCCGGGGGCCCCGGCGTATCCGCATACGTTGTTGTGGGTTCAGGTATCACCTTGGCCGCAGTGGGCGTCGCTGGGCGCAGCCATCGAGGAAGGGCTGAGACTTCACGTTCGTACCGTAAGACCCCTTCGCAGCAGGACTGCGGTAAGTACTAGCAGGGCACCTACCGCCGTTGCCCCGGTTCCTAGATCGAGCTGGGCGTTCCCAGAAGCCAACGATCCCAGTAGGGCTACTCCGATGAGCGCACCGGTTTGGCCGCAGGCGTTGAACACTCCGGCCGCTATTCCAGAAAACTGTTGGGGAACATTAAACAGAGCCGCGTGACCAACTGCGGGCATCGCCCATCCGCCACCGAAACCGATCAGCCCTAGCGCGACCCCGATCAGCCAATAGTCCCCGCTGGTCACACTCGCGATGAATAAAATCCCTGCTCCCATGGCCGAGACCGCGAAACCAGAGACCGCAACAAATTGGGAACCCCACCGTGCGATAGCGCTGCCGCTGAAGTAGTTACTTATCAGCGGCGTGACGGTGATTGGGATAAATGCCACTCCGGTGAGCGTGTTGGAAAAGCCGTGGGAATGTTGAAAATAGAACGCCAAAAAGAACAGCAGGCCATAGAGCGAGCCTCGCCACACTCCCACCGCCACACTCCCGGCAGTAAACGACCGAGCTCGAAATAGCGA
>JBBSOC010000083.1:0-7405 GCA_038260095.1 Mycobacteriales bacterium | reverse complement strand
GTCGTTCGGGCCGGTTGCCAGCAGGGCGTTGGCATCCCGGCGAGCGCGGACCGGGTCCACTCTGGCCAGCGCTCCGATTAGGCCCGCGATCTGAGTCGAGAGGTCGAAACCTACCGGCTCACCGGTACGTAACCGCGCGATTCCTGCGTCGATCGCGGCCGCCAACGTCGTGGCCAACGCCCGCACGTCTGACTCGAACATGCTCTGGCTGAGCCGTCGATCAAAAAAATACCGGCCGGTCAATCCGAGCAAAGCGGCCTGCGCGGCCAACCGCTCGGTGTTGGTGCCGCGCTGCCTGGCGATGTCGATGCTACGGCCGATGTCCTCGGCCAGCAGCGCGAAGGTGTCATCCACGCCGAACCGTCGATCCGCCGACTGCTCCCGCCACACGACAGAGTCCGGGTTGGCGGTGGCGTCGATGACGGCTTGGTAGCCAACCGCAGAACCCCACGCGCACAGCGCCGTGCAGGCCAGAAACCTGTCATAGGGGTGGGCGCTAGAGTCGCGCAGCAGAGCGATCGCGTCCGGCTCGCGCTCGGCCCAGCCGCCGTCCAGACCGTCGATGGACACGTCCTCCGGCTCGGCGGGATTGCCTTGGAAGTCGGTGAAAAACAGCCGACGAGCGACCGGCCCTGGTGTGTCACGAGACGGCGTACCCATGCACATGTTCCTCTGCCTCACCTGGTTAAAAATCGGAAGTAATCATGGCTGCCTTTGACGTGATCTAGCGCCCAGCCTCGCATCTCAAGCACACGAATCAGCTTTCGGGGTGTGACCGCGGGAAGTCGTGGACTCAAGCCGCTACCCGCACACGATCGATGCACGGGACCGACTCGCCGCGGGCGCTCAGGGCAAATGGTCTGGATTTACGGGGCGAACTACGGGCTAGGGATCTCACTAGGTGATGACTGCTTCGCAGAGGAGCAAGAATTGCTTAAGCACTAGGGCCCCGACGCCGGCCATCCCTCGGCCCTTGTCTTGTTCTAGGCGTTGGGGCTCCCAGCGGATGCCCTGAAGCATGGCTTGTTGGCAGGCCAGGGGCGGAGCGGCGGCCTTGGCCTGTTGAGGGAGAGCCCGTGCTTCGGTTAAGGGCCTCCAGCCGATTTTTGAGGAACAATACCGATTCATCAGGAGACAACGCCGAACGTGAAATTCGCCCGAAGTGGTCTAAGAGCTCTGAAAAATCGGGCCCATCCCGGAATAGATTATCTGGTCCGTAAAAGCCTCCCGGGTCAGCCGGGTCGGCAAATTCCAGCAGGGTGAAGTCTGAAACTCCCCCCAATTGATCAGCTCCGCGGCGGAGGGCCGGCACAGCGTGGACAAGCCGTATCACTTGGACAGTAGTATTCGGTTGGTCTGGACCCGCCATCTCAACCAGATGAGCCAGCTGCTCGGCGATAACTTCGGTGTCTATGCCTTCCGCCAACGCCTTGAGTGCGTCTTCGGAAATCACGGCGTGGAACTTTGGGGGATCCTTTCGCGTAAAGAGCTCTTGTCGCGCGGCAAGTAACTCGAGTAACCGCTCTGTAAGCTCTTCGTGGGGTTCCTCACCTAATGCCCGGGTAACGAGTTCCCGGGCATAGTTCGGAGTTCGCAACAACTCAGGCAAGCCTGACGGATTGAATGAAAGAACGCTCGCAGCGGCATGAGTTAGCTCGTAGCTTCTCAGAGCTTGTGGCGAGAGGACGCCTTTGTAGCTCTGCCAACGACCCCCTATCGCTGCCTGTTCCCGCAACGTACCCAATTGGTCTTGTTGGTTTTCGTCTAAACCGTAATAGCCCATGAGGGCCCTAAGATCGGGTATGTTGATAACGACTTTTTCAGTTTCGAATCGAGTCAGCGAAGACTTTGAGAGGCTCATACCACCAGAGGCTTCCCCTATGGTCTTGGTTCTAGCTTCCCGGAGACGCCGAAGCTCCGCCGCCAACCTGCGTCGCGCCAGAGCCGGATCAAGGGGCGGGAGCTGAATGCCCCTTTCCTCAAGGGTGGCTTTTCGATCGGTAATACTTCCTCATTCCCTAAAAGCAAAGGTGTGAGATTGGAGTATATGAAAGACGCCAGCGCTACGAGTCTCTTTTTCGGATTTATCGAAATTCGGGAGTATTGGTAAGGCGCCCTGATATCTACCTCTTAGGAAGCGCTTGGGAACGGGATTCACTAGTGGCTGTTGCGGGCGTGTCGGCGGGACATGCCCGTTTGTGTCCGAGGCGGGAGTTGAACCCGCACGCCCGTTAAGGGCACCAGATCCTAAGTCTGGCGCGTCTGCCATTTCGCCACTCGGACCACACACGCAGCATAGCCGAAGACGTGAGGTGACCTGAACGCGTACCGCGATACCGTTTTAACTCGACCCAAGTAAGTGGGTTCGCCGGTGAGCGCGCCCGCTACTCCTAGTGATGGTGGCGCAGACGTAGGTGGCGGTAGTACCCGCGTTGCCGCTATTGGTGTCGCCGTCCAGATCATCTGGCCGCAATACACGCGCTGGTTTACTGCAGGATCCCTTGCGGTTTCGTAGCACTAATTGTCGCAAAAACCGATCAGATAACGAGGAATTATCTGCGGTTGTAAAATCGTAGCCTGCTCGTTACCCTGAGTGAGTGCGGCGGCTTGTCGTCCGGCAACGTGAACTGCGACACTATTAATCGCACGTCCCGGTGGGCGGCTCGTTGAGTGGACTGTTCTCGGGGGTGACGGTGCCGGCTCCGGGTCGCCACCGGGGCGTGTTTTATGGTCGGCGTTACCCAGCACTATTCCGGAAATGCCGTCAAAACGGGCTTTCTGCTGGCGGTTTTAGGGAGAACGCCGCAAGCCACGCTGCCACCGCCACGCCAACGCCCAGTGCGAGCGTGGCCGCGGTACACAGCCGCGCCAGCTCACTCGACCACGGCACCGCGACGTGACCTTGGGAGAACACCGCCACATCGGTGAGTGCCCCCAGCACAGCCAGGCACATGGCAGAAAGCCCCGCTGTAAACGGTGCGGATGGATGGTTGCGCAGCGCTAATACAGCGGCTGCTACGGCGGCGAGTGCGGCCAATGTGCCGTATGTTTCGGTAGTCAGTACCTGCGTGAGCAACCCGAGGCCCGCCGCGCCGGCATCAAGCGCCCGACCAACGCTGTCGATCAGTTCCGCGGCGGCAGCCAAAATCAGTAGACCGCCCAAAGTGACGCTGGTTGCACGGGTACCGCGAGTGATTCTGCGCATCGTTGCGATCAGCACCACTATCGCGCAGACCACACCGAGCATCCCTGCCCACCACCAGTGAGTCTGCGGTGGCGGTAGATAGTCCAACGTTCCGCGCAGCTCGACCCGAGTTGAGCTCACCCCTGTCGTGGACAAAAACGTTGCGCGATCCCGCTGCCCGCCGTCGATTCGCAGTGCGATCTTCCATGCGCGGATTCGATGCTGGCGGTCGGGGGACTGGCGCACTATCGGCGGCTGCTGCTTGCTCATCCAATGGGTGCGGTGATCATGCCATCGAATAGTTGGTGTATCGCCGAGCTTGCGCCAGTGCGCCGCTGCGGCAGGACCAACATTCACGTTATCGGGCTGCTGCGCCGTACCCAGATCGCCGTTGACATACACCGAGCTAGACGCAGTATTAGCGTATGTACCCCCGGGTGTGATGCGCAGGTACGGCTCGTTCCCGTAGCCAAGCACCTCGATGGTGCGACCGGTGTGGTTCGTCAGCTGAAGCCGAGTGCCGTTCTGCACCACCGCCACGGACAAGCCGGTCACAGCAGGCGCTATCTCAGTCAGCCGGGTCACATAATCACTGGCAGCAGGTGAACTTTCCGCGTGCGCCTGCGCGGCCGAGGCTGGGGCGAGCACAGTTATGAGCGCGCATAGTAGAGCTATAACGAACTTAACGGCGCCGAACTTAACGGTGCCGAATTTAGCTACACTGCGCAGCCGAACGCGGGGCGGCTGCTGCATGTACGCAATCATGTGGGTTGCCGTTTGCGGTTACTTCGCTGCGTCGCGGTTGGGTGTAGTGCTGCTTCCCGAGCTTGGAGCCGTGTCGGCGATGGCATGTTTAACCTGCGCGATGAAATCTTCCATGCTGCTCCCGGGCTTAGGGAGGAGCTGCTTTCCGTTAACCACCACCGTTGGCGTACCGGTAACCCCGGCCTTGTCCGAGGCATTGGTCAGACCGAGCGCCCAGTCCTTGTACGTGCTGTTGCGCACACATGTCGCGAATTCTGGCGAGTCCACACCTGCGAGCTTTCCCACCTTGACGAGGTCATCGCGTGTGAGCCTGCCATTCTGGTTGAACACCTCGGCGGTAAACCGTGGGAGAGCGCCCTTGTCACTGGCGCAGCCCGCCGCGGCAGCAGCCCACACCGAGTAACCGTCATGAATGCTGATCGGGTGGTAGGTCAGCTTCACCGACCCCGACTGCACCTGCTTGGCGAAGTAGTCGTTGGTCGCGCGCTCGAAGACTCGGCAGAACGGGCACTGAAAGTCCACGTAAAGGTCCACTTTAGCCGGCGCATTGTCCTGGCCAATGGTGACTCCCTCCCGGGTGGCGCCGTGGGGAACCGCATAATGTGCTGCGGGTTTAGCGGTACGGTCTGGCAGATCCGATGGTTGCAGTGTGCGGTACACCACCCAACCCACGATCGCAGCAATGAGCAAAATGCCAGCGCCACGCAGCGACCGGTAGGTCATAGATCGACGACGTTGTGTCGATCTATGCGCCGCGATTCGCTGCTGATCCACCATGCGCGGCTCGCGGGAGCGGCGCGGAGTCTGCTTTGGGGGCGCACTGCCCGCGGAGCTCTGCTTGCCGCCAGCGCCGCTTGATGCGTTGGGCTTCTTTTTCTTGTCTCGCTGACTCATTCACTCATCCTGTGTGTGCTGGTGTTGGCTGCTACCACGTGGGTAGTGGCAGCGGCGTTGTCATTGGATGCAGCGCTGCCGTTGGATGCGGCGTTGCTTTCAGATGCGGCTCGGTTGTCCAGGCTGAACCGGCTAACCGGCCAGATCGCCAGTAGCGCCGCGATCAGCAGCAGCGTGCTATCACGCACGATCTCCAGCAAGTACTGGGTGGACTGTTCAGCGGTGAGATCTCCGCCGCCGCCAAAGCATCCACAGTCGATACGTAGGCCACGCGCCGCCGCTGAGATGATCCCGATCAGGAAAGCCACCTGTAGGACGACCGACACCGCCGCCCCAAAACGCACGGCGAACCCGATCAGCAGCGTCACCCCCAACGCTATCTCCACCATGGGAAGTGCGGCGCCCACCACTGGCTCGACCGCGTTGGGCAGCAGCCGGAACGCCCGAACTGCCGACACAGAGCCTTCCAGATCGCTGACCTTGCTCGCGCCGGCCCAAATCCAGAACCCAGCCAGAACTAGCCGGGCTATCAGGAATAGCCATGGCTGGTAGCGGCCTCTCTTCGAGGGTAGCCGGTTGGAGTGACTTCGCGCCGCGAGAGCAGTTCTCATCACGCTTATAGTCGTGACCGGCGCAGTAAAAGTTCCCGGTCGATCGCCATTTTCGCCGAAAACGGCGGAAGTGACGGCCTGATCATGGCATTTTCCCTGAAAACGCCGCGATTACACATGGGCGGCATGTCGCAGCGCGGCGATCAGGTCTTCTCGGGCGCGAGCTACCCGAGATCTGATGGTGCCTATGGGCACTTGTTCGATTTGCGCGACTTCGGCGTAGCTGCATCCTAGTACCGCGGTGAGCACGAAAGCGGTGCGTCGTTCATCGGTGAGCTCGCCCAGGATGTCAGCGGTGCTTGCGTGTCCTGCCGGATCGGGCTCGCTGACTGGGCGGACCTTGCGCAGCAGCGAGTCGAGCATGCGGCGTCGCTGGACGCCCCGTAGATGATCTGCGCAGGTGCGTCGCGCAATGCCGAGCAGCCAGGTGCGTGCACTGGATCGGGCCAGGAAGCTGGGAAGGGCGCGAAATGCCCGCAGGTAGACCTCTTGGGTGAGGTCGTCTGCGTCATTGGACGAGCACAGCGCGGCACAGTTACGCCACACATCGCTTTGAGAAAGCCGGACAAACGCTGCCTGGGCGATAACGTCACCGTCTTGAGCCCGTAGTGCCCACTCGGTGAGTTCGTCTCGAGGCTGTTCGTGCACGTTCGCTGAGCCACCGAAGTCAGAGCCACTGAAGCCACCGCGGATCACCCGGCCGAGCGTAGCGACCGAACGCAGTTGCCCCGCATTGGAGGTACTACTCGGGAACTGGCAACACTAGTCGGGAACTTTCTCTACCCCGGTTTCGACTAATCGGTCATGAACACTGGACTGGTATGTGCTGACGTGCGTGTGGCGGTGTCGGCGTTGTTAGATGGGGAAGAACCAGGCGTACTCGACCGGCAACTTGTTGGCCACCTTCATGAGTGTGCGCAGTGTGAGCGTTGGCGGTCTGTCGCATTGCAAGCCAGCGTCGCCGGGCAACAATCCGTACCGCTGGCCCCTGACTCACAGCAGCTGACAGCGCGGGTACTCACTGCGGTGGCTGGCGATCCCGATGCGGCACAGCGCCGTCAGGCGCAGCGCGTTAAGCGCCGTGCGCTGCGGGTGGCGCTGGCCGCGACCGCGCTGGGTCAATTGCTGCTCGCTTTGCCGTTGTTGGGCACTACCGTGGGGCCAGCCGCGCGACTGAGTTGGGAGACGGGTTCGCTGAACATCGCGATTGCGGTGGGTTTTGGATACGCGGCGCTGCGGCCGACGTTGGCTGTGGCGCTGTTGCCGATTGCGATAGTCCTCGCCGTTTTCTTCCTGACCGCCGGTGTGCACGACGTTAGTGCTGATCCAGCCACGATGTCCTATCACGCCGGGCATTTGGTAGTGCTGTTGCAGGCTGCTCTGCTGTGGTCATTAGCACGGATTCCGCTGCCGCGGCCGTCCCAGGCGTTTTCCCTGAAAACGTCAGCATGAGCCGCTTTTTTCCGACATTTCCGCCGAAAATACCAAGGTGGTTCGCTGCGGTGTATGCTGCTGGGCTCGGCGGTCTGTTGGTGTTGATGTGGGCCGTGCCGGCGCAGGCGCATGCCGTACTCGTGCAGACCACCCCGACCGCTGGCAGCATTCTGAGTAGTTCACCTGAGCATGTTTCACTGCGATTTTCCGAGCGTATATCGCTAGCTAGCAAGCAGATCACCGTGCTGGCGCCAGACGGTGATCAGGTGCAACGCGGCCCTGCCGAGCGAGTCGACTCCGGGCACGGTTACCGCCAGCCGCTGCGCGCCAACCTTGATCGCGGTACTTATGTGGTGAGTTACCGGGTGATCTCTGCCGATGGTCATCCAGTGGGCGGGTTCAGCTTCAGCGTGTTGGAGCCTTCCGTGCCTGCCGCAGCGCCAAACGCAAGCGCGCAGGCGCCAGTGCGGCCAGAAGTACGCGGCACGGTTTGGGTGGGCCACTTCGGCGGTTACGT
>JBBSOC010000082.1:0-8146 GCA_038260095.1 Mycobacteriales bacterium | reverse complement strand
CATCACCGGAGTCTGCACCCGAATCGCTCAACGCATCCTTGCCCTCACCGCCGCGATCTGGCACAACGACACCCTCGGCCTCGCCACACGACGCTCACTCACCGCCTACGACCACTAACCCCTTGGAATCAACCATCTAGCGTCAACGACAAACGGGAGCCGGTGCTCATCACAGATATCCCGGAGCGCTCTCAGCTCATGGGCGTAACCAGTCCCGTATTCCACCGAGCTGACAACCAGGGCCCCGGTGTGGTTGGTGAGGGCATTACGAACGTCATCCGCAGTCACTGTGCCGTCGGCAGCAGAGGGGAGAAGTGTGGTGTCGAACCCGTGGTGGGCCAGCGGCACAGTGATGGCTGGGAAGCTGTCCGCCATCGAAACCACTGACGTGACTCCGCGCTGGCGAAGGTAGCCGGCGACTAGGTTCATGGCGTAAGAGGTATTAGGCGTAAAGGCGACACAATCGGCGGGAGCGTTAATGTAGTTGGCCACCTTGGCCCGAGTTTCTTCTACACGTTCAAGCCACACCGGCCACAGTCTGTCGCCAACGTCGCGCATCTCTTCGTAGAATCCGATCCCCGCCGCAGCAACCGATCTAGGCAGCGGTCCGCCTCCCGCGGTATTAAGGTAAACCGACAGTCCGATGGCGGGGAATTCCGCCCGGACCGCTTCCCAGTCAGGCAAACCTAGAGCTTGTTCCATAGCTCTCACGCTACTGGTATCGAGTCGATTCCTGCGCCACAGCGGCTCTTCACGATCGCGGCCCTACGATGGTTGGAGACCAGACTAACGCGGATCGCCCGTTGCAACGGGGCGTTCGACGGCGTGGCTGTACTGCGACCACGAACCAGGGTAGAGCCGACCGGGGCCAAGGTCAGCGAACTCAAGGGCGAGCAGATTGTGACAAGCGGTGACTCCGGAACCGCAGTAGGACACAACGGAGGCGCTGGAGGCGCCGTCGGTGACGCCCACATCTTCAAAACGCCCGCGGAGCTGCTTAACAGACAGGAGCCTACCCTTTTCATCCAGATTTTCTCGGCATGGCAGATTTCGGGCCCCAGGTATGTGTCCAGGCCGCGGATCTACAGGGTCGTGTTCCCCGCGGTAGCGGTCTCGATTCCGGGCGTCCAGGACGATGTTCGCAGAGTTGGTAGCGTCCTCGATGGTGGCTAGTCGATCCGTAGGCCATGGGCGAGGAACGAAGACCGCCCGAGGGCGAGGTGGGGTGCGCTGTTCGAGGGGACCGTCGTAGACGCCTAGCCCACCGTCGAGGAGCGCGGCCTGATGCCCGGTCACCCGCAGCATCCAGACCAGACGGGCGGCGATGACTCCCCCAGCATCGTCATAGGCCACCACGGTGTCTTTATCGCCGATACCGAGCTCGGCCATGCCTTCAGCGAAGGCATGTGGTCCCGGAAGCGGGTTTCGGCCCTCCTGCGGACTGCCATGGCGGGACAAGAAGCGGTCCAGATCGACGAAGGCCGCTCCTGGCAGGTGGCCCCGGTCGTAGGCATCGCGCCCAGATGTCTCCCAGTACCAGCGGACGTCAGCCAGAACAACCCGATCGCGCCGATTTTGCCACCACGCCAGATCAACAACAGGAGGGATCATGCTCCCACTCTAGGGGAAATACAGCATCGATAAACGTTCCCAGCGAGCGCTTGCTATCCAGGCCGCAACGCCTCGCTATCAGGTGGGCTCATCCAGCAGTCGCCGATGCAGTTCGGTAGTGAGCGCATGAACCGCGCGAGTCAGCTCCGTGTTGGTCTTAAGTTCCAGCTCCTGTTCGGTGAAATCATGATCGGCCTTGGCTTGTTGAAAAGCTGATTGCCGGTTCTGCCCAATCATGACGAACGTAGACAAGAAAATCGCCTCTAGCGACACGACCAGCGTCAGCATCGGCCATGGATTGGACTCGGCAAACACCATCCAGAGGCCGAACAGCACGGCGTGGATGTAGACGAACGGCATTGACCCTGCGAAGGAAGTAATCCTATCAGCGATACGTAATTGCAGGTCTGCTGCCCGTTGCGCCCTGTGCGCCAGGACAACAGGGTGCGGCTGGCGGTTCTTCGACTGCGTGATGTGCATGCCCTCTCCAAGCTCAATTCGCCGACCCAAACAAAACGCTCTCAAGCATCCCCACGCCGCACCAGCCCCCATAGACTAAGTAGATTTTGCGGCATGAATAAGGCGCCCAGATTCGCCGTTGTCAGCATGGTAGCGATGAGCAGTGAGGAGCATCGCCACGACCGTCACGCCGGAAACAGCTCAAACTGAACCGGACTTAAGTGACCATTGAACCTCGCAGGCACTCCCGTGGCAGCGGCCTACGACAGATCAAGAATTCAACGACATGTTCGTCGAGGACCTGCGAGACCATTCCCCAAGCAGCATTGAGCGCCAGCTCCGCCGAGATCAACAAATCGTGAACAACTGCCAAGCCCGCATCGGAAACCTGCTGCGCTTCATCAACACCGCTCAGACCGTCCACGACATGGACCTTTTCCGTGTGTGCTCGGCGCGCCGAAAACCTTGCGGAAAGCCGTCAGCCGCGTACGACGTGCACCCAACCAAGTAGCGAAAATTTCTGGCACATCGCGTCTGTGGCCGATCACAGGATCGGAGCTCGCGTGTACTTCGCCAGGGCGGCCATGGTGCAAGTGCGCATGCAAGTCAAGATAGCAATAACACAAAAACGTGTTACGATTTGTGTTATGAGTGGGACGTTGACTGTGCGGCTTGACGACCGTACGGAGGCTGAACTGGCAAGACTCCTTGCCGACGGCGTCGGACCGAATCGGAACGCCATTGTGCGGGACGCTATCCATCAAGCAACGCGCAACCATATTGAACGGCGTCTACGGGAGCAGAGCGCAGTGATCATGAACGATCCCACCGAGCGCAAGCTCGCCGAAGAGCTCTACGAAGACATGGACGATCTGCGTGCGTGGTGACATCTACCGACTAAAGCCAGCAGGAACACATCCGGTCATGAACAGCGCGGTCCCCGCTACGGCGTCGTGGTGCAGTCTGACGCCGTTATCCGTTCCACCGCCGTCGTCGTACCTACCTCAACCAGCACGATCCCATCCGATACTCGGGTCCCATTGGCATTCAACGGCATCACAACATACGCGATGACCGAGCAAATGGCCGTGGTCGATCTTCGCCGCCTAGGCGACAAAGTCGGCCAAGTGAACCACCAGACGATGTACGAAATCGAAACCGCAATTCGTCTACTGCTTGGCATGTTCTAGGGACGAGGTCGTGACACTGAGCGGTGAACCGGGTTCACGGATTGGATCGGCGAGCAGCCACGCCTACGTGTCAGACCGAGCGTCACTGGCCAACTCGATGAGGATCAGCGAGCTACCGAAGGCGAGTGCACCCGTCGCAAGAGCACTCACAAGGGTGACTCCTGCCAGCTGTCCAACTGAGTCGACCTGGCCGTCCCGCCCGATTGCCGACCAAATACTGTCTCGCAGCGCGAGCGATATAGGCAAAGCCAGAGATCCCGCGGTGACGGCTATGCGTGCCGAGCGACGCATCCGGCCTGTGCTCTGAGCGTCGGCGATATGCAAAACGGTATTGCAGATCATGCCGAAGGCGAACGTGCCTCCCGCAAACACAACGCCCTCGATGAAAAAGAGAAGCGGGTTAAACCCATCCTCGCGCGCCAGCGCAATGGCAACCAGGAGACCAGCGGCGATGCTAAACACCGCTGAGAACAGCCCGAAGTGACCGCGCAAAAACCCGACCGCATCGCTCCGCCTGAGCCGAGCCGTAAGCCAGTCCACCCACGGGTGACGCGCCGCGAGCGCATCGAGCACAGCCGTTGCGTCATCAAGCCAGTCACCGTCAGGCTGCCCATCCCGGCGTGGCAACCGGTGGATCGCCAGCCACTGCAGGCTGAAGCCAGAAAGCACCATGCCGGTAAGGATTGCCAACGCTGTGATCAGCCACGACGTGTCGTCGTTCCACAGAGCATGGTCTGCCTGTACGGCAACCGCCACCCAATCGACGGCAATCGTCGCAGCTATGAGCATTGTGTAGACCAACGAGGTTCGCAGAAGTTGCTCGATCCGGTACAGCGGCAACGGTTCATCCTGGCGGCACAGCCACGCCCGTGACACCGCCAGCACGGCTAACGCTGGCACGAAAAACTGTGTGAATGACACGACAGTGTCGTATGGATCGTCCTGCCAGGGGCTCCCTGCGCGCGCAGCGTGCAGCTGGGTCGTGAGAACGGCGAACACCGTGAAGAAAGCAGCAGCGGCAGCTGCAACCCGCAGTACTAAGGCCGCAGCCGGGCGGGCATGGTGGCCCACTGGGAGAGTCTCGATATCGGCGCGCCTCACGTGTAGCGACTCCTTTCAGGATGCTTCCAGCTCGGCAGCAGCACTCAATCAGCGGAATTATCAGGTTATTTGCTAGTGGCTGAAGCGTTTGTGATGGCGTGAGGGGTCGCGATTGACAGATTAGACGCGGAGTAAAGATTCGGCCAGATCTGCGAGTGCTGGTGGCAGCCGGTTGGGATTCTTCGCCCAGCCGTCCAGCTCCCCTCTATCCCATCCGGAAAAGCCTGCCAGCCGGAAGCTGATCCGCAGATAATTCGTAAAGGTCGTGTTGTGGTGCTCCCTTAAGAACAGTCCATCGACACTTGTGTTCGGTACAGCCATCGCGTACGGGGGACCTCCACCTCTTCCAGGTGATCAAGTTGAGCGCTCACATCTGACTTAGGCGGGGTGAAGATCAGGGTCCAGGCGGGTCATTTCTGTCCAGACCTGAACTCGATCACCTGCGCTATAGCGCTCCAGCCAACTACTCATGCCAGAAATCTTAACCAAACGTCCGACACGGTTGTTACCCGTTCATAGTGGTAGCATAAAGGTATGACTGCTAAAACGAAAAAGATTTCCATCTCTATCCCGGCAAACACCCTAGAGCGTTTACGCACCTCGGCGGAACACGTCCATGCTCGATCGCTTTCGGCATACATTTCACAGCTCGTTGAAGAAAAAGAGGACGCTCAGACTTACTCCCAATACATCGATAGTTTGGAATACACCACCGAAGAGACCGTGTGGGCTGACGGAGTGCTGAACCGGGCATAGCAATCTCCACACGGAGACTCCCGGTGAGCGGACTAGTGCTGGATGCCGGTGCACTCATCGCCATCGATCGCAACGACCGAAGAATGCACCGGTTGATGCGTGAGGCAAAAGAAAGCAAAATGTCAGTCATTGTCCCCGCCGATGCCGTGATCCAAGCGTGGCGCTATGGCTCGCGACAAGCACTATTAGCGAAGTTTCTCAACGAAAAATGGGTAGAAATCGTTCCTGTTGATACGGCGTTAGCCAAAGCCTCCGGAGAGCTACTGCGCGTTACTCATACCGAAGACGTGGTGGACGCCTCAGTAGTAGCCACGGCGGCCAAAAAGAGTGCGCGAACCATACTTACCTCTGACCCTCGCGATATCAAGAAGCTAGGGCCAACGCTCAACATAGAACCGATCTAGGCGTGCTGGCCGCTCGGGCTCTGACGAACAGTGCTATCGAGCCCTTCCTGCACCACAGAACGGAACGCTGGCATCAGTTTCGGGATGGCTTGCCACCAACACTGGTCGCTGGTTGGTGTTGAGCCCTCCTACGGTCCGCTGACGATGCATCCGGCCTAGCGGGCGATAGATTCCGCGCTAGTTTGCACACCTTTCAGCGTTGACATCACATCCGTCTTGGAAACCTGGTGATGTCGGTGGTGTTCACCACCGTCTACTCCGGGGTCACGCTGAATACCGACGTCACCAAAGGAGTGGTCGACCGCTTTCGTACTCTGCCGCTCTGGCGACCGGCACCCCTGGTCGGAGCACTACTCGGGGACACAGTGCGCTACCTGATCGCCGGAACCGCCACAGTCGGAAGCATCGGCATTGTTCTGGCAACGACCATTGCGTTGACCTGCGTCTTCGCATCACTTACCGTCTACCTATATCGCAACAAAAACTGATTGTTCCCGCAAAGGTCTGCATCCCCGACTCTCATCACAACGTCGATAAGAACGATGCTCCGATGCATACCCTTTCGGCGGCTGCAATCAGACACTACGCTTACCTGGTCGCTGGTTCAGCTAGTCAGAGGTTGAGGCTAGCTGTCGAAGAACGCTTCAGAGGAGTGTTCTAGTGTTGTGTAATCGGTGTTCCGTTTAGGGTGCTGGGTGTTCAGGTGGATGGATCGCAAGGCGGAGAAGTTCCAGGTAGCGGTGTTCTACCTGGAAATTTTCGACAACGCAGCGAGGCGCCGCCTGAGCGCCAGCAGACGAACGACGATATCGATTACACGACACTAAAGGGAATCCGGTGTGAATCCGGGGCTGTCCCGCAGCGGTAAGTGGGAACGAAAGCTGTCAATAGCACTGGGCACCAACGTGCCTGGGAAGCGGCGGCAAGTAGGTGCCATGTCGGCGTGCCCATGAGCCCGAAGACCTGCCCGCGATCCGCGCGTCTTATGCGCGCCATCTGAGTTCTCGAGGAAAGGACACCCATGAACGCTGTGCCCACATCAACGCCCACATCAACGATCCTTGGATACCCGAGGATCGGCCCGAACCGCGAACTGAAAAAAGCGTTAGAGGCCTACTGGGCTGGGAAGATTACCGCGGAAACGTTGACGGACACCGCCGAGGAGATCCGCAGCGCCACCTGGATCACGCTTCGAGAAGCGGGGCTGGACGAAGTTCCATCCAACACCTTCTCCTATTACGACCACGTCTTAGACACTGCCGTCGCGGTGGGGGCAATCCCGACCCGTTTCCGCGACTTGGGGCTATCTGAGCTGGATACCTACTTCGCCATGGCGCGGGGTACGGATCAGATTTCTCCGTTAGAGCTCACCAAGTGGTTTGACACCAATTATCACTACTTAGTCCCCGAGCTGACACCGGAGACCAGCTTCACGCCTAATCCAGCCAAAGCGGTGGCAGAGTTCGCGAATGCACACTCGCGCGGCATCACCACTCGACCAGTGTTGGTTGGTCCGCTCACGTTCCTGCTCCTGGCGAAGCCCGGCTCGGACGCTCCGTCGGGGTTTCGCCCGCTAGATCTGCTGAATCCGCTAGTGGAGTGCTACGCGGAGATCATGCGCGCTTTGGCGCAGGCAGGCGCGGATTGGGTGCAGCTGGACGAGCCCGCGCTCACCGCGGATCGGACCGACGAAGAACTGGCGATGGCTGGCCGTGTTTACGCCCGGCTAGGCGGGTTAACTGACCGCCCCAAACTGCTGGTCGCGAGTTACTTCGGCGAACTGGGGGCGGCGCTCCCAGTGCTGCTCCGCACGCCGGTAGAGGGGGTTGGCCTCGATCTAGTGGCAGGCGCCGGTGATCTTCCCACGCTGCTGGAGGGTGGCCAGCTAGACGGACGGCGAGTAGTGGCCGGCCTAGTCGACGGCCGGAACGTATGGCGGACCGATCTGGGTGTCGCATGTGAAACAGCTCGGGCGTTGCAGGACGTCACCGACGATCTAGTCATCGGCACCTCCTGCTCATTACTGCATGTTCCCTTGGACCTTTCCGTCGAAACCGAGCTGGATCCACGTGTGAAGGCTCATTTGGCGTTCGCACAAGAGAAAGTTGCTGAAGTAGTCACCGTGGCGCGGGCATTAGCTGGTGACGCCGAGGCGGTGCAAGAAACGGTGGCGAGCTCGGAAGCCGTGGCGCAGTGGCGGAACGCGCCGTGGCGTCATCACAGTTCGGTTCGTGATCGGGTAGCTGAACTCACCGCGGATCAGCGCGCACGCTCCTCGTATTCCGCTCGAGTAACCGCGCAACGTGACCTGGATCTTCCGCCGCTGACCACCACCACGATCGGTTCATTCCCGCAAACCGCTGCGGTGCGGGCCGCCCGAGCGGGCTTCCGCGCTGGGCGCATTGATGAAGCCGGGTACACCGCGCAGATGAAAGCCGAAATCGCTTCGGTAATCGCGCTGCAGGAAGAGCTGGGGCTGGACGTGTTGGTTCACGGCGAGCCGGAGCGGAACGATATGGTGCAGTACTTCGCCGAATCCTTGGACGGTTTTGCCGCTACGACTCACGGTTGGGTGCAGTCCTATGGGAGCAGGTGCGTGCGGCCGCCGATCCTGTTTGGTGACGT
>JBBSOC010000081.1:0-8155 GCA_038260095.1 Mycobacteriales bacterium | reverse complement strand
CCGAGGTCGGGCTCGGCAGGAGGCGCTGAGTCGGCGGCGGCTGGCGCGGTGAACGTGCTGTATCGCAGCCAGCTCGCAGAGTCAGATGATCCCAATGCGTTACGTGAACAGCTCACGCAGCAGTACACACGGACGCTGGCGAACCCTTATATCGCGGCAGAGCGCGGCTATCTAGACGCTGTAATTGAACCGGCACAGACCAGACACGCGGTAGGACGTGCGCTGCGGCTGCTGGCGAACAAGCACGAGACCCAACCGACCAAGAAGCATGGGAACATTCCGCTGTGAGCGGTTTTACCGACCCTGTGAGTGTAGGCGGAGCACCTGGGCGCACGACCAGGTTCAGGCATTACTCGCTCGGATACTCGATCAGCCGCCGTGCCGCTTCGATGATCGAGCCCGATAACGACGGATAGATCGTGCTGGTCGCCGCGAGCTGCTGCACGGTGAGGCGGTGTTGCACCGCAAGTGAGATGGGCAGGATCAACTCACTTGCCCGCGGTGCCACCACAACACCTCCGGCTACTAAGCCAGATACCGGGCGGCTGAAAATCTTCACGAAACCCTCACTAAACCCTTGCATCTTCGCCCGGGCGTTCCGGCTCAGCGGGAGCGTCACCGACGCGGCTTGGACGGTCCCGGCATCCACCGCGGCCTGGCCTACGCCGACGGAGGCAATCTCGGGATCGGTGAAGATGTTCGCCGCCACGGTGCTTAAATCCAGCGGTGACACCGCTTGACCCAGCGCGTGCCACATGGCGATACGCCCCGCCGCAGCAGCTACCGACGCTAGCGCCAGCACTCCAGTGCAGTCGCCCGCGGCGTAAATGCCGGGCACATTTGTGCGCGAGACCCGATCGACCACGATATGGCCGCCAGGCCCCCGCGCCACTCCGAGCACATCTAGCCCAAGGTCACTCACGTTGGGTATCGATCCCACGGTGATCAGGGCGTGACTGCCCGTTACTGTGCGGCCGTCCGCCAGCTCCACGACAACGCCGCTCGGGGTACGACGCGCAGCGGTAGCACGCGCATTTGGCACGATCGTCATGCCTCGCTTGGCAAAGACCTCAGCGATCACATTTGCGGCGTCGGCGTCTTCTTGCGGCATTAAGCGGTCGCGGCTCGAGATCAGCGTGACATGGCTGCCCATCGCCTGGTACGCGCTGGCGAACTCCGCGCCGGTCACTCCTGAGCCAACAATTACCAACTCGCTCGGAAGCTCGGGGAGCTCATATAGCTGCTGCCAGGTCAGGATGCGCTCGCCATCGGGCGGGGCGGTCGGTAGTTTCCGCGGGCTACCTCCGGTAGCCAGCAGCACCACGTTCGCGTCCAGGGTGTAGGGCATGCCGGAGCTCGGGGTCACATACACGCGGTGTAGATGATCTCCGGCGTCAGCGCCCAGCTGAGCAGTTTCAGCGACCACGTCGACTCCCGCCGCGGTCAGCGAGCCGTGGATATCGGCTGACTGCGCCAGCGCGAGCCCCCGGATGCGGCCATGAACGGTGGGAAGATTCACCCACACCTGGTCTGGCTCGCCCGCCATCACTCCGATCGAGTCACCCTCTCGAAAAGCCGTGGCGGCGACCGAGGAGACAATGAGGGTTTTACTCGGAACGCAGTCATACAGCACACACGCCCCGCCAGGGCCGTCACGTTCTATCACGGTGGTGTGCGCGCCGAGTGCTGCCGCGGTGAGCGCGGCTTCATACCCAGCTGGACCTCCGCCGATGATGACGATGCGGATCATATGCCCCATTCTGCTTGGCTCTTGTGAGACATTTCTCAAGAATCTCGTGCTCTGCTGCTCGTCGTTGCACACGTACTGTGGAGTCTTACACAGCTCTCTTGATTGCCCAATGGCCCGATGAAATGGTATCTGATCAGGTCCCACAGCATTGGTTCGGTTGCCTAGGCGAGACCCGCAATCCAGCACAATTTGTCTAGCCATATTGACTTGCTTCTGTCTATAGCTATAGACTAATTGATGTGAACAGGAAAGAGCTCCTGAAAAAGGTCATTAGAGCGGCTAAAGCGAAGGGTCTGAATTTGGAGATGCGCGAGGGTGGCAGCCATACCAGACTCCGCGTAGGAAACACTTATACAACTATCGGCCGGCATAACGAGATTCCCGAACGCACCGCAGAGAAGATTCTCAAGCAGCTCGAAGGCGAACTGGGAAAGGGATGGTGGAAATGATTACGTACCGAGTAGTTGCCGAGCGTGACGGAAAATGGTGGGGGCTTGAGGTTCCCGAAATTCCTGGGACGTTC
The DNA here is from genome assembly GCA_038260095.1 of Mycobacteriales bacterium. GTDB lineage: Bacteria > Actinomycetota > Actinomycetes > Mycobacteriales > QHCE01 > QHCE01. The sequence goes on along the minus strand of JBBSOC010000081.1, from coordinate 5,882 downwards.
TCTCAAGCTCGACGGTTGGACCAGGTAGAGGAAACGATCCGTGACGCTATCTCGCTCATGCTCGAGGTGGCCAAGGACTCGTTTGATCTCGAGATCGACGTGCAGCTACCGCAGGATGAGCTCGCGCAACTACGGGCGTTTAAGACAGCTCAGGAGAAGGCGGTGAAAGCTCAGGCGGAAAGCTCTGAGCGAGCACGGCTGCTGGTGGCGCAGCTTGAGGCTGATGGGTTAACTATGCGCGACATCGGCCAGGTGTTGGGGGTTTCGCACCAACGAGTGTCACAGCTAGCTGCATGAGTAAGCCACAAGGCCAAGGATAACTTCACGGCTGGTAACTTCCCACCCCTGCCGCAGTGCATCGCTGGGTCTGGGCGTAAGTGGCTTCCTCAATTTCGGCCCGTTGGAAATCACAGGAGCAGTGGCAGCTACTAGCGAATGCCTAGCTCCGCGGCCCGGTGTTGCGCGGTCAACGCAGCGAATTCCCGCACTTGTTTGTCACGAAATGGACCCATGAGTCTGTAGAAGCCTTCCTGTCCCAACTTTCCGTTAGCGCGTGGATTCGGCAGGGAGACGCGGGTGTCGTCGCCTAAACTGCCGCCTTTGGGGTCAGGCCGCAGGGCGGTTACCTCGATGCTGAAAATTCCGTTTTCCGGTTGACCCGTTGCCGCATGACCTTCAGTGCTGATCACCACTTGCACTGGCTCCGAAGTGTCCGTAGGGATGAAAATATGCGGTGGGATGAAACCCTGTGGATTCGCTACCGCGCCAATCAGTCGGATGCCGCTTTGAGGCGAAACTCCTTGGCCAGCGACCACGGCCACAAAACCCCGGTACTGCGTCCCGCCACAAAACTGCCCAGCAATAGCAAAAACTGCTAGCGGTTTCCCAGCCAGTTTGCCGTTCGCATCGGCACGCAGTACAACCGTCTCGAGCGTGTCCACACGTTGAAATGAGCCATGATCGCTATCGCAATACGGCTGGGCGTTTGGCGCGGACGTGACAGGAGCGGCCGGGCCAGGGTAAAACGAACCAGTGTCCGGGTTAGGGCTACCGATACTGGCGCAGCCGGCCAGCGCCAGCGCCGCAAGGGTCACGCCGGCCCCGGTAACAGTGCGCAAGGAGGGCAAGGGCTTATCACCCATCGCTAGCCAGCGCCGTAGCGCTACGGCGGCTCGGGAACGCATCAACATTTCCCACCTCCCCACCGACAGCAGCCGCGTCACCTATACATCCTCCCACGTCGGTGCGGATATCGCTGGGGCTTTGTTCACGGCTGGTAGCTTCCCCACTCCTGCCGCAGCGCATCGCAGACCTCACCTACGGTGGCATGTGCTGCCAGCGCCGCCTTCATGGGTTCCAATACGTTGGAGTTACCGGCGGCTGCCGTGCGTAGCTCAGCGAGCGAACTGGCAACGCTCACCGGGTCGCGCCGCAACCGCAACGCCCGCAGCCGTTCACACTGAGCCTGCTCAACCACCGGATCGACCCGCAGCGGCACATACTCCTCGCCCGCACTAGCCGGCGAGGTGAAGCGGTTCACTCCCACCACAACTTGCTCACCTCGCTCAATGCGCTGAGTTTGGGCGTAAGCGGCTTCCTCGATTTCAGCCCGTTGGAAATCACGCTCAACGGCCGAGACCGCACCGCCCATCGCCTCGATTCGAGCCATCAGCTCGTTCACTGTCCGTTCCATGTCGTCGGTCATCGACTCCACCGCATACGAACCGGCGAACGGGTCCACCGTGGAGGTGACATCAGTTTCATAGGCAAGCACCTGCTGGGTTCGCAGCGCGAGCTGGGCAGCGGCGGCGGTAGGTAGCCCGAGCGCTTCATCGTAGGCGTTAGTGTGCAACGACTGTGTGCCGCCGAACACCGCCGCGAGGGCTTGAACGCTCACTCGAACTAGGTTCAGCTCGGGTAGCTCGGCGGTCAGCTGCACCCCCGCGGTCTGAGTGTGAAATCGCAGTGCGGCCGATTTGGGATTTTTCGCACCAAACTCCTCACGCATAATTCGAGCCCAGATACGGCGAGCGGCACGAAATTTGGCGATCTCTTCCAGAAAAGCGGTTCGAACTACGAAAAAGAAAGCCAACCGCGGCGCGAACTCATCCAGTGTCATCCCGGCTTGCAGCGCGGCACGAACGTATGCCACGCCGTTGGCCAAAGTGAACGCGAGCTCTTGCGCGGGAGTGGCGCCGGCCTCAGCCATGTGGTAACCGGAGATGGAGATCATGTTCCAGCGCGGTAGCTCTCTGTTGCAGTAAGCAAAGGTATCCATGATCAGTCGCAGCGAGGGCTGTGGCGGAAAGATGTAGGTACCGCGGGCGATGTACTCCTTGAGGATGTCGTTCTGGATGGTGCCGTTCAGCACTGCCGGCGACACGCCCTGTTCCTCAGCCACAATTTGATACAGCAACAACAACACGGCGGCCGGCGCATTGATGGTCATAGAGACCGAAACTGCGTCCAGCGGTATTCCGTCAAACAGCGTTCGCATGTCTTCCAGCGAGTCGATCGCCACTCCGACGCGTCCAACTTCACCGTGTGCAAGCGGGTTATCGGAGTCGTATCCCATTTGAGTGGGCAAATCAAACGCGATCGACAACCCGGTAGTACCGGCGTTTAACAGCTCGTGATAGCGCCGGTTAGACTCACAAGCCGTAGCAAACCCGGCATATTGCCGCATCGTCCAAAGGCGATTTGTGTACATACCCGGATGAATCCCCCGCACGAAAGGAAACTCACCTGGAGCACCCGATCTAGCGGCCGTGTCAAGTGGAACATCATTAGGTTCATACACCGGCTTGATCGGGAAGCCAGATTCCGACATCCTGAGTGATGCATCATTCATGACAGCTTCACCGCACCCTTCGAAGTTCTAGCGTCATCGTAGGGCGCGGTGTCACACAGAAAGCGTGGACGAGACGACTTCGATGCTTCCCACCGCACTGGGGCACGCCCCCGACCCCACGCCCACGAGCAGTCCCTCCCAGATGGTCGGGCAGCGGTACTCGCTGCGCGAAGCCGTCGGCTCGGGGGGCATGGGAACGGTATGGCGTAGCCACGATGTACTGCTGCGGCGCGACGTTGCGATCAAAGAAGTTGTCATCCCGCCGGGTGTTCCTAGTAAAGAACGAGAGCTGCTTTGCGAACGCATGCTTCGAGAAGCCCGTGCCGCCGCCGCACTGAACCACCCCGCGGTGGTATCGATCTTCGATGTTGTCACCGACCTTGGCCGGCCGTGGATCGTGATGGAGCTATTGGACGCACGCAGCATCGCTGACATCATCAAAGATGACGGTCCTTTGCCGGTGCGCGAAGTCGCCGAGATCGGCCTAGCTGTGCTGGGAGCGCTTGAGACTGCCCACAACGCCGGCGTGCTGCACCGAGACGTGAAACCCGGAAACATTTTGATCACCACCACCGGTCGCGTCGTGCTTACCGATTTCGGCGCCGCCCGATCTCCCAACGACACACCGCTTACCAGCACGGGGCTGCTGCTGGGTTCGCCACAGTATATTGCTCCCGAGCGGGCCCGTGGGCGTCCCTTTGGTCCAGCCAGTGATCTGTTTTCACTCGGTAGCAGCCTGTACGCGGCAGTGGAGGGTCGACCCCCCTTCGATCGGGGAGACCCGATGAACACCATGACAGCGGTGGTCTGCGATCCGCCCGATGGCATGCTCCGTGCCGGAGCGTTGACTCCTATCCTCACCAGCCTGCTGGCCAAGACCCCGGAAGACCGCTGGGATCTTCAGCGAACGCAAGCAGAGCTCACAGCGCTGCTTAGTGAGAACTCAGGTGCGCACGATATCGGCAGCCAAACTGCTCCGGTGAAAACTGTGGCGCTACGGGGATCTTCCAGCTTCAGGGAGGCCGCAAGCAAGGAGCAGGTGAATCAACGGATAGTAGTCCGCGATGCTCAACCGGGCACCCTACGTAGACACCGAGCCACGAGCGGCGTCAGCGATGCCGGAAGTCGGAGATCAGCCAGCGTTCGGCGAGGTACCCGGCGGCAACCTACCCGGGCTGAACAAACCTTAGCCACTTCCGCTTCGGAGCAGACCAACTCCGGAAACACCAGCGGACGGCATCGGCGAATAACCGCTAACGGCGCGGAACGCCGCGCGGCTAAGCAGGCGCGGCGGGCTCGAACCCGCAACAGCAGCTGGCGGCATCGAGAGCACAAGTCCGGCATCCGCCTGTGGCTGGTGCTTGCCGCGTTACTGCTCGCACTAGTGGGAGCAGCTTTCGCGGTGAACTACGCAAGCGCCTCGGATGCTCCTACGACTGTTACAGACACCCCTACTACCGCCACCCCCTAAAAGGCTTCTGCTGTGTTCCATTCCCTAAAGCTGGGCGGTGACATCGGCCAGTAACTGACCCATGCGCTTTGCTGAGTCACGTGCGGCTTGCAGCACATCGGCGTGGTCTAGAACTTCGCCGCTGATACCCGCAGCGAGGTTGGTGACGAGCGATAACGCCAGCACCTCCAGACCCGCGGCTCGGGCGGCAATGGCTTCCAGCACCGTAGACATACCGACCACGTCCGCCCCGACGATTCGGAGCATGCGAATCTCCGCCGGCGTCTCGTAGTGCGGGCCTGGCATCGCCGCGTAGACGCCTTCCACCAGCGACGGATCAACGTTGCGCGCAAGTGCGCGTAGCCGCGGCGAGTACAGCTGGGTCAAGTCGGTGAACGTCGGCCCAGTGAGCGGTGAACGCGCCGTGAAGTTGATGTGATCACTGACCAGCACCGGCTGGCCCACCTGCCAGTCTTCGCGCAGCGAACCGGCGGCATTGGTCAGCATGACGGTGTGGCACCCAGCGGCGGCGGCAACCCGAACACTGTGCGCTACCGCTTTCTCGCCATGACCTTCATACAAATGTGTGCGGCCCAAGAACACCAGTACCCGCTTGTTGCCGACCACGATTGACCGCACCTGGCCGGCGTGGCCGATGACGCCTGGCGGAGCGAAGCCGGGAAGGTCCTCAAAGGAAAGCTCGGCTACTGGCTCGCCGAACTCATCGGCGGCAGGCGCCCAACCAGAGCCGAGCACAACGGCCACATCGTGCTGACGAACTCGAGTAGCCGCGGCGATAGCTTTACCCGCTTCGGTGGCCATGAAGGGCAAGTGTGGGCTGCGAGGAGTCATCACGTAACCATCTTCTCTGCTCCGCGCCGCGAATTTCTCGAAATCATGCACATTTGTGCATATCAACACAGTATGGGGATAACGCGCTACGTCAGGGACGCCCGCTTACGCTGATTTTGCCTGCCCTGAGCATAGCTGGTTTGGGCGGCGATCCGCTCCGCACGCGATCCGGTACGCACCCCGCGCAGCCGGCTGGGTGGCCGGTTAGCACACACGGGTGCCGGGAGTCCAACCGAGGCGGGAGGCGGCGGCTGTGGTTCGGGCGCGGCATTACGCTGCGCGACCATGTCGTCGACCTGCCGTTGCGCTGCGTTGGGGCTGCCAGCGTTGCGGCTCAGCCGGTCGGGCAATGCGTCGCGCTCCAGTAGCTGAGCACTGGTTACGCCGTAGTGTTTACGGGCATAGCGGTCGCCTTTGCCCTCGGCGCCCCGCTTTTTAGCAAGCTCGCGACCCACTGCCGAATCTAGCGCCGCAAGCTTTGCGTCCAACCGGCTGCTAGACCCGCCGCGCGCTTGGCGTAGCGCCTGCTGACTGGCCTGTAGTTGTTCGGGGGTGGCGTCACGAGCTTGAGTTTCGAGGTTTTTACTGGGGTCAAAGTGGCTTGCGCTGTACACATTGTGCTGTAGTGCTGTGCCGGCCTCGCGGCCCACTTTTCCCAGCCCGGCCGGAAGTTCGCTGCCGAGGCCTAACGCGGTACCTGGAACTGTGCCAGGTTTGTTACGTCGATTT